>JAGAZJ010000025.1 GCA_018110925.1 Oscillospiraceae bacterium | reverse complement strand
TACAGCTTGTCATCACGGTTTGGGATATCGTCCAGATCGAGACACGGTCTGAGTGCTACATCGGCATCAGCGCCCTTGCCCTTTGCACCCTTTATCCCGTATTCACTCCCGTAGTATACCGACGGAACGCCGTACATGGTGTAAAGAAGCGTATAGCAGCAGTATATCCTGTCATAGTCGGTGAGATGAGTAGCAAGACGCTCAACGTCGTGATTGTCCACAAAGTTGTACATATAAATATCGCCGTACTGCCCCATCTGATACTTTATGGAATGAGCTATTTCAAAATAGTTCCTGTCATTGTGGGACGAATAAATGCCCTTATAGCACTGATAGTTCGTCACACAGTCGAACATCTCGGGATTTGCCCAGCGCCTGTAATCGCCGTGTATTATCTCGCCCATGAGCCAGAAATCGGGCTTCAGTCCCCTTGTGAAATTATGTATGCGCTTTATGAAATCATTGTCGAGACAATCGGCGGCATCAAATCTTATGCCGTCGATATCCCACTCCTCTATCCACATCTTTACCGCATCAAGAAGATAATCCACGACCTCGGGATTGCGCAGGTTCAGCTTCACAAGGTCATAGCAATTGTTCCAGCCCTCATACCAGAATCCGTCATTATACGGGCTGTTGCCGCCGAAATTGAGATTGCAGAACCAGCCTGTATAACGTGAATTCTCACGGTTCTGCTGAACATCCCTGAATGCGAAATGTTCCCTGCCGACATGATTGAACACGCCGTCAAGAACAACCCTTATGCCGTTTTCATGCAGTGCCCTGCACACATCGGCAAAATCCTCATTTGTGCCAAGTCTGCCGTCTATCAGCTTGTAGTCGGATGTATCGTATCCGTGAGCGGCGGACTCAAATACCGGACCGAAGTATACTGCGGAAAGGTGCATGGCTTTAAGATGCTGTATCCAGTCGAGCACCTTTCTTATGCGGTGCTGTTTGCCGTCGGACTCTGCCCTTGTACGCTCACAGCCGCAGAAGCCAAGGGGATATATATGATAGACTGCTGATCTTTTGATCCATTCCGGTGATGATGACATTTCAACACTTCCTCTCATTATCAGTCATCGACGAGTTTCAGCTTCATCGACATATAGATAGACTTGTCCTCAACAAAGTCAAGGCTTTTGTAGAGCGGATATCCGTCATTTGTTGAGCGAAGCTCTATATATGAAAGATCCCACGCCTTGCCGTCATCTATCGCCATCCGGACAAGGTGCTTCGCTATGCCCTTGCGGCGGTATGCGCTGACGGTGAAAACATTCATCAGTGTGCCTGTCTTGCCCGTAATGAAAAGCGGACTGGCAGGCTTGTTTATCAGCAGAAAGAACACGCACCCCGCAACTGTGTCACCGTCAAGCGCAAGATAGACCACGCAGTCACGGTTAAGATGCTCCTGAAAGTATCCTGCGGATTTGGAGGCTATCTCGTCAAACACACTGTCATCCAGATCATTGTGGGTCTCATGCATATAACCCAGACGCATATTTATTATGTCGGGAATATCCGATGGAGTAGCCTTGCGGTAATTTATCATATCAAGTTTCCTTTCATTGTGTCGTAACGATACTATAATAAATCATAAAGCAGAAAAAATCAAGTATCATTTTATTAATAATTTCGACAATTGCTCTGTGTCCCGACCCACCGTCTTATCTGTGGGTAAGCCTGTATTCACAGCAGTCTGCTCCCTCGGGAAGGGCGGAATTCCTGTCATACTTTATCCTGTCAAAGCCCTTTGAAAAGTTGGCGTCCATCTTACATATGCACAGTGCCGCTTTTTCTTCACCTAGCTCCTTGCATATTTCGTGATAGGGACATGAGAGTATATCAACGCCGTACATAACGGGCGGTTTGCTTACAAGTCTCCGTTTGTAGCCCTTCCTTTCACTGCTCATCACATCTGACAGAGTTTCGGCATTCTTCCATAGAATATCCTCCAGAAACGGGATGCGTGTCAGCTTTCTGACAACCCCTGCCAGCTTTACACCAATTTTGCCGCCGTACCACTGAAGTATCCTGTCTGCGTTCCTGCCGTGAGCTCTGAGCACACGTCGCAGTGCTGCCGCAGGAACAGCCATACTGCCCTTGTGATGTTTAAAGCGGGGATCTGATACTATCCTGTCATATTCATCAGCAGCCTCCTGCCAGATACGCTCCCCTTCATCCTTATAGTGGTAAACGAGAGCCCTGTGAAGCCCCGAATAGAATACCTGTCTGTCCAGTTCTCTCATCTCTGTCAGTCCTCACTTTCCTCTATATCGGTTATATACACATCGGGCGATACGGAGATATCATAGCCGGGGAACTTATCACACAGCTCCTTTGTAATGATCTCCTTTCCCTCCTTTGAGGATATGTCAAAGCTCATTACCACATCAAGGCGCATTTTCTTTTCGTCGGTATCGGCATAGAAACCATGTACCTGAAGTGCCCATTCGTGGGAGAGAACGGTCTTTATCACTTCATTTCTCAGTTCAGCGGCTGCATCGTTCCCTGTGTTGTAGGAGTACACTCCCACACCCGTAAGGATAACACCTGTCCGCTCATATACCTTTTCCTCTAAACGGCGTGTGAGGCCGTCAAGCTCCCTCACGCTCATCGTATCGTCAAGCTCTATATGCACAGAGCCTATATTCTTGTCCGGACCGTAGTTGTTCAGTATGAGGTCATATGCACCCCTGACCTCAGGCTCTTCATTGATAATAGCCTTTATCGTGGCGGTGAGCTCGCTGTCGGCACGCTTTCCCAGTATGTCGTCAAGTGTCTCTGACAGCATTTCAAGGCCTGCCCTGATTATAAACACCGATATGACAAGACCCACAAATGCTTCAAGAGACAGACCCGTTAACAGGAAAACGAGCGCCGATGCAAGCACCGAGACAGACAGCACCGCATCTGAAAGGGCATCCTTTCCCGATGCTTCAAGTGCGGCGGAATTCACCCTTTCGCCCTGCTTTTTCACATATGTGCCCAGTATCAGCTTCACGCCGACCGCGGCGGCTATCATAACGAGAGACACAACGGTATATTCCGCCTTTTCCGGCGATATTATCTTTTTCACGGATTCCACGGCAGATGTGATACCTGCGTACAGCACTATCGCCGCAACTATCATGGCACTCATATACTCTATCCTGCCATAGCCCAGAGGATGCTTTTTATCAGGCAGCTTTGCGGCGAGCTTTGCACCCACGATAGTGATTATGGATGAAAGCGCATCCGACAGATTATTTACTGCATCGAGCGTGACAGCGATGGAATTGGTGATGAGACCGACTGCCGCTTTTGCTCCTGCAAGGAGCACATTCACCGCAATACCGGTGATACTTGTTTTGACTATTATCTTTTCTCTTTCGGACTGTGTATATGTGGCCATAACTGCTCTCCTGTCATATTTCTTACCGATGAGTTTCAAAAAAGCACATCATCGTATTATAGAGTATAACACTTTTGGTTATTTGTGTCAAGCAGAACGCTCGGCCATACCGTACAGGATGACCGAGCGTTGTAATTTATATTCTATGTTCTATGTCTTTCAGACAAGTCCGCTGTTGTTTACGGCGGATACAAGAGCGCTGACGGATGCATCAATGATATCCGTCTTTATACCTGCGCCCCAGAATATGCCGTCCTTTGTCTCTATGCCCACATATGCGGCTGCCTTTGACCTTGATGTGGTCTCAAGGGCGTGCTCCTTGTATGTCACTACTGTAAAGTCGATACCGAGAGAATCCTTGAGAGCATTTGACACTGCATCAAGACGGCCGTTGCCGACAGCCTCACGGGATATGCTCCTGCCGTCCTTTATTATGGCAACATCTGCGGTTATGCCGTTTTTGCGCTTGAAGTGAAATTCATCGATAGCAAAGGATGTCTCAACATTGACATATTTATCGTTGAATATCTTCTCGATCTCTGCGGGACTGAGTTCCTTGTGTATATGGTCGGAAATGCTCTTGACCGCATAGCCGAAGCTTTCACGCATCTTAGGCGGCATATCTATGCCGAACATCTGTTCCATGATATAACCGATGCCGCCCTTGCCGGACTGAGAATTAATGCGTATGACATCCGCTTCGTACTCCCTGCCCACATCCTTCGGGTCAATGGGAAGATAGGGAACGTTCCAGTGATCCGGGTCATGTTCCTCATGCCACTTCATGCCCTTGGCGATAGCATCCTGATGAGAGCCCGAAAATGCGGCAAAGACAAGGCTACCCACATAAGGGGTACGCTCCCCTATCTTCATTTTTGTTACCCTTTCATACACCTCAACGAGAGACTGCATATCGGACAGGTCGAGTCCGGGGTCTATCCCGTGGGAGTACAGATTCATCGCCAGCGTCACCACATCAACATTTCCTGTCCTTTCACCGTTGCCGAAACAGGTGCCCTCTATCCTTTCGCCGCCTGCCAGAATACCGAGCTCTGCATCAGCCACTCCGCAGCCCCTGTCATTATGAGGGTGGAGCGATATGACCACATTTTCCCTGCTGTGAAGGTGCTTGGAAATGTACTCTATCTGTGATGCATATACATGAGGCAGTGACATCTCCACTGTAACGGGCAGATTGATTATCACCTTTCTGTCGGCAGTGGGCTTCCATATATCAATGACCGCATTGCATACCTCCAGAGCATATTCGGGCTCAGTGCCGGTAAAGCTCTCCGGTGAATACTCAAAGCGTATATTCGCCTTTGATGTCTGCCTGAACTGCTCACAGAGCTTTGCACCGTCGATGGCTATCTGCTTTATCTCTTCCTTGCTCTTTCTGAACACCTGTTCTCTCTGAGCTACCGATGTGGAATTATAAAGGTGGACTATAACGTTCTTACATCCGTCTATGGCCTCAAATGTCTTTCTGATGATGTGCTCTCTTGACTGTGTGAGCACCTGTATCGCCACATCATCGGGTATCATATCCTTTTCTATGAGTGTGCGGCAGAACTCATATTCCGTTTCGGATGCTGCGGGAAATCCCACCTCTATCTCCTTGAACCCTATATCCACCAGCTTTCTGAAAAACTCCAGCTTCTCCTCAAGGCTCATGGGGATGACAAGTGCCTGGTTACCGTCACGAAGATCGACAGAACACCACTTTGGCGCTTTGTCGATGTACTCTTTTTTTACCCAGTCAAAGCATGGTTCCGGCGGACAGAAATAACCTCTTGAATATTTGCCTGCATTCATAAATATTCCTCCGTTCATGACAGCACAACAAAAAAGCCCGACTCAGGTACCCGAAAGGATACAAGAGACGAGCAAAAACCCGTGTTACCACTCTTATTCGCAGCCGTGGCTGCCTCAGCCGCATCTGACAATGCGCTTCTCTGTAACGGGAGAAACCCGTTCCCACCTAATCGCCTGTGCTTTCAGCGGAATGCTCAAGGACGAGTTATGACCGCACCATGATACCGTCTTGCACCGGAACGACGGCTCTCTGTGATCGTCAATGCGGCTTTTGTTCCTGTCATCGCATTTGTGATTATGGTATGAGTTTAGCACAACTTTTTCTTTTTGTCAAGTGTTTTTTTTGAAAATCTATTTTTTTGAGAAATCTGAGCTGTATTTTCTCATTGTCAAAACCCTGCGACCGATAGAATTCATGAGCGCCTGTCCTTTTGCCGCCCGAGTTGAGCCTTATACATCCTATGCCCATTTCCGATGCCAGCCGCTCCGCACTCTTCACCAGCATGCTGCCGACCCCCATGCGGCGATGCTTATCGGATACCGCAAGACCGAGGATATTCAGCATAGTCTCATAGTACAGCACCTCATACACCTGAACATGGATAAAGCCTATGACCGTGCCGTCGTTCTCAGCAACAAACACGGCCTCACGAGTGTTGTCCAGGTGTTCCAGCCTGCTTTTCACAAGACTGTCCTCACAATCATATCCCAACTGATCTCTTGCAAGCATCGCTATCGGTGCGAAATCGCCTGTCTCGGCATTTCTGACAGATATTGACATAAGCCCACCTCCGATGATATAATACCACATAGAGATACAAAAATCAATACATAGGGGGATAATATGAGAACGCTTTTTGAGATCGACCTTAAAGACTACATAACAGGCGGCACTGTCTGCATACGACCTTCCGTCCGTGCTTTGATCCGTAAAGACGGGCTCATCGCCATGATACACAGTCTGAAATACGACTACTACAAATTTCCGGGCGGTGGGATAGAAACCGATGAAGACCATATCACCGCACTGATCCGTGAGGTAAGGGAAGAAACAGGCCTTGAAGTCGATGAAAACACCGTCCGTGAGTTTGGCATGGTGCATCGTGTCCAAAAAGGGCTTGTGGAGGATATGTTCATTCAGGATAACTACTACTACCTCTGCCGTGTGAAAGAAGGACAGGGTTCACAGTCACTTGATGACTATGAGGCTGAAGAGGGTTTCACCCTTGAATATGTTTCCCCCGATCAAGCCATAAATGTAAACCGCACCCACAGTCACAACGGACTGAATATCAACGGTCTGACCATGATCGACAGGGACAGCAGAGTCCTTGAAATGATCAGGGTATCTGCGGCAGAATGACATTCTCAAGAAAATCTATCCTGTCAAATACTCTCGGTCTGAACGTCGCCGTTATACCGGCGGCGATATTTTTATGCCTGTTGACATATATTATATTTCCGCCGTCGCCCACTGCCGCAAACACATCCGGATCTTTGTCGGGTATCCACCACAAATAACCGAATGACATATAGCCATAGCTTCTTCCAAGGTCTCTGACATGGGGAGTGGTCATGGTCTTTATCCAGTCCTGTGATACTATCCTGTCACCGTACACACCGTTATCAAGACACATCTGTCCTATCTTCATCATATCCGTCGGAGACAGCGACAGACCCCAGCCCGATGTGACCATGCCCTTCGGGGCATCATACCATACATCTCCCCGTGGACTTTTACTGACAAGATACTCATACTGCCCCTCTTTGGTATCTATCCCGTATGGTCTGTGTTCGGGTATGCCCAGCGGCTTGAACAGGTATTCGTTGGCAAAGTCCAGCACCTTCATACCGCTGGCATTTTCTATTATGCCTCCGAGGATCTGTATGCCGAGGGTGTTATATCTGAACTCACCTGTGAGGCCTTTCTTGCCGCCCAGCAGGTCAAGCGCCGCCACAGTCCAGTCGGGACTTGTGCAGACCTTCTTCCACGGCTCGGAGCGGAACTTATAGGGTGCTGTCATCGTAAGCAGATGATAAAGACGCACCTCATATATGGTCTTCTCTCCCCTCTTCGGTACATACTCGGGAAAGAAGTCCATTACACGAACATCCGTGTCTCTTATCAGCCCCTTGTCTATCGCTATACCCGTCAGCAGAGACATGACGCTCTTGGTCACAGAGGCAACGTGCATGGTGTCATTTCTTCCAAAGCCGTCGTGATAGTCCTCATACACTGTCTTGCCATCCTTCATCACCGCTATACCGCAAATATTGTCTGTATAGTATCCCATAATATACCTCCTGTTTTTCTTCGATAGATTGAAGTATACTATGAAAAATTTTTAATGTCAATATTGATTTCTAATAAAAAATTGTGCACAATAAACAAACTTAGTGCATTTGGGATACTTATCTGTTACCGTGTCTTCAATGTGAAGCTTAGCATGACAAAAGCCCTGCATCATTCATCGCCTTGTAAAACTGCCTGTAATTCTCCGTCTCACGGTCTTTGCAATAGACTGCGAATACCGCCGCTTCAAATGCATGGCGGTATTTTTTCATCACGTCACGGTATGCCGCCGCCACTGTAGAAGGGTCGTTGCTGAATGCGCCGCACCCGAACGCCCCCAGAACAATGATCTCATCCTTGTTGATGACCGCTGTGTTCAGGATATTCTCAGCGCGCCTTATATGCAGGTCATAGAGTTCATCCGCTGTTATGCGGACAACATCGCCGCCCTCGGCATTATAGATATTTGACGGAACATCCCTAAGATTTGGAGCGGCACAGCTTATCACATCGACCCTGACAAAGCTTCCGCTGCCGAGCCTTTTGGGGATATCCTCATCGGTCTTGCATATAACTATATCGGGCGTGTATATACAGGTATCATCATGCAGATTGTTCATTTTGCGGTTCACATAATAATACTCCAGACACAATTCCCTCGTTGCCAGAACAGGATAGAGTGTCGAACAGCGGCAAAGGCACTCCTCCTGTGCTGATGCCCCTCTCGTGACTCCTCCGCCCGGATTTGTGGCAGAAGCAAAGTTCAGCACCGCAATGCGTCTGTCGGGAAACTCTGCATGAAGCAAGACTGCCGCCTCAAACGAACGCTGCCCCGTGACCCTTATCTGCCCGTCATATCGTTCATAAGGCAACGCCTTAGTATCGGGAGTGTAGATGCGTGTGCCCCTTATACTGTTTTCCACGGCTTCTTTCAGCAGAGGGTCTTCCGACAGGAATCGCTGTGTATCCTCAAAAACTTCTTTCAGCTTCATTCTTCTGTTTATCATTCCATCATCTCCTCTTTGACCTGTACGTTCTTATACTATCTTGCGGTCTTGGCAAGATAAAACCATCCAGATGTCTTTTAAACGCATCATATTTTGATGAATCATGGGAATAGGTTATAGCAAAACAGATTCTTTCAAAAGCTCCGATAAACTCCTCTTCACAAAGAACATTTCTAAACAATTCTGCTGCATGGTCAGGTGGATTACAAAATTTCCCGCACCCGAATGCGCCAAGGATAAGTTTTTTTCATTCCAACTTACGCCATTTATTGTTATATTTTGTTTTTCATAATTCGGATGAAGCTCATCCCATTTTTCTTCATACCGCAAATATGATTCTCTCCTATCTGCACGAAAAACAGACGTTGCCTCTATATCAAATATATCTAATGTTTTTGTTGTGCACAATTTGCTTCTTAATCTGCGGATTACAATTCTAACCGGCAAAGTCAAACTTGTTATACTTGCTTTTTTCTTGATGAACATCCTCATAATGTGTTCTCCCTCGCATATAAAAATATAATAACAAGCGAATTATGCATTAGGAGAATTAATCCCCAAAAACATGATTAGTTCGTTTGCTTTACATACTAAGTATAGTATAATATCACTACTATGTCAATAAATAAATCAAATTTCGTATACATACACAAAAGCCTACGATGTTTTTTGTACAAAAAAATCCGCAGACTGATGTCTGCGGATATGAGATCGGTATGATAAGTTCGGATCAAGCCTTGCCTACGCAGCCGAATACCTCGAACTTTTCCTTTACCTTTTCCTTGATAGCCTCGTAACCGGGAGCGAGCACTTTTCTGGGGTCAAAGCCCTTGCCCTTGAGATCCTTGCCCTCTTCGATGTACTGTCTTGTAGCAGCAGCGAATACGAGCTGGCACTCGGTGTTTACATTAACCTTGGAAACGCCCATAGTGATAGCCTTCTTTACCTGCTCGTCGGGGATACCTGTGCCGCCGTGGAGAACGAGGGGCACGTCACCTGTTGCCGCTCTGATCTTCTCAAGAACGTCAAAGCGGAGACCGGGCCAGTTCTCGGGATATACACCGTGGATATTGCCGATACCTGCTGCGAGCATTGTTACACCAAGAGAAGCGATCTTTCTGCACTCCTCGGGGTCTGCGCACTCGCCCATGCCGATAACACCGTCCTCTTCACCGCCGATGGAACCAACCTCAGCCTCGAGAGAGAGACCGAGAACGTCGCAGGCGTTTACAAGAGCAGTGGTCTTAGCAAGGTTCTCCTCAAAAGGAAGGGAGGAACCGTCGAACATGATGGAAGAGAAGCCTGCGTTGATGCAAGCAACAGAACCATTGTATGTACCGTGATCAAGGTGAAGTGCAACAGGAACGGTGATGTCGAGAGACTCCATCATGCCCTCTACCATATTAGCAACAGTCTTGAAGCCTGTCATGTACTTGCCTGCGCCCTCAGAAACACCGAGGATAACGGGAGCCTTGAGCTCCTGAGAAGTGGTAAGTACAGCCTTGGTCCATTCAAGGTTGTTGATGTTGATCTGAGCTACGCCATAGTGACCGGCAAGAGCCTTGTTGAGCATATCCTTTGCAGATACTAATCTTGACATTATAAAAAACCCTCCATATATGCCATGTGCAGGATACATCCTGCCACAAGACATGAATTTGCGCCGACGGATATCGCCAGCACTCATATATCAATTATACTCCATTCCCGACGATATTTCAATAGATTACAGAAAATTTACAATGAAAAAATCATCAAATTCGGTCTCGTTATGTTAGCTTATTCTAACCATTTTAAACAATTCCCGTTCAGAGACCGGGGCGGCTGTCTTCCGACAGCCATTTTCACAGCCGATAAAGTTATCTGACCGAATTGACAGCCCTCACTTGCTTTTGCAAGGATAATCTGATATAATAAATTCTAAAAAGGGGGCATCACCATGCTGATAAGAAAGATCACAAAGGATGAGAAAAAAGCTGCAGAGCTTATCTCGGCGTCTGCATTTCACTTTCATATAGACGACATCGACTCACATATGCGTGAGCAGCGGGAGTATCCGCCGGATGACTGGGGGGCATTCAATGATGAGGGTGTGCTGATGTCTCATGTCATTGACAATGACTTTGAAACATACTTTGACGGCAGTCTCATAAAGACAGGCGGTATAGGCGCTGTGTCAACGCTACCCGAATACAGGAACAGCGGGGCAGTTCGGCAGATAATTACTCGGATACTTGAAGAGGACTGTAAAAACGGAAAGATAATGTCCATGCTGATGCCTTTCAGCCATGAGTTTTACAGAAAATTCGGGTTTGAGACCATATGTGTCAAAAATGTCTGCTCATTCCCACCTTCTGTATTCTCAGCAAGACGCTTCAACGGCAGGGCTGTATCATGGGATGACAGACAGGGAGCATCCGACTATGTAAAGGTCTATGAGCGTTTTGCCTCCGACTATAACTTCATGGCAAAACGTGATGAAAGAAAATATCTTGATGACATATTACAGGGCGAGCCCCATAAAAGCGGCATATTCTGCTATATGCTGTACGAAGGCGGTCCCGTAGCATATCTAAGATACAAATATGAAAACAATGGCGGCAATACAATGAAGATCACTGACCTTGCATGGGACGGTGCAAAAGGCTTTGCCGCGCTGACGGGATTTATCGGCAGATTTACCGCCGATTATGACAGAGTTGTCATGCCTGTGCCGACAAGCATTGATCTGTGCTCACTGGCCTCGGCGCCCTATGACATAGAAAAAAAGCCACTTTGCAGTTATATGGCAAGGCCGATCGATACGGCAAAGATCCTGGAGGTAATGAAAAAGCCGCCGGAAGCATCTTTTGTGATACAGGTGAATGACAAGCTCATCTCCCGGAATAACGGAACATGGAGGACAGATCACGACGGTGTGACAGCATCTTCCGACGCTCCGGACATCATCGTATCCGAAAGGGCGCTGTCACAGCTCTCCTCAGGGGCGATCGACCTCAGGGAAGCATCATACAGGGATGACGTGAAGATAATCAAAAACGAATACACTCTTGAAAGCGTCTTTGTACACAAACCGCTGTTCACCGAAGAGGACTTCTGACAACAAAAAGCACCCGTGCCGATCACGGGTGCTTAGTTCATGTACCGGTCATCAACCCATCTTGGAGAGCTTTATCGACTTGGGATCGACGTTTCCGTCATAACCGTCGTCAATAGGCTTGCCCTTGGATGCATCTGCCTCGATCTGCTTTGCGAGCGCTTCAAGGTCGCTGAAATCAAACTTGGGCTTTTCAGGCTTGGGAGCCGCCTTTGGCTGTGCCTGGGGAGCTGCCGCAGGTGCGGGAGCGGGAGCAGGCTGTGCCTGTGCTGCCGGCTGAGCCTTAGGCTGCTGTGCCTGAGGAGCTGCCGCAGGTGCGGGAGCAGGAGCAGGCTGTGCCTGTGCTGCCGGAGCAGAAGCCGGAGCGGGCTGTGCTACCTGCACGGGTGCAGGCTGAGGAGCAGCCGCATGAGCAGGCTGTACGGGTCTCTGCACGGGTGCAGGCTGTACAGGTCTCTGCATGGGAGCAGGCTGAGCCATCTTGGTGCCCTTGGGCGGTGTGAACTGAGGAATACCGTTCTTCTTGAGAGTGCCCTCTGTATCCGCAAGGAGCTTGGATGTTTCGTTTATCTTTGCAAGACCGTCGTTTGTGAACTGATCGAGAATACTCTTGACCTGATTGATGCTCTGAGAAATCTCTGCTACCTCTGCGAGGACAACTGCCTTCATATTGTCGGAAGCGGTACGCATCTGCTCGGATCTGCTCTCAGCATCGGTAACGATACGCAGAGCCTTTTCATCAGCAGACTTAACGATAGTGGATGCCTTGGAGTTCGCATCATCAACGACCTGATTAGCGAGCTTTCTTGCGTCCTCATCCATCTTCCTTGCGTTTTCCTTAGCGTTGGTAACGATGGAAGCCGCAGACTTCTGTGCCTCCATGAATACGTTACTGAGGTCCATAGCGTTGTTTTCAACATTGGATGCCGCAGCAGCCTTGTTCTTGGCCTCTATAAGTTCATCCTCCATAGCTGCGAGCTTGCCCTTGAGATCAGCTATCTCCTTGTCCTTTTCAGCCGCCTCATCCTCAGCATTTTTCAGCTGGTTCTTGAGGGACTCGTTATTGGTCTGGAGCTCGGTGATGGTAGCTCTGTTCTCATTGAGGAGCTTTTCGTACTTCTCAGCGTCCTCGCTGTTGCTGCCGCTTGCCTCGAGCAGTGCCTTCTTTTCATTGAGCTCATTTTCAAGAGTATAGATCTGAGTGTTGAGCTTGTCTACATACTGGAGTACATCCTTTTTATCAAATCCGCCGAACGAGACCGTTTTGAGGAATCCTGCACCTTCCATAGTATTATACCTCCAAATCCGTATGAAGCCGCCTGACATACAAAACACAGCACACCCTGACGGATATGCATGAACCGATCGGCTCCGATAAATTTATAATTATTATACCACACTCCAAAAAAAACAACAACTGATTTTGACAAAAAAATTTGCATAAACTTATTCACATTATTTTAGCAATGTAGCACAATTATATAAAATTTTCTCAACACGCTTACATTAATTTAGTAAAAACCGCACAGAATAAAGGCTTTCTGCGCCTGGCACTAATTCTTCCCCGATATGATATATAGAGAATCTCTGCCCACAAAACCGCATATATTAAGTTTTTGCCGGCATTTCTTCTCTATACATCGGTCAGAGATTAGTATGTCACACACTTCATGAGCCACGGGTAAAAAGACAGGGCACGCTCTGCGCACCCTGTCAGAACATTATTCAAGAGCCTGTGCGATGTCTGCGATAAGATCTTTCTTATCCTCGATGCCGCAGGATACCCTGATAAGACCTGCGGGTATGCCGGCCGCAATAAGCTGTTCATCTGAAAGCTGACGGTGTGTGGCAGTTGCAGGATTGAGACAGCAGGAGCGTGCATCAGCAACGTGTGTCTCGATAGCGATAAGACGGAGCTTCTTCATAAAGGATTCGGCCGCAGTCCTGCCGCCCTTGATAACAAACGATACTACGCCGCTTCCGCCGTCGGGAAGGTATTTCTGTGCAAGGTCGTAGTACTTGTTGCCCTTGAGATGCGGAAAGTTAACGCTCTCCACCTTATCGGACTGAGAAAGGAACTCAGCCACTGCAAGACCGTTCTCAAAGTGTCTGGGCATCCTGACATGAAGTGATTCAAGACCGAGATTGAGATAGAATGCGCTCTGAGGCGACTGAGAACAGCCGAAATCACGCATGAGCTGTGATACGCACTTTGTGATATATGCGCCCTTTCCGAATTTCTTGGTATAGACTATGCCGTGATAGCTCTCATCGGGAGTGGTGAGACCGGGATACATACCGGCGTGAGCCTCCCAGTCAAAATTGCCGGAATCAATGACAGCACCGCCGATCGTGCTTCCGTGGCCGTCGATATACTTCGTGGTGGCGTGTGTGACTATATCCGCACCCCATTCAAAGGGACGGCAGAAAACAGGTGTGGGGAATGTATTGTCCACGATAAGGGGAACATTGTGCGCATGGGCTACCCTTGCGAATTTCTCTATATCCAGCACGCTGAGTGCAGGATTGGCGATAGTCTCGCCGAACATTGCCCTTGTATTGGGTCTGAATGCGGCTGAAAGTTCCTCATCGGAAGCATCGGGAGAAACGAAGGTCACATCTATGCCCATCTTCTTCATCGTAACGCCGATAAGGTTGAATGTGCCGCCGTATATGCTGGAGGATGCAACGATATGCGATCCCGTCTCACATATATTGAACAGCGCAAAGAAGTTGGCTGCCTGACCGGATGATGTGAGAAGACCTGCTGCACCGCCCTCAAGCTCGGTTATCTTTGCGGCAACAAGATCACAGGTGGGGTTCTGGAGCCTTGAATAGAAATATCCGCTTGCTTCCAGGTCAAAGAGCTTGCCCATATCCTCACTTGTATCATACTTGAATGTGGTGGACTGTATTATAGGCATCTGTCTGGGCTCACCGTTGCCGGGAGTATAGCCTGCCTGCACGCATTTTGTGTTCATTGAATAAGACATATTATTTCCTTTCCCTCCGCTCAAACTGTCATAAGCGGAATCTATACATCGTTATGCAATGATTATATCATTTATACGCCGCTGTGTAAATACCTGCGATTATACCTTTATCGGATAACAGGTCATAGATTTAATTTATACCGACACCGCTTCAGTATAGTAATTGTACAGAGCTTTGTACAGCCGCACACAATCGGGGTCTTTTGACTGATACACCATCTTTGCGATGACGTCAGAGCCCTTTATGTCCACATCGCCAATGGATACTGCCGTATCGCACAGCTTCTTTATCGGTATGTTCTCCACTTTCAGTATGACATATCTGCCCGAGCCGTCGGGATAAGCAGTGACTGTAAATCCGTCCTTTACCGTGAGCGCACCGAGCAGAGCACTTTTGGCGGTGTCCGCATCCGTCCCCTCATTCAGCCTGAATGCCACCAACAGTGATGTATCGGCAGTGAAGCTCATATTCATGCCGTAATAGCTCACATAAGCGTCAAGCCCTGCCGCACTGACGGCACTGCATATCTGCTCCTTGGAGGGAGCATTATTTTCAGGTGCAACATTATCGAGTATATCAAAGCCGGCACCGTCAACTCCGTCATTCACAAGCCCGTCATCAGCGCCCTTCAGATATTTCTGAGCCGCCGCACCGTAGCAAAGCATTGCTTTCGCCGTGCTGTGGCAGGAAGAACAGCTGTCGTCCTCTATCACCAGTTTCAGATAATCTGCCGCAGATATGGACCTTGTATATATGGCCTTTCCGTTTCTTTCAACGGTTATCGTATGCTCGGCATCCATATCCTTAGCAGCAGAGGTTATTTCGCAGATATACTTTCCGTCCTCCATATCATCTGCGCCGAGGGTCTTTCCGTCAACAGTGACAGTCCCGCCGTCCACATCGGGTATGTATAGCCTTGTCTTTATCCTTGACGAATCAGCGATCACTTCCATCTGACAGGATATATCAGGCATTACATCTGATACATCGGTAAGGGTATATCCGCAAAGCACTGCACTTGCTCTGTACTCGCCGTTCTCCTCCGTCACATCAGCCGTGATGCTTTCGATCACCTCCCCTCTGTAATCTCTCAGCACAAGGGAACAACTGCCGCCGTTCCACTGCCACTCAAAGGTTACAAGCCGCTCTGTATCAGGCATATACATGGTATTGGTATAGTAGTTTTTCATTACCTGCTCGGCGGGCGACCCCGCTTTTGCATACACCCTCAAACTGTCGGGGAACGTGTAGGATTCCGGCGGGGCGGTAATATCCCCGAGGATTATGATGCTGCTTACACCGGAGCCGTCAAATGCTGATTGTTCAAATTCGACATTGCCCTCGACCGTTATTCTTTCAAGAGAGGAACATCCGTCAAAGGCAAGCTGATCAATGATGATATCACCGCAGATGGTAACAGATGTAATGTCTGCGTTTTTGAAAGCTTTTCTGTCTATTTCCTCTATGGGTATGCCGAAGTACTCCGAAGGAACTGTGACATCACTGTCTGCGCCGTTGTATTTTGTTACGATATAGATACTGCCGTTTGTTTTCATAGAAAAATACGGCCTGTCATACAATTGTTCTTCATCGACAGAATAATATTCTCCGTTTACCATGCGATACATATTGCCGTCTTCATCTGTCCAGTATTCGGAATATCCCGGTTCATCAAGAGATGCGGGAGCTATCCCCCTCATGATGCTCATATGTCCTTTCCTGTATTACAGAAGTCATATCACCCTTTACGGCAGTGTATCCGCTTGCGCTTATCCTGTAAAAGACGGTGTACTCCCCTGCATCGGAGGCGGTCGGAACCGAATCAGACCAGCGGATTTCATCAAGTGAATACTCAACTGTCGCATCTGAGGGGTCTGTTACGATGATACTGCCGCATAGCTCCTGTTCTTTGCCGCTGTATTTCAGTGTCAGCGTTTCCGGAAGGGTGTACTCAATGGTTTTGAGTACCGCAGTGCCGCCAACGTTTACTGTAACTCGTTCTTTTTTCAAACAATAGTATGCGTTGTACAGATCATTTCCCTCAACCATAAAATAGACATAGTAAGTTCCGGGAGCGTTAACGACCGCTTCATCGAAGGACACCCATTCGGTTATAGTTGATGGATCTGATACGTTCTGTGTTGTGACACAGTAACGATATGCACTCTTATCATCATTGCCTTTAAGCACTGTAAGAGGATTTTTCAAGACCCTGAGAGGCTCTCCGCTATATGATAAACCGCTGAAACATTCGGGAGCATATACTCCGCTCATATCACTCTTATCAAAAGTCAGTCCGCTCACCGACACAGTGAAAATATCATCCCCCACTGCTATCTGTGCGCCGCAAAATACGGCTATCAAAGCCAGCATAGGTATAATTCTGCTTTTTTTCATAATATCACCTTTTCCTGCGGATATCGTTTCTTTGATTTTATCATATATATTCTATAAAGTCAATCAAAATAATTCATTTTTATCATTATCTTTTTACAGCTATTATGTAGGTCAACAGCGCATGAATTATTGCCAAATCGTAAAATCAGTAAGGTGCCGGGATAAATTTTCGAATTTCACTTGACAAGCGGCTGAGTTTCTGATATAATATACAAGTTGTTGGTGTTTGAGCCATTAGCTCAGTCGGCAGAGCATCTGACTTTTAATCAGGGGGTCTGGGGTTCAAATCCCCAATGGCTCACCAGCATAAAGCCTCATAGTTGTGTGCTATGGGGCTTTAACTGTACTCTCATAACACTATGAACTTTACGGATATGTGACGCAAAGGAGGAACACGAATGAGATTTTCACCAAAGACAATATTGCTCAAAGACGGCCGTAAATGCACACTTCGCCCTGCTGTGCCCGATGATGCGGTACAGCTGATCGAATATCTGAAGCTGACTGCCGCCGAGACGCCCTATCTGCTGAAATACCCCGATGAATGGACTCTTACGGAGGAAAAGGAACGGGAACTGCTTGACGGCATACTTGACACCGAATACTGCACAATGGCGGTGGCTGAAACAGACGGCATCATAGCGGGCAACAGCAGTATAAATCCTGTCGGCGGTGCAAGACGTGTCCGCCACAGATGCTCACTGGCAATAGCGCTCAAAAAGGACTACTGGAGTCTCGGAATAGGGTCTGCCCTGATACAGCTCCAGACCGAACTGGCACGGCAGATAGGCTATGAGCAGATGGATCTTGAATATGCAGACGGCAACGACAGAGCAAGGGCACTCTATGAAAGATGCGGCTTTGCCGAAACGGGAAGGCGGCACTCTTCGCTGAAATATGATGACGGCACTTACCGTGACGAGATACTGATGTACAAGTCACTTAAATAATAGGAGCAAGGTATGAACAGACTTTTGATCATTATACTGGAAGTGGTACTCATTTTGGTCATGGGTCATTACGACCCGGAAATGCAGGACGTGAAGAATACATACAACGCAAATATGATGACCTACTATGAGATGAACGACGGATCATGGACGTGCGAAGGCCATACATACAAATACCGTCTGGAGATAACGGGCAGGCTCCATAATGCGGTTCGTGACACTACATACGTATATCTGAGCAACATACCCGACATTACTTTTGAGCAGGCATGGAAAGCCGGAGGACTGAGCAGCAATTCGGATGATTACTTTTCCCCCGAAGATGCGGTGCTTGTTGAATTAAAATAATTCATACCGATTGCAGTGGTTATTTTATACAAATAGCCGCTGTTTTTTTATCAATATGTGCAAATTTATCTGAAATCGGTTGCAATTTCACCGAAAATAAATTATAATGGTCATACATATTGTTATACAATCAATGCAAAGGAGTTAATTCAAATGTACGATAATCTTATGGATACTGTCGGCTTTGTCTGTGCGGCTGACAAGGAAGTCGGCGACGCAATGGCACTTGAACTCTCACGTCAGAGAAGAAATCTTGAACTCATAGCAAGTGAGAACATCGTTTCGCCCGCTGTAATGGCGGCTATGGGCAGTGTGCTCACAAACAAGTATGCTGAGGGCTACCCCGGCAAGCGCTACTACGGCGGCTGTGAGGATGTTGATATAGTTGAGACCATCGCTATCGAGAGGGCAAAGAAGCTCTTCGGTGCGGCTTATGCAAACGTTCAGCCGCATTCCGGCGCACAGGCTAACACCGCTGTATATTTTGCTCTCCTCCAGCCCGGGGATACCGTTATGGGCATGAGCCTTGACAACGGCGGACATCTTACCCACGGTTCAAAGGTTAATATCTCCGGCAAATATTTCAACTTTGTCCCCTACGGCGTTGACGACAAGGGCTTCATTGATTATGATGCGCTTGAGAAGCAGGCTAAGGAGATAAGCCCCAAGCTCATCGTTGCAGGTGCTTCCGCATACCCCAGAACAATAGATTTCAAGCGTCTTTCCGAAATCGCAAAGTCCGTCGGCGCATATCTCATGGTCGATATGGCTCATATCGCAGGTCTTGTTGCCGCAGGCGTTCATCCCTCTCCTGTACCTTACGCTGATATCACCACCACAACGACCCACAAGACTCTCAGAGGTCCCAGAGGCGGTCTGATACTCACAAACAGCGAAGAGCTCGCAAAGAAGATAAACTCCGCTATATTCCCCGGCACTCAGGGCGGCCCTCTCATGCACGTTATCGCCGCTAAGGCCGTATGCTTCGGTGAAGCGCTCTCTCCCGAGTTCAAGGAATACGGAAAGAACGTTGCCGCAAACGCCAAGGCACTCGCAGACGGTCTTCTCAAGAGAGGATTTGACCTTGTATCGGGCGGCACCGACAACCATCTCATGCTCGTTGACCTCAGACCCTTTGACCTCACGGGCAAGGAGTTCGAGCATCGTCTTGACGAGGTATATATCACCGTCAACAAGAATGCTATACCCAACGACCCTCAGAAGCCCTTTGTCACAAGCGGCGTAAGAGTCGGCACTCCCGCTGTTACAACAAGAGGCCTTGACACATCCGATATGGACAAGATCGCAGAATTCATGTATCTTGCCGCAAAGGATTTCGACGCTAACGCAGACGCTATCCGTGCAGGCGTTACCGAGATCTGCTCAAGACATCCCCTGTATCAGTAAGCACATAATGACTAAACTGCCCTCGCTTCCGAGGGCAGTTTTTATATGCCGTGACGGGAGTCTGTGAGGACTCCCGTTATCCTTTTGTATGTACAAATATCTGCCGAAGGATCACTTGAACCAGTTTTTCTCATGCGTAACGAAGTGCTTTACTCCGCTGCCGTCGGTGACAGATCTGTCCTTAAAGAATTCGGGGAATATAGTCAGGCTCTCATCATACGGATCCACCCAGACAAGCTTTTCCCCGTCGGGTCCGTCCTCCGTCAGATGTCCCGAAGGAATATCGGCAAAACGTTTATCCTCTGCAAGGAAAAACACAGATACTTCATGATACGGATATCCCTCAAAATTTACAAAGAAGTTTTCGTGGATACATATCATGCGTGTATTCTCACAGTCTATGCCCGTCTCTTCCCTGACCTCACGGCGAACGGCTTCTTCAAATGTTTCGCCGTATTTTACCCTGCCCCCGACAGAGTAATATGTATTCTCTCCCTCAAGAGGGGATGCTGCCATAAGAATCTTATCTTCGTTCCTGATAAGTACTCCTACTCTGAGATTGAATTTTCCTTCACCCGTTCTGAATGTGATATCCATACCGTACCTCCTTACGTTCCTAAAAAGAGAATGGTTTTTCATTGTACCATAGTTCAGTGTATTTGTCAAGTGTTATTTTCGCTCAGAAAACAGGCACTGAGAAAATCGGCTATCCCATCCTCATCGTTCCCCCCTATCACGATATCCGCAGTTCTTTTCACTTCTTCGGGTGCATTGCCCATAGCAACACCTGTTCCGCACAGTCTGAGCATACCTGCATCCGCCAGGTCATCACCGAAGGATATGACCTCATCGACTGTGATCCCGATGACCGAGCAAAGCTTTTCTATGGCGCTCTCCTTGGTTATTCCCGCCTTTGTCAGCTTATACCAGTAACCGTCCGTAAAGCGGATGCAGTCACATCCCGGCAGAGCGGCGCTGACCTTTTCCGCCGTATCACCGTTCGTTTCCTCAAAACAAATTTTCAGTGCAGGTCTGTCAAAATCACGCATATCATCGTATATGCTGTCGCCCCAGCTTTTTTCAAGCACGTCTTCTTCGGGTATGAAGTTGCGGTAATACTCAGCATCGGCCGTATCAGCCGTTATGTTCACATCACCGCATATACTTCTTATCACAGCGATGATGTTCCTTGTTTCATCGGCAGTTAAGCACTCTGTTATGACATTGTCCCCATACCGTATCATAGCTCCCCCGCTGGATATGATACAGTCAGGTGAAATCTCACCTGTAAATCTCATGCTGTTGGGCTCGCTCCGTGACGTGCATATCCCTATGAGAAAACCCCCTCTGCATTTGTTAAGTGCTTCCAGTGTGCGTTCCGATATTTTCCTTTCACTTGTAAGAAGCGTGCCGTCAAGATCAAACAGCAGCATCCTTTTCCCCTTGAACAACTCGTTCATAGCTCTTCCTCCTTTAAGTATATTTCGACTATTATATCAAAACGCACCTTATATGTCAATTGTGAGAAATAACAAAAACATACCCCTCCGTCAAAAGGGATATGTTTTGAGTCAGTCGGTCAGTTCACCGTCTGTTATCCTTATGATGCGCTTTGCGTTGGAAGCTACGTTCATATCATGGGTTATCATGACGATAGTGTTGCCCTCTTCGTTCAGTTCGCAAAAGAGCTTCAATACCTCCTTGCCGGTAACGCTGTCAAGCGCACCCGTGGGCTCGTCAGCAAGCAGTATCGCAGGTCCGCCCACAAGTGCCCTTGCAATGGCAACTCTCTGCTGCTGACCTCCCGAAAGCTCGTTGGGTTTGTGATATATCCTGTCCGACATACCGAGCCTGTCCAGTTTTTCACGGGCGGCTTCTTCCGCATCCGATGAGGATGCTCCCCTGAGCAGGAGCGGCATCATAACATTCCTGAGCACGTTGTATTTCGGTATAAGGTGATAGCGCTGAAATATAAAGCCTATATATCTGTTCCGTATGTCCGTCAGTTCACCGTCATCCATATCATGCACCGCATTGCCCGAGAGGATGTATTCACCGCTGTCAAACCCATCCATACATCCTATGACGTTCATGAGCGTTGATTTGCCCGAACCCGACGGTCCCAGCACCGCAAGGAACTCACCCTCATTCACCGTCAGGGATATGCCCTTCAAGACTTCAAGGGTGTTCTCGCCCATGTGATAGGATTTGCGTATATCCTTCATGCTGATAACTTCCATGCCATCACCCTATCTCAGCCTTGCAGACCGTTCCCTCACTGTTTATCGTTAGAGTGACCGCCATCCCGACAGACAGTCCCGAATAATCGGTCTTCCTGCCGCTGAGTCCGTCTATCGGCATACCCACCGGAATGATAAAGGTCTGTTCCTCTCCTGTTTTCTTCACGGATGAGTTTCTCTTGCCCGAACGCTTTCTCTCCGAGCCGCCGCTTATATCATCCGGCGGTGTCATACCGCTCCCACTGTTCCCCACTGTACGTTCCGAGCTGCGCTCCGGGCGTTTTTCATCACCATCGGACGGCATATCGGTCTTCCCCTCACTGTTTCTCCCGGGTCGCTCCGACGTCATATCGGGTCTTTCAGAAGGCCCACCTATCTCTCCCAGAGCAAGCGTAATCTCATTGCCCGTAATAGCGGTTATCTCACCCGATATCACCGTGTCATCCGCCTTCTTCTCATAGTTGTTCACCGCCGCTGTCGTCACGGTGTCCTGCTTTTTCTCTGTCTCTGCACAGCCTGCCAGAAGCATCATCGCACAGAGCAACATTGCTGTCTTTTTCATCATATCATCTCTTTCAGTTTTCATTCAGTGCTTCTATCGGTGTCAGCCTTGAAGCCTTATATGCAGGATAAAACCCGAACACTGTGCCCGTTATCAGTGCAAATCCCAGGGACAGTATCCCTGCCGCACTTACTGCAACTACCCTTGTGCCCGTAAGCTCTACCACCGGTATCAGCGCATAGCCTGCGCCAACGCCTATCACGCCGCCGAACAGCGCTATCATTGCGGCTTCGAGCAGAAATTCCATAAGTATCACTGTGCGCTTGCTTCCGAGAGCCTTCAACAGGCCTATCTCCGCTGTACGTTCCTTTACCGTTACAAACAGCACATTCATTATCCCTATGCCGCCGACTATGAACACTATGGATGCCACGGCGATGAGAAGTGTCTGCAATGTATCCGCCGATCTCTGCGCCGCCTGCATCTCACTGCCCGCATCGGTCACGGTGAACACGGCGTTGGGATAATTCTGTGTCAGAACGGTCTGTATATCCGCCACAACATCCTCAACATATGACACATCCCCGGCAACTGCGGTGATCTTGGGAGATATATTGCTGCCAAAGATATACTTTGCGGCGGTGGAATACGGGATATAGACCGCTTCATCCGGGCTTATCCCCGAAAGAACACTGCCCATTGACGACAGCACACCGATGACTTCATAATTTTTGCCCTCTACGGATATGAACTCACCAACGGCAAGATACGCCGCCCCGAATATGTTCTGTGCGGTCTTATAACCCAGTACACAGACCTTTGACCTGTCAAGATCATCATCTTCGGTAAAAAAGCTGCCGTACTGCACACTGAGATTTGTGATATCACAGTAATCGGACATGACCCCAGCCACCGTGAACTCGGTTTCTTCTTCAAGCTCTCCGCCGTCAACAGCGGCTGTACCGTCAGCGACTATGGATATTGACTCTATGTTGGGAACTACCGAAATTATATCCGATACATCATCCTCAGTGAGCTTTACTGCGGAGCTTCTGCCGCCCTGAAAGCCCATTCCGCCCGAACGTCCGCCTCTTGACTGTCCGCCCGAGGACTGCCGCTGTGAGCCCATACCCGACGGAGAGCCCTGTCCGCCCGGCCTGTTCTGAGAACCGTTCGGCATACCTCCGAAAGGCGCACCGCCCATCATATTCTCCATCATGGTATCTGCGGACTGCCCCACAGATACTTCAACTGCCCCTGCATTCAGGTTCTTGAACTGCTCCGCCACATCCAGCTTGCCGCCCTGACCTATGCCTATCACAAGGACGATAGTCGCAGAGCCAACGACGATACCGAGAGACGTGAGCGCACACTTTGACTTGTTGGACATTATGTTTATAAAGACCATTCTGAGAAGCTCACTTATCCTCATATCATCAGCCCCTTTGGTCTGTGCCGCTGAGAACTATCTCCGCAAGAACGCTGTCCCCTGCCGACACTCCGCTTATCTCCACGTTCCTGCCGTCTGTGAAGCCTGTCGTTACCTCTTTTTCAACAACATTTCCGTTGTCATCATACACCCTGACATATGACACACCATCCCTGAAGGACACAGCGTTCACATTCACGCAAAGCACATCGGTGACCTGCTTTTCAAGGAAATCTATCTCCCCGGTCATGCCCTCCAGTACGTTCAGACCGCTCTCATCATCGAGCTTGACCGTGACAGTATAGCTCACCGAGCCCGACGATCTGGCAGGCTCTGTGGATATGGTGTCTATGTGTGCGTCAAATGTTCTGCCTTCATATGCCGAAAGCGTCACGGAGCACTCCTGACCGACGGTAAGGGCGGTTATATCCTCCTCGGATACTGCGGAAGAAAGATAGATATATCTCCTGTCCATAAGGGTGACTATGCTCATATCGGAGCGCACCTCATCGCCGACAGCCACACCTACTGACGATACAGCACCGTCACAGGGCGCATATACCATGCCTCCGCTCTCAACGCTCTCCATGAACTCATCATATTCCGAAACTGCCTTGTCATATTCCTTCTGCTTTGAGGCAAGACTGCTGTCAAGAGATGCAACGGTCTGCTCATATACTGCCTGTGCATTGCCTGCATCGGTAATAGCCTGGTCTGCCTGCTGACGGGCATTCAGATCATCGGATGCCTCACTGACCGAACTTGTGCGCAGAGCCAGCTCGGCGGATGCTATATCATCATCAAGCTTGTCGATCATTTCGACAAGGGAGTCTCTGTCATTGCTGCCGTACTTTTCGGTGAAGTCATCCTTTATCTCCGAGTATTCTTCTTCCGCTTCCGAAACGGCATCATTCTGCTCATCCAGTTCTTCCTTGTATGCCTTTGTGATCTTTTCGTGCTCTGCCTTTGTCTTTTCAAGTCCGCTTATCCGGTCCTCGTATGTCTCGATGGTGTCGCTTATCTTGTCCTCGAGTTTCTGGTAATGCACGTTGTACGCCAGACGGGCGGTGTTGTATTTATCCAATGCCTCGTTCAGTGCCTTTCTGGCGTTTGTCATCTTTTTCTGTGCAGATGTCACATTCGACTGGCTGTTTGAACTGCCCGATGAACCCGAGCTGCCCGAGCTCTGACTGTCGGAAGTGCTCCCGGACGACGTGCTCTGAGCGGCTTCAAGGGCAGTCTCATAATCATCCACTGCCGTGTCATAATCCTCTTTTGCCTTTTCATAAGCGCTTTTGGCGTCTTCATATGCTGTTTTGAGTGTCTTTATCTCATCACTTTTGTCTGTCATGCTCTCCACATAATCATCGTATTCATTCTTTGCGGCATCGACTGCATCGCTGTTTGCGGTGTCTGTTCTCTGATACTCCTTGTACTGTTTCTCCATCTGCTTGTATTTTTCTTTTGCAAGACTGAGTTTTTCCTCTGCATCGGTGAGCACCTTATGCTCCGCATCGTATGTACTGAGAAGAGCTTCGTACTCTGTCTTTTCCTTTTTAAGCGATGCAAGGTCCTTCTGTGAGCTCGCCCTGCTCGCCGCTGTTTTTTCAAGATAGCTGTTGTACTCAGCGGCGGCATTGTCTCCCTTTGAGATAGTGCTTTCCAGCGTGTTCTGTGCCTGCTCCGTTTTGGTCTTGTGCTCAAGCTTTGCTTCATCAAGCGCCAGAGAGGCAGAAGCTATCCTGTCCTCATACTCTTCCCTTATCTCGTCTATATCGGATGCAGAGAGTTTGAGCAGCGGGTCCCCCTCCTTGACAGTCTGGCCTGTTTTGACGTATACCTCCTCCACCTCGGCGGTACACGGATATGTCACATACTTTCTCTCAACCGTCACCGTACCGCTCTCGTTGGTCCCTATGGATATATTACCCTTTGAGACTGTGTATTCTCTGAAGCCCGGAGTGCTCTCACTGCTGTTTTGCGCATTAACGAAATGATAGGCTGATACTCCTCCGCCTGCCAGAACGACCGCCAAAACGGCAATGACAGCTCCTCTGCCCTTTTTTCTGCCCTTGTCCCCGACTTTTTTATTCATGATGTCACCTCTTTAGGATATTCTTTTCACGATATAATACTATCACAGACAGCTTAAAAAAATCTTAAAGTTTTTGTCTGTATTGCGGCAATAAATAATTATGCATAAAAGATCGGGCCTTGCGGAATACCGGTCATTGTTTCGGTGTGAACAACTGCCAAAACCATCTTGACAAAGGATGCAAAAAATAGTATCATTATAAAAAAAGCAGAGGGGGATCACCTATGAATCCATACCTTCCCAACTGGGAATACATTCCTGACGGAGAACCGAGGGTCTTCGGCGACAGAGTATACATCTACGGCTCGCACGACAGCGCAGGCAACTCGGCATTCTGCGACTATGTGCTCAAATGCTGGAGCGCTCCCGTGAATGACCTTAACAACTGGGTATGTCACGGGGATATATTCCACACAGCGGATGACAGAGACCACAAGTCGGACATTTCATGGAACAATGAGCAGACAAGACTTTTTGCCCCGGACGTGGTGCAGGGCAAGGACGGAAAATATTATCTCTATGCCTATATTGTGAACGCCAAGGGCTGTGTTGCTGTCAGCGACAGACCTGAGGGACCTTTCAAACTCATATCGCAGTACAAGTACACCATACCCGATGATGTATGCTGCAACGGCTGGTTCATAGACCCGGGCGTTCTTGTGGACGATGACGGCAGAACGTATATCTACTGCGGATTTGAGCATTCATTCCTCGCCGAGATAAACAGCGATAATATGTATGAAGTCATAGACGGCACCTGCATAGAGAACTTCATTCCCAACGAGATCACATCCGAGGGCGGATTTGACGATAAGGACAAGCTGTTTTTTGAAGCCTGCTCACCGAGAAAGGTGAACGGCACATACTACATGATCTATTCACCCCAGAGAAGCCCCCGCCTTGCCTATGCTACCTCCGACTCACCCACTGGGCCTTATACTTACAGAGGATATATCATAGACAACGGCGTTGACGATCACGGCGGCAACGATCACGGCTCTATCTGCTGCATAAACGGTCAGTGGTATATCTTCTATCACCGCATGACAAACGGCACTATCATGTCACGCAGAGGCTGTGTGGAAAAGATAGAGATCCTTCCCGACGGCACTATACCGCCTGTTGAGATGACCTCTCTCGGATTTCAGGACAGCCTTGACCCGTATAAGATAACACCTGCCGACATCGCCTGTGTGCTCAGGGGTCATGGCTTCATAACCCAGAAAAACACCTTTGAACGTGTTATCACAGGCATACGCGCAGGAGATGTGTTCGGCTACAAGTACTTTGACTTCGGCGATGACTTCTCAAGCAGAACGATGCTTTTCACTGCAAGGGTACACGGTCTTGGCTGTGACAGCAAGATGCACATATTCGCAGATGATGAAGAGATAGGCGTTTGCAGTATAGGTCAGGGCGATGCAGTCGTGGAAGTACCCGTAAAGGCCGTTACAGGCAGACACGCAGTATATTTCAAGATAACCACGGATTACCCCGTTGAGGGCTCTGATGACCCCAATGCATGGATGGGCGGATACTTCAAGAACAGAGACCTGTTTGAACTTGCAGAATTCACGTTCATGAAGTGATACTGTCACGAACGCTCACGTTCCCTGAATGTGAGCCAAGACAAACCTCGTCTGCGGACAGTGAAGAAATAAACACCCCTGTCGGTCACGGTGACCGACAGGGGTGTATCTGTTATATAAACGAGATCAGAATCCTATGCGCCTTATCTCTTCGACGAGATTTCTGCCATAGACCTCACAGCCGAGGCAGTTAGGGTGAAGATCATCAAGGAAGTATTCGCTCAGATGCGGAACGAGACTGAATCCGTCAACGATCCTGACATTCGGGTAATCTGACGCTATCTTCTTTATATTCTCGCAGAACTTTTCAAGGGTGGGCACACCCTCCGGATTGTCACCTCTCCACAGCGGAGTGATGCAGAGGACAGGTATCTCTGTGCCGTATATGCCGATAAGGGTCTCATAGTATTCCTCAACGGCAGTCATAGTCTCGGAACCGTACTGATTTGTACCGAGGGCAACTATTATCTTGTCGGGTCTGTATCCGTCCATGGGCATGAGAGAATTCTTGTCATAGACATATCCGCCAATGCCCTGATTGATTATATCATAGCCGAGCAAACGGTTGGCAACGCTAACATATGTCTGTGCAGAGCGCAGAGGGCCGTATCCTTGTGTGATCGAATCACCGAGCCAAAGCACCTTGACATCCTTTGCGGGCGGTGTCACATCTGCGTTGATATCCACATTGCGCAAAAGCACCGTTTCATCGGCAGGCAGATATATCACCACCGATTTTCTGCCCTCGGGCAGTTCAAAGGTGAGTGTACCCTCATCCTTCAGATCCTTCACATATACTATATCCGTTATCAGACCGTCCGTCATAAGTTCAAAGGAATCCTGCGACCCTGTCCATATTATCTTGTAGTCAAAGGATATCTTAGTCGCCTTGGTAGTGAATTCCAGCGTCTTTGCGGTCGTGGCGGTGCATCTTTCATACCAGAAGTCATATGCCTCCCTGAAATAATCTATCTGCGGCTTTGAATACTGAAACGCCTGAAGATAGCCGTCCTCCGTCTCACTGAAGCTGTAAGCCCCGAAATATATCTTTTTCAGCTGCTCGTTTGATAATGTCATAATACCCCTCCGATTTTGTTTTGTAACTGAATTATATCACAAAACCCGACCAAATGCAATAAATAAGCTTAATATTTTATTTTCCGCAAAATATACCAAGTTCAAAGGCGGGTGCAGGCTCAGCCTGCTTATATCACATTATCCGATAAAATGCGATAGAAGTCAAAACGCATACCGATATTTTAATGAGCAGCTTTGGGTAAATAAAGCAAAACTCAGGTCACACAGCCGCTGTGCCGCCCGAATAAAGATATACCAATTTAGTATCTTAATTTGACGTCAATATCTTGACAATACCGCTCCGTTCTGCTATTATATAAGTATGAAAGAAGGAACAGGAATGGAAACATATATTTGCACTCCTGCACAGATGAGAGCGGCTGAGACCGATGCTTCAGGCGGCTCGGATGAGGGTCTCCTCACTCTCATGGAGAATGCGGGCAGAGCATTTGCGGATGAGATCAGGGAGCGTGCTCCCGACGCAAAGGATGTACTTATCCTGTGCGGCAAGGGCAACAACGGCGGCGACGGATTTGTTGCTGCACGTCTTCTCAGCAATGAGATGAACGTTACCGTCGCCCTGCTGGTGAACAGTGCCCCCACAGGCATTGCAGGCACAGAATTCTCCCTGCTTCAAAACAGCAGTGTAAAGATCATATCCGGTGATGAGACGGATACCGAGAAAGAATACGATGTTATAGCCGATGCGGTTTTCGGCACGGGATTTCACGGAGAGCTGCCGGAAAATGTATCTCTGATATTCTCACGGCTCATGTACAGCAAGGCTCTTAAAATATCAGCCGATGTGCCGTCGGGCGTTAACGCCGAAAACGCCATTATATCAAGATGCGTATTTCCTGCCGATGTCACCGTTACATTCGGTGCGGTAAAGCTGGGCATGACCCTTTCGCCCGCAAGGGATATGTGCGGTGAGATCGTCGTCAGGGAAATAGGCGTTGAGGAAGCGCTGAAAAAAGTCGGCTTCGTGCCTGAAATGATGACCGAACGAAAGGCGCTTTCCGTTCTTCCCGAGAGAAACGAATTCTCTCACAAAGGTAATTTCGGCAGACTGACGGTCATAGGCGGCAGTTCATCTATGAGCGGGGCGGCGGCACTCAATGTCAAGGCGGCTCTGAGATGCGGCGCCGGACTGGTAAGGCTCGCATCGGTCAAAACAGTGTGCGACAGGGTCGCATCGGGTATATATGAATGTACCTTTGCGGAACTAATTACTGGTGAGAACGGTAATATATCCTCTGCTTCCCTTGATCTGATAGAAAAAGAGCTTATGTGCTCGGATACTGCGGCAATAGGGTCGGGACTCGGCTGTACCGCAGACACCTCCCTTATCGTAAGGGAAGTGATACGCATATGCGGCAAAAACAATATTCCCCTCGTTATAGATGCGGACGGTCTCAACTGTCTTGCCGCTGACGGCACATCACAGAACGTGGGCTTTATCGCAAAGCACGGCTGTCATGCGGTGCTGACGCCACATCCCAAGGAGCTTGCACGGCTCCTCGGCGAAGAACTGAAAGATGTGCTCTCGGACAGGCTCGGAGCGGCAGTCAGGCTGTCTACCGCCAGCGGTTCTGTGGTAGTGAGCAAGGGATATCCCACATTCATCGTTTCCCCCGACGGAAGAGCGGCGGCAAGCTACACAGGCAATGCAGGCCTCTCAAAGGGCGGCAGCGGCGATGTGCTGACGGGCATAATCTCGGGGCTCCTGACCTCCAACAAGGGCGACAGGCTGTTTGACTGTGCCTGCGGAGGTGTGTGGATATTCGGAGCGGCGGCTGACATAACAGCGGAAAGGTCATCTATGACAAGTATGCTGCCCTCCGATGTGACAGACGATCTTGACAAGATTTTTCACAAGAAGGACGTGATCTGATATGTACAGATTCAGCGCAGATGATACAAATGTCAGAACAGGCGGCAGGAGCATATTCACCGATGGTGTGCGCTATCTTGACTACACCTGTTCATTCATAGAGTTTGAATTTGAGGGCACGAAGGCGGAGGCTGAGCTTATAAGCGATCTCACTCCGTCAGAGGATATGTTCAGAGCTTATATGGCTGTGTTCATAAACGGCGAGACCATTCCCTCAAAAAGGATAAAACTGGACACCGCGCGTGATACCTACACGCTTTACAGCTCTGATACCCCGTCAAGAGTAAAGATCAGACTTATGAAGATATCCGAAGCGGCTTTTGCCAAGGCAGGAGTTGCAGGTATTTCCGTCGAGGGAGAGCTTCTCCCCCCTCCCAAGCCCGAACACGAGCGCAGGATAGAATTTATCGGCGACTCGATAACCTGCGGTTACGGTATAGACGGTGTGTTTGAGCATGACGGATTTTCCACCGAAACAGAGAACCCTATCAAGGGATATGCATACAAGACCGCACTCAAATGCGGTGCAGAGTTCCAGTATGTTTCATGGAGCGGCATAGGAGTGCTCTCCTGCTGGGTAGAGGATACGGCTGAGAAGCCACTTGACAACTGGCTTTTAAAAGACATATATCCGTACACCGACAGCGGCCTTGAGAACACTCTCGGAAAAGAGGGCCACGAAAATCACACCCTCTGGGATTTCAGCTCATACAAGCCACAGGTGATAGTATTCTTTGACGGCACTAACGACCACTCATGGACAAAGAGGATACCCGAAAGATGCGGTGATTTTGCCGCAGCATATTCGGATATGATCGACATGATAAGAAAGAACAATCCGGATGCATATATCCTCTGCACCTACGGCATCATGGACGATCCTCTCAAAGATGTCATGATAGGTGTTATTGGAACTAAGAAGGCAGGCGGTGACGACAGAATAGTATATCTGCCTATCCCCTGTCAGGATGAAAAGAACGACGGCGTAGCTGTGGACTGGCATCCCTCGGAAAAGTCTCACGAAAAAATGTCAGATCTTCTCAGTGCCGAGATAAACGATATATTTGAAAGAATGGGTATCTGATGCCAAGACTTTATCCGCTTTATTCATCGAGCAAGGGCAACTGCTCCTACATCGGCACACGTTCAGGCGGCATACTGATAGACTGCGGCGTGTCATGCAGAAAGGTACAGCAGGCTCTTGCCGCAAATGAGATACCCGTTTCTGCGGTCAGAGGCATATTCATCACACACGAACATTCAGACCATATAAAGGGGCTGAAAATGTTCACAAAGACCTATAACATACCGGTGTATGCACAGTCAGGGACACTTGACTTTCTCTATGACAAGGAACAAATAATGTCAAGAGCGGTAGAGATATCCGGTGGCACAGAGATAGGCGATATGCTTGTAGAGCCTTTTGACACCATGCATGATGCGGCATCGCCCTGCGGATACAGAATAACATCAGGCGACAGCGTGTGTGCTGTATGTACTGACCTCGGCACTGTTACCGACCGGGTGAGAAAGGGCGTCTGCGGCGCATCGGCGGTGCTGCTTGAAGCAAACTATGATGAAGATATGCTGAAGAACGGCCCCTATCCTTACGAGCTGAAACAGAGGATATCCTGTGATATAGGACATCTGTCAAACAGACAGAGCGGAGAATTTGCTTCGGAGCTGCTCGATTCGGGAACACAAAGCATAGTGCTGGCACATCTGTCAGAGAACAACAACACCCCCGAAGCCGCATGGTCAGCTGTTGAGGGGATACTCAGACGGGACGGTCACGAACACGGCAGAGACCATATGCTGACAGTCGCCGCCCCGGACGGATGCAGGTATGTTTCATTCTGAAACATAGATAATGAACCACAGGCGGTGATGCCAATGATAAGAACCATTGCCAGGATAGAAAACGATTTCAGTGAGAAATTCGGCATACCCAGGCAGAGCGGACTGACCGATAATCTGTCAACTATCGTTTTTGAAAAGGAATACCGTGATCCCGAAGCTGTCAGAGGGATAACGGAGTATTCACATCTGTGGCTCCTCTGGCTTTTCTCCGAAAATGTACGTGATGAATGGCGGCCTACCGTCAGACCTCCCAGACTCGGCGGCAACAAACGTGTGGGAGTATTTGCGACACGTTCACCGTTCAGGCCGAACAATATAGGCCTTTCATCGGTACGACTCGTGGACGTAAAGCAGGACTCCGTCAACGGCACGGTGCTGATCGTGAGCGGAGCCGATCTGATGAACGGAACGCCTATAATCGACATAAAGCCATATCTTCCGTACACCGACATTCATCATGATGCGACAGGTGGATTTTCAGACACAGTCAAAAAAAAACTCGACGTATATATGCCGGACGAAACACCACTGACAGACATACAGAAAAACGATCTGTGCGATATCCTCTCTCAGGATCCCAGACCGCAGTATCAGACCGATGAAAGAGAATACACCTTTACATTCGCAGAGCATGAGGTGACGTTCTCGGTAAACGACAAAGCCCTGACCGTCCTTCATATACGATAGTACAGGACTATGATGAAGAAAGAAGTATGTATATGAAAAAGAAAAAAATGAATATGAAAATGAGAAGGATATGCAACCTGATGAATGTTTTCATGGGCCTGTCCATGAGCCTTGTTCTCTCTCTGACAGGCACCCTGCTGTCGGGACATTTCTCGATAGTCAGCTACCTCATCAGCTTTGCGATAAGCTTTGTGATATCCCTTATAATCGGTGCAGTATTGCCAATGAAGCCTATCTCGGACAAGGTATGCGAAAAGCTCAATGCTCCCATAGGTACATTCAAATACAAAGCCATATCCTCCCTTATATCGGATATTATCTACACTCCCGTCATGACCCTGATAATGTGCTTCTCTATGGTAACGATAAGCGGCATGATGATAGACAAGCAGGTGGCTGAATTAGACCCTCAGATTGAGGATCTGACCACACAGGTCACCACACTCAAAAACTCGGTTGACAACAAGAAGAACAGATACATTGAACAGACAAACCAGATAAACGCCAAGAAGGAAGAATATGAGAACGCCCAGAAAGAGCTCGATGGCCTCATTGCAATGCAGGATGAGCTCACTGCAAAGCTCGATGAGCTGACCCCTCAGATCGAATCGCTCCAGACCAAGATCGACAACGAGTTTGATGCCGCTACGAAGTCAAGTCTCGAATTCCAGAAGCAGGAACTCGATACACAGGCAGAAGAGCTCGAATCACAGATATCTGATATGAAGGATCAGGTAAACCAGATGAAGGTCAGAGTGAACACTCTCAACAGAGGCGTTGTTCAGATGAACTACAAGGCAACCGAACCCGAGCAGGATTCACAGATCTCCGAAATTGAAAAACTTCAGGGACAGCTCAATGAACTCACAGCAAAAAAAGAAGGTATGCTCGCAGGCAGACCCTCTTTTGCAAGTGAAATACTCCGTTCGCTCATAGTATGCTTTATCGTCGGCTACATTCTTATCATAATAATCCAGCCTCTATATCTCGGTGCTCTCATGAAGCACTACGGTCTGAAGCTCAACGGTGATCCCATCGAAGAAGAATTCGTCCGTGAATAATGATGATATATTGTGCGCCCCGTTGACAAGGCAATGGGGCGCATTATCATCCGTCAATATCAACTGCCATATACCTTTCTTGCGGCATCGACAGTAGCTTTGGCATCCTTTGCGTAAAAGTCTGCACCTATCTTTTCGGCATACTCGGGGGTGAGCACAGCTCCTCCCACGACTACCTTTATATCCGGTCTCTTTGCCCTCAGCAACTTTATGGTCTCCTCCATCGAGCCGAGAGTGGTCGTCATGAGCGCAGACAGACCAACCAGTTTGACATCATCGGGTGTTGCCGCCTCGACAACGGCTTCGTATTCAACATCACGCCCTAAGTCTATGACCTCAAAGCCATAGTTTTCAAGCAGTACCCTGACAATATTCTTGCCAATGTCGTGTATATCTCCCTTTACGGTAGCGAGCACCACCTTGCCCTTTGAGACCTTGCCGCTGTCAGACGGCATCTTTGACTTTATGACCTCAAATGCCGCCTGCGCAACACCTGCCGATAGTATAAGCTGAGGAAGGAATATCGTACCCTTCTCAAAATCCGCACCCGTCTTGTCAAGGGACGGGATAAGTATCTCATCTATTATGGTCATGGCATCTGTGGTCTCAAGGAGCTTTTCGGTGATCTGTGCGCCCTCCTGTTTCAGACCGCTCTGCACTGCATACATCAGTCCCTCGGGACTGACGTTCAGTTCCTGTGACTTCGGTGCCGGAGCAGGGGCTGATGCACTGTTATATGCGGCAATGAATTCCTTTGCATCGGTATCTATATTCGTCAGCAGCTTATACGCTCTGACCGCACCGGTCATGGAAGCCACATTTGGATTTATTATGGGCAGATCGAGCCCGTTCGTGAGACACATCTGCAAGAAGTTGCTGTTTACAAGCTCACGGTTGGGCAATCCGAAGGATATGTTTGAAACGCCCAGAACCGTCCTGAGACCAAGCTCTGTTTTGACCCTGTGGAGCGCCTTGACAGTTTCCATGACCCCTGCCTGCTCTGCGGAGGCGGTCAGGGTAAGGCAGTCTATAAAAACATCTTTTCTCGGTATGCCTATCTGCTCAGCCCTGTGCATGATGCGCTCGGCTATGGCAAAGCGCTCATCTGCCGTTTTGGGTATGCCGTTCTCGTCAAGGGTCAGACCTATGACACAGGCACCGTATTTCTTTACTATCGGGAGTATGGTAGTAAGAGACTTTTCCTCGCCGTTCACGGAATTGACTATGGGCTTGCCGTTATATATCCTCAGTGCAGCCTCCAGCACTCCGGGGATAGTCGAGTCTATCTGAAGAGGCAGATCCACCACGCCCTGCAGCGCCTTGATGGTACGTACCATCATTGCACGCTCGTCTATATCGGGAAGACCTACGTTGACATCCAGGATATCAGCTCCCGCATTCGCCTGTTCGAGTGCCTGCCCGAGGATATAGTTTATGTCATTGTTCTTCAGTGCTTCCTTGAAACGCTTTTTGCCTGTGGGATTTATCCTCTCGCCTATTATCCTCGGTCGGTCTATGACAACAGTATCTGCATAGGAGCATACCGCTGTTGGTATGTCCTTTCCGCCGTCGGTCTCCTCTTTTCTGGGAATAAATCTCCTGCCGTCAAGCTGTTTTTTCAGCTCTCTTATATATTCGGGGTCTGAGCCGCAGCATCCGCCAAGGATCTTCACGCCCATATCGGCAAATCTTGCGGCGGTCTCCGCAAACTCGACCGCATCCACGTTGTATTCATTTGTCATAGGATCGGGCAGACCCGCATTGGCCTTTGCAATAAGCGGCAGATGTGTCCAGTGAGATATTTCCTCAACCATGGGCAGAAGCTCCGCAGGGCCGAGGGAGCAGTTCACGCCGACAGCATCAGCCCCCAGCGCCGTGAGAGTGAGCGCCATAGCAGAGCAGGAACAGCCGGTAAAGGTACGGTGGTTCTCCTCAAAGCTCATTGTGCAGAACACAGGCTTGTCGGAATTTTCCTTTGCCGCAAGAAGTGCCGCTCTCAGTTCATAAAGGTCTGTCATAGTCTCTATAACGATAAGGTCTGCATCCCTGCCTGCAAGGACGATCTCCTTGAAAACATCATATGCTTCCTCAAATGACAGATCCCCCGTGGGTTCCATCAGCTTTCCGAGAGGGCCTATATCAAGGGCGACATATCCCCTGTCCTTACAGGCTTTCAAGGCGATATCAACGCCTGCCCCGACTATATCATCAACGGTATATCCGCTGTCTGACAGCTTGTATCTGTTTGCACCGAAAGTATTTGTATATACTATCAGACTGCCTGCATCAAGATATTGCGTATGTATTTTTTCGATAGTTTCAGGGGAAGTTATATTCAGAAGCTCCGGTATCTCACCTGTCTTGATGCCGTACCTCTGAAGCATTGTTCCCATGCCGCCGTCAAGAAGCACAAATTCATTCTCGTTAAACAGCTTATTTATATCCACAGTGTGAACCTCTCTTTCTGAGCATACAGGTCTGTTCCAGCGCACAGGAAAGACAGCCTTGTCTTTTCCTTTCGATAGGGTCATCCGAGATACCCACCACAGCAGTCACCGACTTTACCGGTGCCAGCAGATCGCTGTCCAGGCATGACACGCCTATCCTGCGGCGGGCATCTGTAAATTCAAGAAATACTTTCTGCATCGAAAGAGGCAGGTCGCCGTATCCCGGAGAAAATCTCCACGTCAGATTTGCTCCTGTCTCGTCTGCTATCGCTTTCTCCGCCATGTCAGCACACTGCTCGGCCGCAGTGCTTGCAAAGGCATCGGTCATGACCGCCTTTGCCATATCCTCTATCTGCATGGCTCTTATCAGCTTATCTGCCTCAGCCCCCACCGTAACAGTGAGCATAGCCGCCCGGTCACATCCTTTGAGATGATCGGCTATATCGTTGCCCGGCAAGAGCACATTGCCTATCATGAGCGGATAAGACGATGTTATTTCAAATATACGATACACAAATTTAGGCTTTATCACTTCAAGAAGACGTTTTTCACATTCATCGAGAAGCTCCTCTGCCGCAGGGCTGATAACCCCCTCCCTGTATGCCATATATCTCAGAGCCTGCTCTCTGTCTATGCGGTCTATTTTTATCATAGCAGACCGTTCACCGTATCCGATATCTTTCCTGCCACATAGGTGTTGTTCATGGTATACAGATGTATGCCGTCAACGCCGCTTGAGATCAGGTCTATTATCTGGTCTATGGCATAGGCTATGCCCGCCTCTCTGAGTGAGTCGGGGTCGCTCTCATACCTGGCCATCATACGCGAAAATTTTGAGGGAAGGCTCGCACCGCACATTGATACCATACGCTCTATCTGGTTCTTGTTCACGACAGGCATTATGCCTGCCTCAATCGGAACGTTTATTCCCTTTGCCCTTGCCTTTTCAAGAAAACCATAAAAATGCTCGTTGTCAAAGAACAGCTGTGACATCAGATGTTCCGCACCTGCATCGACCTTTCTTTTCAGATTGTCGATATCGGCATCTATGCTGTCACACTCCGGATGACATTCGGGATAGCATCCTGCGGAAATGCCGAAGCTGTCGTCCTTTGACTTTATATACTCTATCAGTTCGCTTGCATAGTGAAAATCATTCTTGGGCGGTCTTTCCGGGTTCGTATCACCTCTCAGGGCAAGAATATTGTCGATACCGTTTGCCTTGAGGTCGCCAAGTATGATGTCTATATCCTCCTTTGTATTGCTGACACAGGTCAGATGCGCCGCTGAATCAATGCCCAGGTCGTGCTTTATATGTGACGCTATCTTTCCGGTGATATTGTCGCCGCTTGTGCCGCCTGCGCCGTAGGTCACGCTGATAAACGCAGGAGACAGCTTTTTAAGCCCTGCGAGCGTGGTATAGATAGTGTCTGCATTTGCGCTTTTCTTCGGTGGGAATACTTCAAATGAAAGTATACACTTTTGTCCCGTGAATTTTTCTGACAGCTTCATGAAGTTACTTGTCTCCTTATATCACAGATGTTGAAAACGGCGCAAGGGGCAGTCCGTTGCCGCCGAATATCCATACATCCGCATAATTTGTCCATTTGTACCGTGCCGTGACGGGCGCCGTCACTTCGTCGGCATACAATAATATCCTGTTTTGCGAGAACTCTGCCCTTGCCCTGTGGTAAACACCGTCATCCCCGGCAAGCTCAAATCCGTCTGTATCGCCGTTTATGAGCCATGTATCGGCGTGTACGGTCTTTATGACAAAGGCATCACCGTCGGGATAGCCCTCCTTTATAACGGGAGCACAGGCTTCATCCGAACTCAGCCTTTCGTAGACCATATACAGAGCCTGCAACGCCAGCCGCTCTCCCACCTTTGTTTTGTCAACAGGGTGGATATTGTCAAATTCACCGCAGTCCAGCGCAACGGCAAGCCCTGTGTTCCTTACCTTGCGGTATACGTTCATCTGTGCCTGCCTTATGATACACCAGTTTTTGGTGTCCTCATCGTCCTTCCAACGGTGCATGGGCAGCTGTACATTTATAAACGGCATATCCTCATCGCCCCACAGCGTTCTCCACTCGTCTATCAGCAGAGTGAGCAGAGCTTCATACATCTGCGGTTTGTGATCGTCAGACTCGCCCTGATAATATATAAAGCCTCTTGCAGTATATGGTGCAATGCGCCTGAGCATAGTCTCGTACAGACCGCCCGGCCGAAACGGCGATCTCGGTCCCAGGGGTTCCGGATACCGTGCAGGTCCTGCATATGCCTGAGCCTCCTCCCATGAACCATGAGGATTATTGGCGTAAAACTCATTTATCAGGGGCTGCCATCTTGCGTTATAGTCATTGTATTCTTTCAGTTCCGACAGATACTCCTCCTCTGTCTTCCCCTCCATGGCGGCATCATATTCCCTGTTGTATGAGTCAAGATCGGTATGCTTTGCAAGAGAGCGTTTGTCCACCCAGTTCGATGCGGATGTGCCGCCCCAGTTGCATCCGATGATACCGACAGTCACGTTCAGATCATGTGCCAGCCTTTTTGCAAAGTAGTATCCCACCGCAGACCAGCAGCGGGCGCTTTCTTCATCGGGCATCGCCCAGCCGCCGTTTCTCTCATCGAGATAGAAGTATTCATCAATATATGCATTTTTCTTGGTATAGTAAAAGCGTATATCCTTGCAGAGGTTCTTCAGCTCCTCTGCACCGTGCTTTTCGTTTTGAAGTTCAAGCTCCATATTGGACTGACCGCCTGCTATCCAGACCTCACCTATCATGATGTTTGTAAAAACTACTCTTTCAGTGCCGTCCGAAACAGTCATGTCATACGGGCCGCCGTACTCCGTTACAGGGGGCAGTACGACCGTCCACCTGTTGTCACGGCACTCGCACGATGCTGTCCTGCCGCACACAGATACGCTGACCGTCCTTCCGTTCATGCCGTGCCCCCACACTTTGACAGGCTTGCCCATCTGCAGCACCATATTGTCCGAGAACACCGCCGCCGCTCTGAGTATCATATGATCCCTCCCGTACAGGCTCAGTACGTCAATTTTATGACTCCGCCGCCCACTACACGTTCACCGTCATAGAGCACACACGCCTGCCCGGGTGCAGGGGCACGCACAGGTTCGTCAAAGATGACCCTTACCCCGTCATCGCACCTCACAGCCGTTGCTGACTGTTCCTTTGCGGTATAACGTGCCTTGGCCGTCACTCTCATCTCACTGCCGATCACTTCACTGACATCGTTGTAGTCCGAAAGGATAAGCTCTTTTCTGAAAAGGTCGCTCTCATCCCCCAGCGTCACTACGCCGCTGGATGCGTTCTTATCCGTCACGAATACAGGCCTGCCGAATGCCATGCCGAGCCCTCTGCGCTGACCGATGGTAAATCCTGATACCCCCGGATGAGTACCCATCACATTGCCGTCCCTGTCGGCAAAAACACCGCCGCTCTCTCTTTCGCCGAGATACGTGTCTATAAAGGCGGTATAATCCCCGTCGGGCACAAAGCATATATCCTGACTGTCGGGCTTGTGGGAATTAATCAGCCCGTACTTTTCGGCAAGCGCTCTGACATCGGCCTTTTCCATGTCACCGAGCGGAAAGAGCGTGTGTCCGAGCTGATACTGCGACAGGCAGTACAGAACATAGGTCTGATCCTTTCTGCTGTCGGCAGAGCGCAGGAGCTCCCACCTGCCGCTGTCATCACTTTGCCGCACAACAGCATAGTGACCCGTAGCGATATGGTCGTATCCCAGCATCAGCGCCTTTTCAAGCATAAGGTCGAATTTCATGTGCCTGTTGCACTCTATGCAGGGATTGGGAGTCTGTCCCGAGCGGTATGTCTCTGCAAACGGGCGTATGACATATTTTTCAAAGACATCGGAGAAATTGAGCGTGATATGGTCTATGCCGAGCCTGCGGCAGACACTCTTTGCGTCCTCTATATCCGCAAGGGAACAGCATCCGCCCTCTTTCATGTCACAGCTCACAGTCTCATTGTCATATAGCTTCAGTGAACAGCCGCAGACCTCATATCCGCTTTCTATCAGTCTTATGGCGGATACGGAGCTGTCAACACCGCCGCTCATACCAAGAAGAACCTTTTTCAAAAGGGTGCACCTACTTTTTAAAGAGCTTTTTCTCTGCAATATGCACTATCAGCCACCCGATCAGCAGAGCAGAGAGCGGCGATGCCACCAGATTGCGAAGAAATGAGCGATAATCGTTGAAACGTGAAAATATCATTGAACCCAGTGAGTAAACGCCGAGGACGATGCTGAACAATCCTCCGAGCTGTAGGAAGCGTACTCTCACGGGAGTGCGCCTTACGGAAACAGGCTTTACAGTGGCAAGTATCAGCAGTGCAAAGACGACCGCCGCCGCCGCCATAGTTCCGTAGGGCGTGAGCCTGTATACTATCTGCGGCACTCTGTTCAGCAGTATCGGATAGCCGACCCAGTAAACCGCCGCAAAAAACAGCATCCATACTATATCCCTGAGATAGAGTATGATACCGCCGTGACGGAGCGTCGGGATAGGAACATCCGAAAAGACCATAACTCCCGATTCGGTGACGTTCTTCACCAGTGTCACTACCTGTTCGCCGTCCCCGTCGGTCTTTCTGTATACCTGTGTTCTTGAACCGTCATCAGAAAACACGGCGTTGTCCTTCTGAAAGCCTTTCAGCTTCTTATCCAAATACTTCTCGGTCTCAAAGAACTTCTCGCTCCTTGCAAATCCCGATATCTTGTATCCGTACTGTGCCGTCTTGCTCGCCCCCGTCCTTTATCATATACCTATCAGCACTCCGCCGTCAGCGCCCGAAAAAGCCCCAAGGAGCTCCCCGAAGTGCTTGAAACGCACATCGCAGTGATCTGCCAGAGCGTCAAAATCACCGTAGTGGCCGCTGTCCACACCTATGGTAAAAAAGCCGTCCTCCCTGGCTGTCTGTGCCGAGTGAGGAGAGTCCTCCACAACTGCTGTATTCTCTCTGTCCGTACCGAACCTGTCGGCGCACACCCTGAACAGATCGGGTCTGTCCTTGCCGCTGCCAACATCATCGGTGGTCAGTATAAAATCAAACATATCCGATATATCATTTGCCCCCAGCACCAGGTCGGAAAGCTCATGTGAATTTGCTGTTGCCGCACATATGCCCACACCGCTCTCCTTCAAATAGGTGAGAAGCTCCTTTGTATACGGCATTGCCTTTATCTCATTTGCGTACTTGCCGCGAACGATGTCGGTTATCTCAGACAGTATATCCTCTGCACTCTCCGGCAGGCCGTACAATTGTCCGAGATATCCCGCAGAAGTAGACAGTGTCATGCTTTTGAGCTTCATCGTAAGCTCCGGCTCATAGGCTATGCCCCGTCTTTCAAGAAAAATGCGGTCAGCCTCGGACCATACACCCATGCTGTCTACAAGAGTGCCGTCTATATCAAATATAAATCCTTTCAACAGCTTCATTCTATTCCTCCGAAAGCTCCAGCCATTCATCGGAATACTCGGATGAAAGGTGTTTGAGCTGCTCATACTCGGTGCATTTCTCGTTAAGACGTACATAGTCCCCTGCTATCTCGGGATCCTTCATGTCATCCTCCAATGCGGACATTTTCACCTCAAGCTCGTCTATCAGCTTTTCAAGTTCCCTTATCCTCGCTCTGCGCTTTGCATCATCAGAGCGCTGCTGCTTTGAGCGGAACCCGTTATCCGTCTTTTTGGGCGCACTCACCTTTATTTCCTGACGGGCGGCATTTTTGCGTGAGATATACTCATCAAAACCGCATTCATATATGTTCATGCCGTTTTTGTCTATCTCAAATATCCTGCCTGCCAGCTTGTTCAGCAGATATCTGTCATGTGATACGAATATAAGTGTGCCGGTGTAATCGGAGAGTGCATCCTCCAGCACATCCCTTGTGTCTATATCAAGGTGGTTGGTAGGCTCGTCAAGTATCAGCACATTTCCTCTTTCAAGCATCATAAGGGCAAAGCAAAGCTTGGCTCTCTCGCCGCCGCTGACAACGCCCACACGTTTGAACACGTTCTCTCCGGTGAGCCTGACCATACCCAGAAGCTTTCTTATCTGCTCATCGGCCATTCCCCTGTAACGTGAATGTATCTCGTCTATGAGAGTAAGCTCGGGATGGAGCTGGGCATTCTCCTGATCGAAGTAAGATACCTTTATATTCTTGTTCCAGAATATCTTTCCCTTTGTATGCGGATAAATACCCTGTATCAGCTTCAGCAGAGTGGACTTGCCAATGCCGTTCGCTCCAACTATGCCTATCCTGTCGCCTCTGCGCACATCAAAGCCTATATTCTCCGCAAGGAGCTTGTCGCCCGCCTTCAGCTCGCAATCCTTTACAAACAGCACATCAAGAGGAGGCTCAATGTCATACTCAAAGCGTATGCCTGCGCTTTTTGTGTACATAACGGGCTTTTCAACAAGCTCCATGGAGTCCAGCTTTTTCTGACGGCTCTTTGCCATATTGGATGTGGATGCCCTGACTATATTGCGGTCAACAAAGTCCTTCAGCTTTGCTATCTCCGCCTGTTGAGCCTCATACTCTTTCAGACGGCGTTCGTTGTCTTCTTTTTTCAGCTTCACATATGCAGTGTAGTTGCCCTTCCACCTGCGCAGACGGGAACGCTCAATGTCGCATATGGAAGTACACAGCTTGTCAAGGAAGTATCGGTCATGGGACACTATCAGCAGTGCCCCCTTATATTCCGAGAGATACCCCTCAAGCCACATTATGGTCTCAAAATCAAGATGGTTCGTAGGCTCGTCAAGTATCAGCAAATCAGGATTTTCGAGCAAAAGACGCGTTATGGCAAGTCGGGTCTTTTCTCCGCCGCTGAGAGTGGATATGACCCTGTTGTATGTATCCTCGCCGAAGCCCATGCCGGTGAGTACCTTTTTTATATTCACATCGGCGAGATAGCCGTCCTTGGCCTCATACTCCGCAGTCTTTGCGGCATATTCCGCAACAGCGGCCGCATCGTTGGGATCGGCGGCTATACGCTTTTCAAGTTCCTTCATCTCGTCCCATATCTCATGTACATGGGCAAACACGCTCTGCATCTCCTCCATTACGGTTGAGGAGCGGTCAAGACCTGTATTCTGCGCCAGATAGCCTATGCTTGCCCCACGCCTTACCGCAAATGCGGGAATATCGGGTTCGGGCAGTGACTCATACTCCTCACCGCCCGTGATTATGCGAAGAAGCGTGGATTTGCCGCAGCCGTTCGGCCCCACAAGGCCTATCCTGTCATTATCCTCGATGGTCAGAGCCACCCTGTCAAGCACAGTGTTGCCGTTGTATATCCTGGAAATATTTTCCATTGAAATTATCATTCTATCACCCTAAATCCATATACCGCATATTATACCACATAATTCCGCAAAATGCAATAGTGAACCTGAACCTGACACAGTAATGAAAATGTGATTTTTTGCTCCTCGCCATTTTGAAAATTGATTTCCGTGAACCGACATATATATTCACATTCCTCGTCCACAAAATCGTATATCATGATTTTGCGGCGAGGAATGCAGAAATCTTGATGTCGTTTGCTATAAAAGAGGCCATGCTGACAATAAAAAAACGTCCGCCTCACTGTCGGCAGACGCTGATATGACTGTGAGCCATCCCCTGCCCTGTCAGACAGGCGTGAACCCGTCTGACAGCAGGTCGGATGACCTTTATGGGGAGGACAGGGGTCATTGGATTAGGGCATGACCCCTGTCGGTTGGGGGGGACTTAACCTCTTTCGCCTGCGTGCTCGTGTGAGAGGGCATATTTACCTGTACTGCTCTCCCTTGCGAATATGAATATGAATGCAAGCGTGTTTATCAGCAGAGCGCCGACCCATGCGCAGACCTCCGCATATGCGGTCGCAGTGAAGCCTATGCTTCCCACGAACATCACGATAGTGCCTATCCTCAGCACCATTTCGGCAATGCCCGAGAACATGGGTATCATGGGGAAGCCCATTCCCTGTACCGCATTTCTTATCACGAACAGCGCATCCACTGCGAAGAGCATAAGACCGCATATGGGCATGAACTGCGCCGCCAGAGCTATCTGCTCATCGCCCGTGAGCAGTATATCCGCAAGCCGTACAGGCATAAATCTCATGACAGAGCCGAGTATCACATAGGACACGCCTGCGATGCCGAGGCATATCTTCAGCCCTTGCTTTATCCTGTCAAAGCGCTTTGCGCCGTAATTCTGGCTTGTGTATGCAGACATCGTGTTGCCTGCGGTGGCTGCCGGCATCATGAACATATTCAGATATTTGCTGCAAGCCGAGTATGCGGATGTATAGGCAACGCCGAGGCCGTTGACGAAATACTGCACCACCATACAGCCGACCGCCGTGATAGAGTTCATGAACGCCACAGGGATGCCGTTTTTGAGAAGCGTGCCATACATACTGGATGTATCCTTCATATCCTCTTTGCCGAGCCTGAGAAAATCGATGCCTGCCAGTCTGCGTATGCATATGCCGCCCGATATGAGCTGTGATACGACAGTGGCTATCGCTGCACCGCCCACGCCTGTCCTGAGCCCGAAAATGAACACACAGTTCAGGAACACATTCAGTATCGAGGATGCGATTATAGCAAAGAGGGGGGTCTTGCTGTCGCCCAGCGCACGGAGAATGCCGGAACTCATGTTATAGGCTATCGTGGCTGATATGCCGCCGAATATGATATAGCCGTAGGTAAGGCTTTCCCCTATGATAAGGTCGGGTGTCCTCATGAGCGTAAGTATGGGTCTGAGGAGCACCACGCTGAACAGAGTGAGTATCACCGCCAGCATCACAGCCAGCTTTATGACCGCCGCATACGAACGGCGCAGTCTGGGCATATTCTTTTCGCCGTATGCCTGTGCTATCATTATGGAGAAGCCGTTTGACAGCCCCATTGAGAAGCCCATGATGAGAAAGCACAGCGAAGACATATTGCCCACAGCCGCCAGTGAGTTGTCACCGAGACCGTTGCCCACTATGGCGGTATCGGCAAAGTTATACAGCTGCTGCAATGTGCTCGTCATAAGCAGAGGAAAGTAAAACTGCATTATCAGCGGCAGTGGCCTGCCCTCTGTAAAATCTATGGTAGATCTGGTTTTCATAAATACTATCCGCTTCCGTTTCTTTTTCTTTCATCTATCCTTTTCAGACAGTAATTATAGTAAATCACTCCGCTTTTTTATACCATTTCTATTGCTTTTTTTATAATTCTGTGGTATAATTTTTGTGAAGATGCTCAAAAAAAGGAGGCAGAATTGTGAATACCGACAAGGAGCTGAATTACAGGCTGTTCGTGCAGATGGAAGAGGAATTTGTCCGTACAGATATCAAAAGCGAATTCTCACGCTATGATGCCATAAAAAACGGCAACACCGAGCTTGTCAGAGAGAACTTCAAGAACATCAGGGCGCACTTCTACGAGGGCAAGGGCGTGCTGTCCGACGACAAGCTGAGAAACACCGTCTATCACTTTGCGATAGGCACGGGGATAATCGCAAGGCTCTGCATAGACGGCGGCATGAAGCACAATATAGCCTATACCCTCAGTGACATATACATCAGACGTGCCGACACCTGCAAGACCCCGGAGGAGGTCATTGACCTGCTTGGGGTGATGCAGCTCGACTTCGCACAGCGGATGAAGGACATCAGGGTGAACAATGTGTCTCTCCATGTGCGCCGTGCGGTGGAATACATCTATCAGAACCTGCATGAGGCCCTGACGCTCCGTAAGGTGGCGGACTATCTGCACCTAAACAGCAGTTATCTGTCAAAGCTCTTCTCAAAGGAGATGAACGAGACCGTCAAGGCATTCATACTCAAAGCAAAGATAACCACCGCACAGAACATACTCATTTTTTCCGACTACCCCATATCGGCGATAACACAATCCCTCGGCTTTTCCTCTCAGAGCGCATTCAATGCGGCTTTCAAGAAGCTAACGGGAATGACGCCCCTCAGATACCGCAATATGTACTCGGATGAACACTCCCTTGCGGAGCTGGTATGACAAGAGCCGACCCTTTCGGATCGGCTCTTTCTGTTGGTCAGATCATCACATTCCGAGCGCCTTTTCAAGCGTCTTTCTGACAGCGCCGACCGTGAGCATGGACTCAAAGTAGGCGATGATCTTGTCGGCAAGGCCTGCCTTTACAAGGTCTGAACCGAAGAGAGCGCTGTTTGTGAGTATATCCCTTAGCACCGCTCTGTCCGCATCGGTGAGGGTGCTTTCAAAGAAGCTGCGCTTTATCTTTGCGGTCAGCTCGTCGAGCAGAGGATCGGAGCTTACCTCCATATCCATGCCGTTATCGTCGATACCGAGAAGATATCTGAACCACGCCGCAATGACGAGCGGTATCAGCTCCAGCTTTTCAGCGCCGCCGCTTACGGAATACGCCTTGATGGTCTCACCGAAGCGAATGGGTATCTTCTGCGAGGTATCGGTGGCTATCCTCTGCGGCGTGTCGGGCAGGCTGGGGTTGGGCAGTCTCTCTGTGAGCACTTCCTTGAGGAAGTCCTCGGGACGGATTATAACAGGGTCGGTAACAACGGGCAGACCCTCGTCATAGCCCAGTGAATACACCAGCTTTTTCAGTGCCGCATCGTTCATCTCGTCTGCTATCTTGGTGAAGCCGAGCAGGCAACCGAACACTGCCAGTGCGGTATGCAGAGGATTGAGACAGGTCATGACCTTCATTCTCTCAGCCTTGTTGACGGTATCCCTGTCGGTGAGGTATACACCCGCTTTTTCGAGGGGCGGTCTGCCGTTGGGGAAGTTGTCCTCGATGACGAGATATTCGGGCATCTCGGCATTGACATAGGGTGCTATGAACGTGCCGATAGCGGTCTTGACGGGCTCCATGCCCTCTATGCCAAGCTGTGCGAGCTCCTTCCCCACCTCTGCATCGGGTCGGGGAGTTATCTTGTCTATCATGCTCCAGGGGAACGACACCCTGTTGGTGTCGCTCACATAGGCAACGAATTCATCGGTCACAAAACCGTTCCTGTGCCAGCCGTTGACGATGAACATTACACCGTCACGAAGCTTCTCGCCGTTCCTGCTGCAGTTATCCATGCTGACAACGGCAATGGGCTTTGCCCCTGCCTTGAATCTCTCATAGAGAAGCGAAGCGGTCTTGCCCATAGCGGTGGAGAGGTCGCCCTCTGTACCGCCCTCGATATCACGCTTAGCGCTGTCGAGGATGTTGCCGTCCATATCGCTGTACGCATAGCCCTTTTCGGTTATGGTGAAGGATATCATCTTCAAAGAGTCGGAGCGTGCGGCTTCTTTAAGTCTCTCAAAGCCGTCGCCGACAGCCGCCTCAGCCTCTGCGATACTGCCTATCACTCGCAGGTACTTGTCACCGCTGGCACGAAGACCCACCAGCAGCACCATATTGTCAAAGGGGTCGTACATTCTTTCAAGGGGCTCTCTGCTGAAACACTCAGCGGCGATGATACCGCTCTGCATCTCGCCGTTTCTGATAAGCTCATCCGCAAGGCGTGCGATATATCCTCTGAATATGTTTCCTGCACCGATGTGTATCCACTCGGGTGCGTTCTTTGTGGCAAGGCGCATCTTGTCTATGTCGAAATCGGGCGTAACAAAGCCCTTCTCACGCCAGAGAGCCCCTTCATTCTTTATTCCGTCAAGTGTGAGCTTCATTTTCTGCCTCCCGAGAGTTTGTCGAGCATATCCCATGCACCGAGTATATACATTATGCCGAGGGCTCTGTCATAAAGGCCGTAGCCGGGGCGGCACTTCTCGCCCCAGATGTGTCTGCCGTGGTCGGGACGGATATATCCGTCAAAGCCGTTGTCATGGTATGCCCTTATGATATCGAGGATGCCCACATCACCGTCGCAGTCCCTGTGTGACACTTCACTGAAATCGCCGTTGTCATAGTGCTTTACGTTTCTGATATGCGCAAAGGCGATCCTGTCGCAGTACTTTGCAACTATATCCGCTACTGTGTTCTTGGGATTGGAGCCCAGCGAACCTGAGCAGAGAGTGAGACAGTTATAGGGATCGTCCACCATATGCAAAAACCTGTCAACAGATGCTTCATCCACTATGAGCCTGGGCAGGCCGAAGATATCCCATGGGGGATCATCGGGATGTATCGCCATTTTGATGTCACACTCGTGACACACGGGCATTATCTGCTCCAGGAAATATTTGAGATTAGCCCAGAGCTTTTCCTTGTCCACGTCCTTATACAGTGCGAAAAGCTCTGTCAGGCGCTCCATTCTTTCTGGCTCCCAGCCGGGCATGGTGTAGCCCTTGCACTCTTTGAGTATGTACTCAGCCATTGCCTTGGGATCCTCTATTATCTTGTCCTTCTCGTAATAGAGGGCGGTTGAGCCGTCGGGAAGCGGATGGAAAAGGTCTGTCCTTGTCCAGTCGAAAACGGGCATGAAATTGTAGCAGACTACCTTGACACCGAATTCGGCAAGGTTTCTCAGGGTCTGCTTGTAGTTCTCTATATACAGATCACGGTCGCCGCCGCCTGTCTTTATGTCGTCATGGACGTTTACGGACTCCACTACCTCCATGCCGAAGCCGTATTCGTCAAGCTCATCCCTGACACGCTGTATCTCGTCCTTCTCCCACACCTCACCGGGCTGCTTGTCATGCAGTGCCCACACGATCTCGGTGACACCCGGGATCTGCTTTATCTGAGCGAGAGAAACACTGTCGTTGCCGCTGCCGTACCAGCGAAATGACATCTTCATAGGATACCTCCTTATGATTTCAATATTCTGTTGTATTGTATAACAAAATGATATAATTTTCCAATCGTTTTTTGCGATATTTACAACGGCTCGTGTCATTATGACCCGAGCCGCAAAAGTCACGTCATATATCCTTTATGAGCCGCTTGAACTCCTCTATGTTCTCCCTGTTCTTTCTCACCAGCTTGTCGGTATCCCTTGTCTCGTCGCCGAGCTGTTTTGTGAAGCCGCTGAGCACCTTTATGCCTGCGCCTATCTTGTCAGCGGAGCTCTTTGACGTGTCAGCAAGCGTCCTGACCTCCTGTGCGATAACGCCGAAGCCCTTGCCGCTCTCCTTAGCCCTTGAAGCCTCGATAGATGCATTGAAGCCGAGTATCCTTGTATTCAGAGCGATATCCTGTATCACCTTGACGGTCTCCCCTGCGGTCTTGACCTCGGTGGCGCACTTTGAGGACAGTTCGGAAAGCTCCGTCAGCTTCTTTTCTATCTCGGTATTTATCTGATAGTTCCTGTCGGCAAGCTCTCTTATCTTCTGAACGGTCTCGCCGCTGTCAGCCTTGTTTGCAAAGACTACCTTGCTGACAACATGGTCAGCCATCATCTGCAAAAAGCCTGCCGCCGCCTGAACACGGTCCTTCGGCAGGACGGGCACCTTTGCCGCCGCCGCAAAAAACTCGCTCTCACCCACATGGAGTTCCCTGACTATGCGCTTCAACATCTCGTTGTCGGAGTTGTCCGCCATGACCTCTCCGCCGAAGAAATACCCCACGCACTCACCGCCTATGATGACGGGCACCACGAATTCAAGCAGGCCGAGACTGTTGGTATAGACCACAGACCTGCCGCTCTGTACCGCTCTTGAACCTGCGGAGATATCATAGCTGTCCCCTTTTTTGTATCTGAGGTAATACTCATTGAAGTTACTGCGCTTGGTAACGGGTGTGCCGTCGGGGTCAACAGCCACCAGCGCTATGCCGGTGGAGTCCGCAAAGCCGTCCTGCAACTGCTGCAGAACAGAGATATTTACCATTTCGGAAATTCTGCCAGCCATAAAGATGACCTCCCTATTTTAACTCAACTATGGTAACACCGTTCTCGCCCTCGCCGTAAACGCCGTCACGGAAGGACTTGACCGACGGATTTGACTTCAGATGGCGCTGTATGCCCTGACGCAGAAGACCTGTGCCCTTGCCGTGGATTATGGTGACTATGCCCGCGCCCAGCATCACGGCATTGTCGATGAACATATCGACCTCCATAACGCCCTCGTCAACCGCATATCCCCTTATATCCAGCTCCAGAGAGCTTTTTCTCTCCGTCTTGCCCGACACCTGCGCACGGGATACGTTCCTTGTCTTTTTCTTGGGCTCTGTCTTTTCCGCTTCCACAAGGCGCAGATGTGTGATATTGGTCTTTGTCTTCATCACGCCGATATGTACGAACACATTTCCGGAGCTGTCGGGGTCGCTTGCAAGTATGCCGTTCTTGTTTATGTCGGTGACGAGCACCCTGTCCCCTCTCTTATAGGGTCTGGGGGGCTTGTACTCCTTGACCTCGCGCTTGACGACAGGGTTCGCCTCGTTGTACATACGGTCGAGGGCGCCCCTTGCGGCGGACTTTGCCGCTGACGCACGGCGCTCGAACTCCTCCCTGTTCTTTTCCTTTCTTATGTCGGAAAGCTCATCGAGCAGCCTGTCTGACTCCATGCGGCAGTTCTCAATGATCTGCATCGCCTTTACCCTTGCCTTTTCAAGCTCTGCATCCCTGCCTGCCGCAAGGGCTTCACGCTCACGCTCGTTCTCTTTCAGCAGTTCCTCGTTCTCACGTCTCAGACGTTCAAGCTCGGCTGTCTGTCTGACAAGCTCCGTTCTCGCCGCTTCAAGGTTCGCCACAGCTTCCTCAAAGCGCACGTTGTTGTCCGACACTATGCTCTTGGCGTTCTCTATGACATCCTCGGGGATGCCCAGTCTTGCCGATATGGAGAAGGCGTTTGATTTTCCGGGAGAGCCCACTATCAGTCTGTATGTGGGTCTGAGCGTCTTTGTATCGAATTCGCAGGAGGCATTCTCCACATCATCACGTTCAAGCGCGAATACTTTCAGCTCCTGATAGTGCGTGGTGACAAACACCTTGCTGCCCTGCGAGAGCAGTTTATCTATGACCGCTATGGCGAGCGCCGCTCCCTCAACGGGGTCTGTGCCGCCGCCAAGCTCGTCGAGCAGCACCAGCGAACGTTCATCGGCTTTTCTGAGTATATTCACGATATTGCTCATGTGTGAGGAGAATGTGGAAAGGCTCTCCTCTATGCTCTGCATATCGCCGATATCCACCAGTATATTGTCAAAGACCGATATCCTTGACCCGTCGGATGCGGGTATCATAAGGCCGCACATCGCCATTGCCGTAAGAAGCCCTGCGGTCTTCAGAAGCACGGTCTTGCCGCCTGTATTCGGGCCTGTCACCACCAGCGCACTGCACTGTTCGCCTATGGATATATCCACGGGGACTGCGGTAGCAGGGTCAAGGAGCGGATGCCTTGCCCGTCTGAGCACCAGCACGCCGTCATCCGAAAGCACGGGCACGCTTGCATTCATGGACGCCGCAAGCTCTGCCTTCGCAAAGTAGAGAAGCAGCTCCGCACAGGTCTCATAGTCTCTGCGGACACCGTCCGCCACGGAAGCTACATCGGAGGAAAGCTCAGCCAGTATGCGCTCTATCTCCGCCTTTTCCATGCCCTCGAGCACTCTTATGTCGTTGTTTGCCTCAACGACCGCCTCGGGCTCGATAAACAGTGTGGAACCCGATGCGGATGCGGCATGGACTATGCCCCTGACCTGTCCCTTGAACTCTGCCTTTACGGGGATGACGTATCTGCCGTCACGCACGGTGACGATGTTTTCCATAAGTGTCTTCTGCACATCGGCGGACTTCAGCATCTTGTCGATGCTCTCTCTTATCCTGAGACCCGCCCTGGCTATCTTACGCCTTATGTCCGCAAGCTCGGTGCTGGCAGTATCGGCTATCTCATCCTCGCTGAGTATGGCGTTTCTTATCTTGTTTTCGAGCCACTGCTGCGGCGAGAGCGAGAGAAAAAGCTCATCGAGTGATGTATCCTCCGACTGTGAGTCTCTGCGGTAATCGTACATGGCGGAGATCTGTCTGAGCATAGTCGCCATGTCGAGAAGCTCACGCATGGACAGGGATGAGCCCGACACCGCCCTTTGCAGGAAGGGTCTCACATCCTTGAACGCATATGAAGGCGCTCTGCCGTTTTTGAGGGCAAGTGCGAATGCGTCGGATGTCTTCTGCATCTCACGTTTCACGGTGTCAAGGTCTGTTTCGGGCGTGAGCGCCCTTATCATAGACTTTGTCTCTTCGTTTTCAGCATAACCCTCAAGGCTTGACAGTATCTTGTCAAGCTCGAGAGTTCTGTAATATCTGTTCATTATATATATCCTTATTGTAGTGATCTGTAAAAATCAAGTGTGTCGAAATGTCTGCCCATATGATAGCATATATATCTCTCGCTGACGTCACCGAGCCTTACAAGGGCTTCATCGGATACCCTGAAGCTGAATATCTTCTCCATCTCCGACAGGCACACATGGCGAAGCGCCTCTATCATGCCTGCGGTGAGCATCACGTTGTCGGGGCTGTCATAGACCACCCTGATATGCGCATCCTTCGGGCAGAGGAGTATCCCCTCTTTTATGAGAAAATACATCTTTGGCTCCGTGCGGTAGCAATCCGCACAGCCTATCAGCCCCGGCATGAGGCCGAGGTCGGCGCATATCCTCATCTCAAAGACGAACTTGACAAATCCACAGGGTGCAGACCTCTCGGACAGCATATACAGACTGTTAGTGAACAGCCTGTACACATCGTTTGCGGTCTGGTTCTCGGTCACGGTGTGAGACACGATCTGGGCGAAGTATGAGGCGAGGGCGAGCTTCTGTATATCGAGCCTGAGCCCGTAAAAGGAACGCACAGGCTCACTGCTGTTTATGTAGTAGCGCCCCTTGCTCTGCGACAGGCAGAGCCGTGAACAGGAAAAGAGCTGTGATGCGGCGCTGTTGGACGCACCGTATTTCTTTGCCCCTCTCACCGTCACGTCAAGAAGCCCCATATCCGGTGACAGCACGGTGAGATAAAAGCCGCTGTCGCCTGCTTCCCTGCGTGAGATAACGACAGCATCGGTCGTTATCATTTTTTTGGGGTCGCTCATATCAGTTGTTGTCAAGCCCGAAATTCTTTATAAGGCTCTCGTTGTTGCGCCAGTCCTCCTTGACCTTGACCCATAGCTTGAGGTTCACCTTTATCCTGAAAAATGATTCAAGCTCCTCACGGGCAAGGGAGCCCGCCTTTTTGAGCAGAGCGCCGCCCTTGCCTATGACCATGCCCTTGTGGGACTGCTGTTCGCAGTAGATTATGGCGGAGACGTTCATTATATCCTCACCCGCTCTTGTGGTGCTCTCGTCAAGGGTGTCTATCACCACGGCGATGCCGTGGGGTATCTCATCATAGGTGAGCTGCATCACCTTTTCCCTTATCATCTCCGCCATGAGAGCCTTTTCAGGCTGGTCTGTGACCTTGTCATCGGGGAAATAGTGGGGGCCTGGCGCCGCAAGCTCCTCTATGTCGTTCATGAGTATGTCTGTACCGTCGTTCTGCTTTACGCTGAGGGGAATGACATCCCTGTACTCACATATCTCCGAGAATTCCTGTATCCTCTCTGCAATGACGGACTTGTCCGTACAAAGGTCCGTCTTGTTGAGGACGAGTATCACGGGAACTCCTGCGGCTGTGTAGTTTTGCAGAGTGGTCACGTCTATCTCGCTTATCTTTCTTGTGACGTCAGCCATATATATCACTGCATCGATATCCGCAACAGCGTCTCTCACAGCCTTGTTCATATGCTTGCCCAGCTTGTTGTGAGACTTGTGTATGCCGGGAGTGTCGATGAAGACGAACTGTGTCTCGCCCCTCGTCAGCACGCCCGTTATCTTGGTGCGTGTGGTCTGCGGCTTATCTGTGACCATAGCTATCTTTTCACCGACGAGCGCATTTATAAGTGAGGATTTGCCCGAATTGGGCCTGCCTGTTATCGCCGCAAAAACTGATCTTGTCATATATCCACCGACGGCTGTGCCGTCATGCTCCTTATTCAATAATGCCGTACTGCAGCTTCATCACGATGATCCTGTGAAGATGCGTACCTATCTCTTCATCCGTGAGAGTGCCGTCCTCATATGCCGCCATAAGGTCATCATATGCCGCCCGGTAATCGGTGACGCAGAGCAGGTCATTTCCTGCAAGGACAGCCGCCACATACACCGAGTCCCCCGTGACATACTTTGTGATGGCGTCCATGCCGAGGTCATCGGTGACCGCCACGCCGGAGAAGCCCAGCTTGTGGCGCAGTATCTCATGTATCTTGACAGACAGCGATGCAGGCGCATCGGGGTCTATGCTGTCATATATGGTATGGCCGACCATAACGGCGGGGACTCTGTCCTCATCCGCCTCTATGCCTGCCGAGAACGCCTTGAAATCACGGTTGTAGAACTCATACAGCTCTCTGTCGTCGTGTGCCATATCCTTATGGGTATCGGTATTCTCACCGTAGCCGGGAAAGTGCTTCAGGCAGGACGCAAGGCCGTTCTCGTTGGCGGTGTGGACTATCATGCTTATGGCATCTGCGGTATCGTCCGCCCCCTCGCCTATGGTTCTGGGATAGATATAGCTCGTCTCGTTTATGGAAATGTCCGCCACGGGAGCAAGGTTGAAGTTGAGCCCAACGGAAAGGAGCAGGTCTGCCTTTTCCTTGCCGTCTATGGCGAGAAGCTCCGTGCCGCCCCTGTCAAATGTCTTCTGCGGAGAGGGGAAGGGCTCGTCCCTGAACTGCCTGTACTTGCTGACCCTGACGATAGAGCCGCCCTCCTCATCGACAGCATAGAAAGGATGCACCGCCGCCTTGCCCGATATATCCTCCGTGAGGGCTTTGAATTTCTCGGGATCGCTGTTCTCAAAATCCCTTGCATAGAATGTAAAGCCGCCCAGCTGATATTTCTCCATCTCGCCCACGGGGTCTTCGGGGGCACGGGCGAGCAACAGCTGACCTATCCTCTGCTCGGCGGTCATGCCTGCTATTATCTCATCGGCTCTCTCCTCGATGATATCGACGGGTGCTTCGGTCGTGGTCTCCTCTGCGGTGGTGGTCGGCACTGTCTCAGCGTTGGTGACCGACGTTATCGAACCGACAGCAGGGGCGTTCATTCCTATGTTGGTATCTGCATCTATAAAATCATTTACCTTTTCACCGATATCACACGAGCTCATGGCTATCACGCACAGAGCAAGTGAGAACAGTTTTAAAGACTTCACGGATATTACCTCCATCAAAGGGCACAACATTAAATAAATATATTATACCACAGTGCAACGCAAAAATCAAGGTCTTGCAAAAAATATGTCGCCCTGCCCGCCGGCCTGTCTGACAGCGCACGGAAAACAGTGCCGCGGCACTCCCAGGGAACGGAAATGCCGCGGTATGTCAGGTTATGAGAGAGTTTACTTGGTTCTCTTCTTTCTTGTTGCCACAGCCGCTGTGAAGGATGCAACGAGTGTTGCTATCACACCGGCAACACCGGCAGACCTGAGCTCGCCCGCATCAGCGATGGATGCGCCGGAGTCAACTTCCTCGATGCCCTCGCCCTCGGGGACATCGGCAGTGTCCTTTATCGTGCCGTCTTCCCACTTTATGGGTGTGACAAGGCTCGGTGCAGGTGTATCGTTCGATGTTCTTGTGATGGTAGGAGGATAGGGGAAATCAAGCGACGGAGCCGTAGGAGCTTCCTCTTTCTCTTTTTCAAGGATATAGAGCTTTGCGTATACGCCGTCAGGGCCTTCTTCATTCAGTGCAGGGTCATCCACCATGACCTTGACATCATGTTCACCGACTGCCAGAGTTTCAAGATAGGATGCCTTAAATGAGATCTTTATGCTGCCTGCCTCTGCGGTGTAGCTGTCCTCGGACACAAGCTCATCATCAACGTATACCTCGCCCGTAAAGAAGTCTATCGCCTTATCATCGTCATAGCTTCGTGTGAAGACGATGACTGCGTCATCGGTGCTTCCCTGCTGCCATTCAGCGGAATCAGCCGTGTAGGAGCTGGGAGTTACTTTCCATACGGCTATGAGGGTGATATCCTCGGTCACAGGCTCGGAGAAGTCATACTCGGTCTCACCGTCGGCAGACCAGTAAGCAAATGTCATGCCTTCCTTGGAAGGATCAGCGGGCTTTGAAGCTGTTCCGTCCTCAGCCACCTGCTGTGCCTCGACCTCTGTTCCGCCGTCGCTGTCAAAGGTGACAGTGTAGTATTCCAGAGCTTCCCATACAGCGGTAAGGGTGACATCGCTCTTTATCTCAGTGGAGAAGTCATATTCTTCCCCGGTGTCGGGGTCGGCAGTCCAGCAGATGAACCTGTATCCCTCTCTTACGGGAGTTTCAGGCTCTGCTGCGGTGCTGCCGTAATCCACCTCCTGCTCCTCGGGGGACTCGGCATCCTCGCCTGCGTCAAAGGTAACGGAATTCTTGTCCCATACGGCAGTAAGGGTGATGTCTCCTGTTATGGGAGTTGAGAAATCAAACTCGTTCCCTTCCTCATCGAGCCAGTAGAGAAGTGTACGTCCCTCCTTTGACACATCGGGAGCTTTGGCATTTCCGCCGTCATATACGTTCTGAGGCTCGACCTCATCGCCGCCGTTGGTATCAAAGGTGACGGTGTACTGATCCAAAGCCTCCCACTCGGCCGTAACGGTGATATCGCCTGTAACGGGGGTCGAGAATGTATAGGGAGCGCCTGTTTCATCCACCCAGCGCAGGAAGTTATGCCCCTCCCATGTGGGGTCGGCAGGCTCAATAGCAAGCTCTCCGCCGATGGTCGTTCTTGTATAGGTACCCTCACCGTTTGCAGGATCGTATGTGACCGTATATGTCTCAAAGTTACCGAGAGCCATATACACCGTTCTTGATACACCGCTGCCGGCAGGGATATCTGCTGTCCACGACCATGCTATACCGCTGTCTCCGCTGTAACTCGTATCTGTCGTATTGTTGAACATATTATTGTATGCATAGCTGTAATGACCGAGCCACATGGTGTCGGGCTTATTGTCGCCGGGCAGCAGGAGAAGCTTTGCACCGTATGTCGTTTTGCTGGAGTCAGTATCCTCCATTCTGATGCCGTCATTCTCGAAAACGACCAACGCTCTGTCATTACTTCCTATCTGTGTATCTGCCGAGGATCCGAATTTGGCGGTCACAGCTACATCAGTAGTGTTATAAAGCTCATATTTTATGGCAACGGCACTGCCGCCCACTGCAAGATCGGCGGTGATCCTTACCTGCACACCGTCTATCGTATACAGCTTGCCATACTTGAAGCTCTCGAGCCTTTGCTTTTCGCCCTCACCTATCTGAACGGCGGAAGCATAACCATAGTTACTGTATGTGCTTTTTATAAACTCATCTTTGAACTTGCCGTATACATTAAAGCCTTTACTCTGTACATCGTACTTCATTGATGAGCTTTCATCGGTCTGCGGTGTGGTCTCGGAAATGTCCTCAAGCTGTGTTCCCTCGGCGCTGACCACCACAGATGTGTCGGGCAGACCTGTCACACCGGTGAAGGGCACATATCCGCCGATGACCATGAGTGCGAGCAAAGCCGCCGCTGTCCTCTTGAATGTATTCCTCATAAGATCATTCCTCTCTCATTTATTTGCAGATACAAAAAGCACACCCTGCCCGCATCACGGGCAAAGTGCGCCTATCGACAATATAAGAAGAGACAGCTATCCTGTCTGCAATGTCTACCTGTATGTATGTATGTATGTATCAGTGTAGCGTACAAACATGATCCTGTCAACCCTTTCCAAAAAAGTTTACAACTATTTTTCATCTTACTCTTAACAAAGATTATACCATATATATCATCAAATGTCAATATCTTTTTAACACAAAATTATAACGTCAAAACAGCACCGACAAAAAAAACGCAGTACCTTGCGGCACTGCGGATAATGTCCCTTTATCAGTCGGAAACGTAGGGAAGAAGCGCAACGTGTCTTGCACGCTTGATCGCTACTGTGAGCTCTCTCTGGTGGAAAGCACAAGTGCCGGTAACACGGCGGGGAAGGATCTTGGCTCTCTCGGTCATGCACTTTCTGAGCCTGTTGGTATCCTTGTAATCTATACGCTCTACCTTGTCAGCGCAGAACTGACAAACCTTCTTACGGCTTCTCTTTGCGCCGCGGGGAGCTCTCTGGGAATCTCTTTCCATGATCTTAACCTCCTATTCGATTATTCAGAATGGCAGATCGCTGTCGCTGATGACTTCTTCAAAGTCGCTCAGATCGCCGACCGACACAGGCGGCTGCGGCTGCTGATAAGCGTTCTGCTGGAAGCTGTTCTGATTCCGGCTCTGATAGCCCTGGTCGGAGTTCTGACCGTATCCCTGACTCTGCGAATAGCCCTGATTGTAGGACTGACCGCTGTATCCGCCACCCTGACCTGCCGATGACTTGGTCTCGCCAAAGCCCACATTGTCAACGAATACCTCGGTTACATAGTGCTTTACGTCGGGATGGTTCCTGTCGTCATAGGAGCGTGAGCGCAGACTGCCCTCGATAAGAATGAGCCTGCCCTTGGAGAAATTGCGGCAGATGAACTCTGCGGTCTGTCTCCATGCAGTGCAGGAAATGAAATCCGACTGCCTCTCGCCGTTCTGATTTGCAAACGACCTTGTGATCGCAACGGTGAACGAACAGGTAGAGACACCTGCGGGTGTCTGTCTGAGCTCGGGATCGGAAGTAAGTCTGCCCATAAGGGTGACCTGGTTAATGGAACAAGCACCGATCATAATTACAGCCTCCTGTCAATTGATCACTTTACGGTAATGAGTGAGCGAAGCACGCCGTCTGTGATCCTGAGAACTCTGTCGAGCTCAGCAGGGAACTCGGGACCTGATGTGAATGTGTACAGCACATAGTAGCCGTCGGGCTGATAGTCGATCTCGTAAGCGAGCTTCTTCTTGCCCCATTCATCAACATTCTCGAGAGTTGCGGCGGATTCGATCATAGACTTGAACTTCTCAACGAGAGCCTTGATACCGTCCTCTCCCTTGTTAAGAGAGAAAATGACCATAACCTCATAGGATGCAGTTGTCTTTGCCATTATAAGCACCTCCTCTTGGATTACGCCCGTCATCGGGATGCCCTTATACGAGCGAGGATATCATTCTCACGAGCCGATGCACGCCGTATCACAGCAGTGTCATCCGCATACTTACAGAGAACAACAGATTGATTATATCACTGCGGAGGGGATTTGTCAAGTGCCCCGCAGAATTTTTACAATTCGCATAAAATCAGGTCAGCCCCGTGGAGGATAATTGGTCAGTTGTAAGCTGTCGGCAAAGTATAAAACGCCTTTACCGTAAATGAAAGTTACCGAGTTTCAAACCAAACCGCTCCCGTATAATTCATCAGCGAGATAGCTGTCGGTCTACCGACCTTGTGTGATTTAAACGACAACGGGGGCAGATTTTTACACAGAATATGTATTGCTTTTTTGTGTCCGATGTATTATAATATCCACAAACGGAGCAAGACGGGAGGGATATGATGCCGAACAAGGAAGCAGGGCTCAGACAGAAGATGAAACTGCCCGAGCTCATAGATATACTCACCACGCAGACCGACAAGGATCACGGACTGACGGTCTATGAGCTGTCGGAGAAGCTGGCGGAGCGTGACATAAACGCAAACCGCAAGACACTGACGGAGGATCTTGCCCTGCTGGAGATGAGCGGCTATCCCCTGTCGTACAGGCGTGAGGGCAAGATGAAGGCATACTACTTCGGGAGCGGGCTGTTCGAGCCTGCGGAGCTGAAACTCCTCGCCGATTCGGTGGCATCCTCACGGTTCATCACCGAGAAAAAGTCACGCACCCTCATAAAGAAGCTCAAGAGCCTCACCAGTGTCTATATAGGCGAGAGCATGGACAGGAGCGTGTTTGTGCCCAACCGTGTCAAATCGGGCAACGAGCGCATCTATCCCAATATAGACACCATATCCCGTGCCATAAGGGAGAAGCGGCAGATAACGTTCCGCTACTTTGACCTTGACACCGCAAAGAAGCGTGTGTTCAGAGAGGGCGTGCGCACCTGCTCACCCTATGCGCTGACGTGGAACGACGGCTCGTACTACATGGTGGGGCACTACGCCAAAAGACCCGGCTCCCCCGCCTGTTTCAGGGTGGACAAAATGGATCAGGTCACCATGACAGACACCGCCGCAGTGCCCGTGCCGGAGAGCTTTATGCTCAAAGATTTCATGAACACGGCGTTCTCAATGTTCAGCGGAGAACGGTGCAGGGTGAAGATGTGGTTCGGGCAGTCGCTTGCAAATGCGGTGATAGACCGCTTCGGGGCGGACACCATGATGATGCCTGCGGAACAGGGCTTCACGGTCAGCGTGGACATTATCCCCAGCGCCGCATTCTACGGGTGGATATGCTCCTTCGGCAGCAAGGCGGAGATAATCTCTCCCAAAAGCGTCAGAGACGGCTTCAAGGCTCATCTTGACAGCATAATGACAAAATATCTCGGATAGAAAGGGAATTTGATGAAGATACTTTTCGGCGGCGACGTGGTGGGCAGCATGGGCTGTGAATTTGCCGCGCAGTCGGTACGCAGGATAAAGAACGAGAGGGGCATAGACGTCGTTATAATAAACGGCGAGAACTCCGCAGACGGCAACGGTCTGACACGGGGCTCAATGGAGGCGCTCTTCTCATTCGCAGACGTCATCACCACGGGCAACCACTGTTTCAGACGGCAGGAGGCTATCGACCTCTATGACGAGCACAGCTTTCTGCTGCGCCCTGCAAACTACCCCGAGGGCACGGCAGGCACGGGCGTCTGTATCATTGACAAGGGAGCGTATTCCCTTGCGGTGATGAACATATGCGGCACTGCCTTCATGGACGCACTGGACAACCCCTTTGAATGTGCCGACCGCCTGATAGCACAGTGCGGCACAAAAAACATCATAGTGGACTTCCATGCGGAGGCGACCTCCGAGAAAAAGGCCATGGGCTTCTATCTTGACGGCAGAGTATCCGCCGTGATAGGCACTCACACCCATGTGCAGACCGCAGATGAGATGATACTCCCTAAGGGCACGGCATACATCACCGATGCGGGTATGTGCGGCACGGAGCTTTCCGTGCTCGGCGTGGAGCCTGAGCTTGCGGTGAGAAAACAGCGTTACAGGATGCCCGTGAGGTTCACCGAGGCAAAGGGTGCGCAGTTTTTCTGCGGCGTCATCGCGGAGATAAACGAAAAGACAGGCACTGCGGTGTCTGTGGAACGAATACAGTTAAAAGAAAGCAGGTAATCATATGGAGATACTCAAGGTTTCGGCAAGCTCGGCGCCCAACATGGTGGCAGGTGCCATCGCAAGCGTGATGCGTTCTGACGGCAAGGTTGAGGTCCAGTCGGTGGGCGCAGGTGCCACCAATCAGGCTGTCAAGGCCATCGCCGTGGCAAGGGGCTACCTTGCCCCCGTGGGCATAAACCTCGCCTGCTCCCCCGTTTTCGGCAAGATAGAGATAAACGGTGAGGAACGCACGGCTATAAGATTCATATGCTTTGACATCGGCGAATAGCCGGCAGTGCCGACTGCCACCACGCATACAGGATAATGACATTGGTTCGGAACCCGGTAACTTTCAACAGCACATTAAAGCGAACAGGGCAGACCCCTGTTCGTTTTATTTGACAAGCTGTCTGATAAAGTCCATAGAGCCTTTATCCGCGCCCAGCAGTTTTTCCGCAAGGTCTATAAACACATCCGTTTCGTCCTCGGTCTGTTTTGAGCCGTCAAAGAGGGCACTGCTGACGATCAGCAGTATCTTCACCCTTACGGACACGTTGTCGCAGTCGAAAAGCCCGTTATCCCTGCCCTCACCGACTATGCCGCACAGGAGCGGCTCTATGCTCTCAAAGAGCCTTTCCTGCATCTTGTGATGCATCAGCAGGTTCTCGGGGCGCTCCAGCAGCTCGCCTATGGCTTCCTCCCTCTCCTGCGGACGGAAGCAGGATATGATCCCGACTATCTTCTCGGGGGCCGGAATATCCGACGAAGCTATGACTGATGCCCTCTCCCTCTGGTCATCTATCATCATGCCCACCACCTCCTCAAGCATCTGCTCCTTGCTTTGGAAATAGTAGTAGTATGTGCCCTTTGCTATGTGGGCAATGCTCAGTATATCGTCCACGCTGGTCTCCTCATAGCCCTTTGTGAGAAACAGCTCATAGGCTATCTCCAGCAGTTTTTTCTTGGTTCTTTCGCCCTTTGTCATAACGCCCTCCGAATTTCGACTTGCGGTCGATTTTTTTATATTCTAACACAATATGCCACGCTTGTCAAGACCCATACTCATTTTGGGATACACATCGGGTCTTCCAACATATTTTTCAACACTCCCAACACTCTATACGTTTTATTCAGCGTGTTTTTCAACACTTCCAACACATTCAACATTTCCAACACCACATTCTTTCAACACTTTCAACATTTTCAACATTTCCAACACCACATTTTTTCAACACTTCCAACACTTTCAACACTTCTCAAAAAACGGAGCGTTTACAAGCTGTGTGAATTACTGCACAGAAAGGCTCTCAAACAGCGCAGATGCGTCATGTATCCAAACCGCATCCAACCTGTACACAAAACGTGTCCAAAACGGATCCACAGTATAGTCGAGTATAGTACAGTTTAGTACAGTACAGACGAGTTTACAGCACTGCCCGCCGACAAAAAGCACAAGGCCTTCAACCAAAGCGACAACGTAAAATGCATCTGCCAAGAAGCAGGAGCGGCAACGACACCATTGCCGCAAACAAACGTTACCGAGCCGTTATACCGACCCCGCAGAACAAATCAACGCGGCGGCCGTCGGTCTGCCGACCCGACAAATATTCATTCTTTGTTAGTTGACTTTGCAGACAGTATATGATATAATAACTCTAAGTTTGATTTTTGCAGAATGACGGGGGATATCCTTCGGGGCATTCTCCGAGAGGAAGGTATTATGATAACTGAAAGCACCAAACAGCTCAAGGAATGGATAGAACAGAGCGACAATATAGTTTTCTTCGGCGGAGCGGGCGTGTCCACCGAGAGCGGCATACCCGATTTCAGAAGCGTTGACGGTCTTTACAACATGAAGTACAAGTTCCCGCCCGAGACGATACTCAGCCACTCGTTCTTCTGCAATAACATAGGTGAGTTCTACGAATTCTACAAGGACAAGCTCCTGAACCTGGACGCAAAGCCGAACAAGGCGCATCTGGCACTGGCGGAGCTGGAGCGCAGAGGCAAGCTCCGTGCGATCATCACCCAGAACATAGACGGTCTTCATCAGGCGGCAGGCAGTCAGACAGTGTATGAGATACACGGGTCTGTACACCGCAACTACTGTGTGAACTGCGGCGCTCTGCATGACGCAAGGTATATGAAGGACTTCCCCGGCATACCTGCCTGCTCAAAGTGCGGCAGACTTTTAAAGCCCGACGTGGTGCTTTATCAGGAGGGGCTTGACCAGCACACCGTCAACTGCTCCATAGATGCCATAGAGAACTGCGATATGCTCATAATCGGCGGCACGTCCCTGTCGGTGTATCCCGCAAGCGGCCTGATAGACTACTACCACGGCAACAAACTGGTGCTGATAAACAAGAGCGCCACACAATACGACAGCAGGGCTGACCTGCTCATATCCGAGAGCATAGGCGAGACACTGGATTACTGCATCAACTGAGCTGTTGAAGAAAGGTATGATATGATGCTTCCCACTTTCTATATAGATGACGTGATAAAAAGAGCGGTCGAGGAGGATATAAACTACATAGACCTTGCGACCGACCTGCTCATAGATGAGAACGATATGTCCGCGGCGGAGTTCGTGTCAAAGGACGAGGGCGTTCTTGCCGGGATAGACGTTGCCCTGAGAGTGTTCACCCTCATAGACCCCGACGTAAAGACCGAAAGGCTCATAGCCGACGGCGCAAGGGTGGCTAAGGGCGATATAATCGCAAGAGTGACGGGACGCACACGCTCGGTGCTGAAAGCGGAGCGCACAGCCCTCAACCTTGTGTGCCATATGTCGGGCGTGGCTACCGCCACAAGCAGGCTCGTTGCCGCCTGTGAGGGCACAAAGGCATCCATAGCCGATACAAGAAAGACCACACCGGGGCTCCGTGCCCTTGAGAAATATGCCGTCATGACGGGCGGCGGACGCAATCACCGCTTCAACCTGTCGGATGCGGCAATGCTCAAAGACAACCACATAGACGCATACGGCGGCATCTCCCCTGCTGTGAATGCTCTAAGAAAGAAACTGGGGCACATGGCAAAGATAGAGGTAGAGGCACGCACCATGGCGGATATGCTCGAAGCGATAGACTGCGGTGCAGACGTCATCATGCTCGACAATATGAGCGTTGAGGAAATGACCGAGTGCGTGAAGGTCTGCGACGGCAGAGCGGTCCTCGAAGCATCGGGCAATGTTGACATAAACACCGTGGCGGCTGTGGCAGGGACGGGCGTTGACATAATATCGTCGGGCGCCATCACCCATTCCGCAAAGGTATTCGATATATCGCTGAAGATAAGAAAGTGATGTGAAGATAATGCAGTCGGCAAATTACATTGACCACAAGGGCGCAAAGGCGGTTGAACTCGTTTCGGGCGGATACAGGGCGATAGTCGTTCCCGGGCTGGGCTCCAACGTGGTGCGCTTCCGTGATGAAAAGAGAGGCATAGAGGTATTCCGCTATGACAACGGCGTGAGCCTTTCCGAGATAATGAATTCCGCAGAGATATGGGGACTGCCCACTCTCTACCTGCCGAACCGATTTGACAAGGGCATACTCCGCACGAGCGATGCGGTCTATCGCCTGCCCGTCAATGAGGCAAGGTTCGGCAACCACATACACGGCTTTGTCCACAAGCGTGCCTACACCGTCAAGGACATGGGCACAACGGGCAAAACGGCATTCGTCGAGAACGAGTATGTCTATGACGAGAGAGACTTTTTCTACAACTGCTTCCCCGTGAAGTTCACCATAAGGATAAGGATAGAGCTTTCGGACAAGGGTCTGAAGCACATCGTTACGCTGATAAACGATTCCGACAGGATGCTCCCCGTGTCCTTTGCGACCCACACCACCATAAACGCCCCCTTCGTAGACGGCGGCAGGCAGGAGGACGTAAGGCTCACCATACCCGCTTTGGAGCGCATCCCGTTCAACAAGTCAAGGTGGCTCCCCACCGGCAGGCGTGCAAAGCTCTCAGCCTATGACAAGAAGTACACAAAGGGCGTGTGCCCCGTGCTGTGCGATATATGCAACGATATGTATTCGGGCGGCACGACGGAGATAGACGGCAAGCCGTTCCGCGGCGCAGTTATGACGGATATTGCAAGCGGCAGACAGATACTCAACGAGGTCGATGACAAGTACAGGTTCTGGATAATCTGGAACCACGAGGGATTTATGAACTACTTCTGTCCCGAGCCCATGACCGCACAGGTCAACGCTCCCAATATGGACATGGATCCCTCTCTCACAGGCTATGAGGAGCTTGCCCCCGGCAAGACCTATACCTGCGTTCAGAGATTTATTACGAGAGGATAAGCTATAATGCCAAAATGCAACGAATGCGGCGCAGAAATATTCATAGACAGCCGTTTCTGCCCCGAATGCGGAGCCAGAGTGGATTTCTCCGCAGAAAAGAAGTCCGGGGAAGACGTCAAAGCCATTGCCGAAACCGGTGAAAAGCTTGCGGAGGAACTGGAGGAGATCGAGGAGATCGAGAAGGAAGCTGCCTCTGCCCTTGACGACCTGCCCGGCATAAAGAAGATAGACGGCGCCGAAAAGCTCATAGAGAAGGAGCTGGAGGACATCGCCCCCGGCGGTGTGACGGAACTGCCCGACATAAAGGCAGTCGAGGGAATAGACATCCCTGCGGCGGACACGGACGAGAAATTCAAGGTGCCCGACTCGGTGAAAAAGGCTGTGGCACAGGTCAACGCCGTCAAGGAGACCGTCCGTGAGACAGCCGAGAAGGAGATCGCACAGACAGCTCCCCCCACCCCCGAGAACAAGACGAAGAAGCGCATACTGCCCGTATTCATATATATCGCAGTGCTGGCGGTCATCATATTCGGCCTGGCAAAGGTGCTCAACAGACAGCCTGCCCCTCCGCAGGTGCCTATCGAGTCCACATCGGTGGAGATAACGGAGACCGCCGAGACATCGGCAGAGACCGCTGACGGGACAGCCGAAACAACGGCTGAGACCACCGCAGCAACGGCGGCTGAAACGACCGTCACCACCACGGAGACCACCGTGACGACAACAGTAACATCGGCGAATGAGACCGCATCAGAGTCAGCCGAATCCGACGAATCGGAAACGGAGCCGGCCGCTCCCGTGCTCATGCGCACCACCATAGAGCCTGCCGACCACGTTGAGGCAGTGGGCAGAGAGACATCCTGCACCGTCACCCTGTCGGAAGCTCTCATCACCACGGATATGCTCACGGACACATCCATATTCACCGCTGAGTATACCTCCCCCTCAAACGCACCTATGGCGCCCGTCTCCCTGCTTGTGATAATAGACGACGACGAGGTGTATGTGCCCGCATCTTCATTCGACGACAAGAAGGTCGTATTCGGATGTGATGCCGTAAGGGCATATGTTGAGGATGCAGGACACAGCTTTGATGAGATAAATGAGCTTGCCTTCATAAGCTCGGGCGTTCCCGTTGACGTGAGCAAAGTCATCATAGAGGAACCCGTGAACGACCCACAGCAGACCGATAACCGATAATGCACGAGCCTGTCACTTCCGACAGGCTTCTTATCTTACAAGGGTAGATCATATGACACAGACAAACAAATACCAGATGGATATGTGTACGGGCGAGATACTGCCCAAGATCATATCATTTTCACTTCCGCTCATGTTCTCCAGCATACTCCAGCTTCTGTTCAATGCGGCGGATATCGTGGTCGTCGGCAGATTTGCGGGCGACAATTCGCTTGCGGCGGTGGGCTCCACATCGGCACTCATAAACCTGATGGTGAACCTGTTCGTGGGCGTATCCATAGGTGCAAACGTCACCGTGGCGAGGTTCTACGGCGCAAAGCTGGAGGAGGACCTTAAAAAGAGCGTACACACCTCAATGGGGCTGAGCTTCATAAGCGGCATCCTGCTCACCGCCGCCGGGCTTCTCTTTGCGGACGATATGCTCGCCCTCATGTCCACCCCGGAGGAGATACTCCCCCTTGCCTCGCTGTATCTGAGGATATACTTCCTCGGCATGACCGCCACTATGGTCTATAACTTCGGCTCTGCCATACTGAGGGCGGCGGGCGATACCAAGCGCCCACTGTTCTATCTGCTGGCATCGGGCGTTATAAACCTGATACTGAACCTTATCTTCGTCATAGTCTTCCATATGGACGTGGCAGGCGTGGCGCTGGCGACCGCACTTTCACAGACCGTTTCCGCCGTGCTGATACTCCGCTGTCTCATGCATGAGACAGGTGCGATAAAGCTGGTACTGCGGGATATACGCCTTGACGGGCACAAGGTCGCCATGATACTGAAGATAGGTCTCCCTGCGGGCTTTCAGGGGATAATGTTCTCAATATCCAACGTGGTAATCCAGTCATCTGTCAACGGCTTCGGCAGCATCATCGTGGCAGGCAACTCCGCCGCAATGAACATAGAGGGCTTTGTGTATGCGGCGATGAACTCCTTCTATCAGTCTGCCATCAGCTTCGTGGGTCAGAACTACGGAGCGGGCAGATACGACAGGATAGACAGGATAGTTGTCTATTCGGAGTGCTGTGTGACGGCGGTGGGTCTGCTTCTGGGACTGGCGGCGATGTTCTTTGCAAGACAGCTCCTCGGCATATACACCGAGAGCCCGGAGGTCATCGAGGCAGGCGTCAGACGAATAAACATCATCATGAAGACATACTTTCTCTGCGGCATGATGGATGTCAGCGTGGGTGCGCTCAGAGGCGTGGGCTACTCCGTTATGCCTATGGTCATATCCCTCATATGCGTGTGCGTACTGCGCCTTGTGTGGATAGCAACGGTGTTCATGATACCCGATTACCACAGCATAGAGACCATATATATCTCATACCCCATAACATGGGCGATATCCTTCGGGGTGAACCTGCTGTGTTTTGTCGTGATACGGCACCGAAAATGGGGCAGGAAAGCAGTCACTTAAAACAGATCAGGGTCGGCATCCGCCGGCCTTTTTGTGCCGCCTGAAAATTTATATTTTATTTATTGATTAAATCCGTGTACAGTAGTATAATAAAATGATACGGAGTTTTTAAAGACACAAATCAGAATAAAAGAGGAATTGCTTTGATCAAGAAATGGCTGATACCCGATATCCCGGAGAAAAAGGTTAATGAACTTGCCCTCATGGGGCATATCAGCAAGACCGCCGCAAAGGTGCTGGTGGGCATGGGTCTTGACAGCGTGGAGAGCGCCGCGGGATTCTTCGGTCAGGACAGCGGCGGCGATACGGTGCCGCTCAGCGACCCGTTTGAGATAAAGGATATGCAGACGGCCTGCGATATCATATCCGATGCAGTTGACAGCGGCACGCTCATCTGCATATACGGCGACTACGACTGCGACGGCATAACCTCGACGGCGGTGCTGTCTGATTACCTCACAAACATCGGTGCGAACGTCACCACATATATAAACGAGCGGAGCATGGGCTACGGGCTCAACTCCGACGCCATAAGGAAGCTGCACGCTGACGGCGTGGGGCTCATAGTCACGGTGGATAACGGCATTTCAGCACTGGACGAGGCAAAGCTCTGCAAGGAGCTGGGTCTCACACTGGTGGTGACAGACCACCACCAGCCCGGGGATGCTCTGCCCGAAGCGGCGGCTGTGGTAGACCCCCACAGAAAGGACGACACATCGCCATTCAAGCCGCTGTGCGGCTGCGGAGTGGCTCTGAAACTGATAGCTGCTCTCGAGGGCGGCGACCTGGACTTTGCCGCAGAGCAGTATTCGGACATTGCGGCTATCGCAACGGTGGCGGATGTCGTGCCCCTCACGGGGGAGAACAGACAGATAGTCCGCACGGGACTGCGGTATCTTGAGAACACCGAGAATGCAGGGCTGAGAGAGCTCATATCTCAGGCAGGGCTCAAAGCCCCCTATAACTCAACATCCGTGGCGTTCGGGCTCGCCCCCAGGATAAACGCCGCAGGCAGGATAGCCTCTCCCCTTGAAGCGCTGAAGCTCCTCACCACGGAGGACAGCGATGAGGCTGTATCTCTTGCAAAGCGCATCTGCGACCTCAACACGGGCAGACGCACATATGAAGAAAAGATAATGAACGACATCACCGATATGATAAAGGCCGACAGCTCTCTGCTGGACAGACGGGTGCTGTTTTTCTGCGGCAAAGGCTGGCATCACGGTGTTATCGGTATAGTTTCCGCAAGGGTCACCGAGCGCTTCGGCAAGCCCTCTTTCCTCATGTCCTATGATGAGGAGGGCGGCGAGGTCAGAGGCTCCGCACGCTCCTTCGGTGAGTTCAACGTGTTCAAGGCGCTCTCCGCCTGTGCGGACGTTCTGGTGAAGTTCGGCGGACATTCCGGCGCAGGCGGCTTCACGGCGGCATATGACAAGGTGGAGGAGTTCAACGGGCTTCTCCAGTCCTACGCAAAGGAAGCGCTCACCGAGCCTCTCTGCATGGAGATACGCACCAGCGGCACTCTGGGTCCGGAGGATCTCACGGAGGAGAGCATAAGGAGCCTCGACCTGCTCGAACCCTTTGGCGAGGGCAATCCCAGACCCGTATTCCTGCTGCCCGATGCGGTGATAGAGCGTGTCATACCCATATCCGAAGGCAGGCACACAAAGCTCGTCATCAACTGCGGCGGCATCACCGCAGAAGCGCCCCTCTTCGGCACAAAGGCGGAGGAATTCGCCTATAAGGCAGGGACACGGGTAAATCTTCTCGTGTCGGTGGGGCTCAACACCTTCAACGGCAAAACATCGGTCTCTCTGCGTGTGGCGGACATACGCCGCACGGGGCTGAAGCAATCTGCCCTCATCGCCGCAGAGGACTGCTACTATAAATTCAGGCGGGGCGAGATAACAGACCCCCGTATGCTGTCGCACATCCGCCCCGGCAGGGATGACTTCGGTGCGGTGTATAAGGCGATAGACGGCGTCTGCGACACAATGGGGCTGTACTCCGTCACCGAGGGGATAAACCTGTGCAAGTTTCTCATAGCGCTCGACGTGTTTGAGGAAGCAGGGCTCATATCCTATGACAGAGTGAGCGGCAAAGTCGCAAAACTCAGAGTGACACACAAGGCTGACCTGAACGCACAGCCCACCATGCATAAATTCGGCGCATAACAGAGCCGTGAGGGAGGATATACATGAATAACACTGAAACGGTCTATACGATAGACATTCTTATGGAAAGACTGATGAAGGACAACAAGCAGTACGACATAAGCAAGATAGTTTCGGCGTATGAGTTTGCGGCAACAGCGCACGCAAATCAGGTGCGTTCATCAGGAGAACCGTATATCACCCACCCCCTCGCCGTATCCTACATACTTCTGGAGCTTGGCATGGACACCGACACCATATGCGCAGGCCTTCTGCACGACGTGGTGGAGGACACGGACGTGACCCTCGACGAGATAAAGAAGCGCTACGGTCAGGACGTTGCCATGCTGGTGGACGGCGTCACAAAGCTCGGCAAGATACCCCTTTTCACCAAGGAGGAGCAGCAGGCGGAGAATGTCAGAAAGATACTCCTCGCCATGTCGCAGGACATAAGGGTCATCATCATAAAGCTTGCCGACCGTCTGCACAATATGAGGACGCTCCAGTTCAGACCCGCACACAAGCAGAGAAACACCGCCCTTGAGACCATGAACATCTATGCCCCCATCGCACACCGTCTGGGCATCAAGACCATACAGGACGAGATAGAGGATCTGGCGTTCCGCTATCTTGACCCCTTTGCCTATTCCGAGATAGAGCAGAACCTTATCATACGCAGTGATGAGCGTCAGGCATTCATAGAGAAGATAAAGGGGCAGATAGCCGCCCGCTTCAAGGAACTGGGACTGAGCGAGCCCCAGCTCTCAGGGCGTGTCAAGTCTATCTACGGCATATACAAGAAGTCCTATGTCATGGGCAAGAGCCTTGACGAGATATACGATGTCTATGCCGTGCGCATCATCGTGAACACCGTCATCGAGTGCTACAACGCCCTCGGTGTGATACACGATATGTACAACCCCATACCGAACCGCTTCAAGGACTATATCGCCACACCGAAGGCGAATATGTATCAGTCCCTGCACACCACCGTCATCGGCACTGAGGGCATACCCTTTGAGGTGCAGATACGCACGGTGGATATGAACTACACCGCCGAATACGGCATCGCCGCCCACTGGAAGTACAAGGAGGGCATAAAGGGCAAGGATAAGCTGGAGAGCCGCCTTGCATGGATAAGAAAGATCATCGAAGCCCAGCAGGAGTCAAACGACGCCGAGGAGATAGTTCGCACAATAAAGAGCGACCTCTCCCCCGAGGATACCTTTGCATTCACGCCGAACGGCGATATAATCACACTTCCCGCAGGTGCGACCATAATCGACTTTGCCTACGCCATACATACACAGGTGGGCAACAAGATGAAGGGCGCAAAGGTGGACGGAAAGCTCGTGAGCCTTGACTACAAGCTCCAGACGGGCGAGATAGTCGAGATACTCACATCCTCAGACCCCAACCACGGTCCCAACAGGGCATGGCTCGACATAGCCAGAACGAACGAAGCACGCTCCAAGATACGCTCATGGTTCAAGAAGGAGCGCCGTGAGGAGAATATCGAGCAGGGCAAGGAGGACATTGAGAAGGAATTCAGGAGAAACGGCATAAACGTCCCCCCCGAGGAGCTTGCCGACTTCCTTGCGGACGATATGAAGCGCCACAACTGCGCCACGCTGGATGATTTCTATGCGGCTGTGGGCTACGGCGGCATCATACTCTCAAAGATCATACAGAGGCTCAAAGACCTCTACACCAAGAGATACGGTACTCCCGCCCAGCCGAAGTTACAGACACCTGCCTCACACCATTCGGGCACGGGTATAGTCGTCGGCGGCGAGGACAACATAGACTACAAGGTGGCAAAGTGCTGTTCGCCCCTGCCCGGTGAGGATATAATCGGCTTTATCACAAAGGGTCACGGTCTGTCCATACACAGAAAGGACTGCCAGACCTATCAGAAGGCGCTTGAAACCGGGGAAGAGCCCGACCGCTGGATAGCCGTCACATGGGCAGAGACCGCCACATCGAACGACAATCCCATATTCAAGGCGACTATCGACATCGTTGCAAAGAGCAATATCACGCTTCTTGCGGATGTATGCGCCATCACGGCCGAGATGCGCATACCGGTGACCAACATATCCTCAAAGACGCTCAAAAACAGCAACGCCAACCTTATACTCACCTGCTCTATCGCAGGCGTGGAGCAACTCCACCTGCTCATATCCAAGTTAAAGAAACTGCCTGACGTAATGAGCGCAGACAGAGTGATGAAGTGAGGTACACCATGCAGATGACGACCATAGGCCCTCTGGGACCTTTCGCAGTAAATTCCTATCTCGTGTGGGACGATGAACTGAACGCCGTGCTGATAGACGCACCTGAGGGCGCCGGCAGGATAATGAGCGTTGTGCGTGAAAAGGGCGTGAAGCTCGGCAAGATACTCCTTACCCACGGGCACTGTGACCACATTGAGAGCGCATATGACATTGCCGTTGAGACAGGGGCACAGGTGTATGTACACACGCTTGACAAGCCAAAGCTCTCAAACGACTCCACCAACCTGTCACGCTATTTCGGTATGCCCCCCGTAACCCCCGTGACCAACGCCCTTGCCTTTGAGGACGGCGACGTGATAACACACGCTTCCCTTGAATTTGAGGTGCTCCACTCACCGGGTCACACAAGCGGCTCTGTCTGCCTTATCATAGACGATGTGATGTTCAGCGGAGACACGCTTTTCAAGGGAAGCATGGGCAGGACGGATATGCCCGACGGCGATAACGACGTGATGATGGATACCCTTGCCATGCTCTATGATTTTGACACCTTCACGGACTACAAGGTATTCCCCGGCCACGGAGACAGCACTACCATGTTCCGTGAGCGCCGTGAGAACAGCTGTATGCTCTATGCCGCAAGGCAGGCAGGGCTGATACGGGATATGTGAGATGAAGGTATTTTTAAACGCATACAAATACGAGACCGAAGCGGTCATAAAGCTGTTTTTCCCCATAGAGCGGTTTGAGTTCCTGCCCTGTGACGAAAACAGCTCGGATGTGCCCGACAGCATCGTCTGTGCCTGCACCGATGAGCTTTACGTCTCTGCCGACATATCAGGCAAAAGGACGGTGAAGACCGCTCCCCTGCCCGAAAACGAAAGTGAATACGAGCTGAGCCTGTGCAGACTGCTGTTTGTCACCCTGTCGGAGATGACGGGCATTACCCCCGAATGGGGCTGCCTTACGGGCATACGCCCCGTGAAAAAGGTGAACGCCCTTATCAGAGAGGGCTGTGACAGCGATACCGTCTATGAGCGGCTGAGAGACAAGTATCTCATCACCCGCAGAAAATCCGACCTTGCCTATCTGACGGCAATGCACCAGCAGGATGCTCTGAGAACGCTTGACGACAAAAGCTATTCGCTGTATATATCCATACCCTTCTGCCCGTCAAGATGCTCCTACTGCTCGTTCGTGTCCCACTCCATAACGTCGAGAGGAGCAAAGGAGCTCATACCGCAGTATGTGGATATGCTGTGCAGGGAGCTTTCCGACCTGGGTGAGATACTGAGGGACAGCTCCATGCACTGTGACACGGTCTATATCGGCGGCGGCACTCCCACAGCCATAGGCGCCGATGATCTCTACCGCATAATGAGCACTGCGGCGAAGTCCATAGACCTTTCACATATACGGGAATACACCGTTGAAGCGGGCAGACCCGACACCATGACCGAGGACAAGCTCTCCGCCATAAAGGACTTTGCCACACGCATATCCATAAATCCTCAGACCCTTTCGGACAGCGTGCTGAGAGCCATAGGCAGGGTACATTCCTCCGAGCAGTTTTACAAGGCATTCGCCCTTGCAAGGAAGATGGGTTTTGACAACATAAACACCGATACAATAGCAGGTCTGCCCACAGACACCTATGAGGGCTTCCGTGCCACCATAGACGGGCTTATCGCCCTTGCTCCCGAGGACATCACCGTACACACACTGACGGTCAAGCGCTCCGCCGCTCTCTTTCAGGGGGCTGACAGAAAGGCTCTCACCGCCGATGATGTGCTTTCGGACATGGTGAACTACGCCTTTGATGCTCTCACGGGGGCAGGATATTCACCGTACTACCTGTACAGGCAGAAAAACACCATAGGCAACCTTGAGAACGTGGGCTATTCCAGAGACGGCTGTGAGGGGCTCTACAACATCTACATCATGGAAGAGACACAGGATATACTCGCCTGCGGCGCAGGAGGCTCGACAAAGCTCACCGACCGCAGTACAGGGAAGATAACACGGTACTTCAACTACAAGTACCCCTATGAGTACATATCAAGATACGACAGGATGACGGGATACAAGGAGAAGCTGAAAGAGCTGGGAAGGTAGTATGGAACTGTTTCGCACCGAAAAGATCGCCGACGGGAGCTATATGATAAGCTACTCGATAAAAGAGCTGAACGCCCTCTGTTATCTTGTCGAGGGCAGTGAGAGCGCCCTGCTGATAGACACGATGCTTGGCGCAGGCAGTCTCAGAGACCTGTGCGCCGCCCTTACGGACAAGCCCGTGAAGGTGGTCAACACCCACGGTCACCCGGATCATGTGCTGGGCAACTTTGAATTTGACTCATGCTGCATACATCCCCTTGATATGCATATGCTCCGGGAGCTGACAGACCTCACGGCTCAGATGCTCAAAGGCTTTGCCGTGAACGATGTACCGCCAATGTACAGGGATATGATAACAGACGATATGTTCAGGGACTGTCACCCCATAAAGGCATACCCCCTGTATGACGGTGACGTGTTCGACCTCGGCGGCAAGAAGATAGAGGTGGTGGGCGCAGGCGGTCACACCGCAGGTTCGGTGATGTTCATCGACACGGATGCACGCATAGCCTATTCGGGGGATGCCTGCAACGGCAACACCCTGCTTGAATTTGACCATTCACTGCCCGTTATAGGCTATCTGCGAACTCTTCTGCGGCTCAAGGAGCATCAGCACAAGTTCGACATGATGTACGGCGGACATGAGGTCTTTGATGCCTCCATAATAGATGAGGGCATAGAGACCGCCGCAAGGGTGGTCGCAGGCACGGATGACCGCTGTGAGCGCACGGGCATGACGGGCGGCACGGTGTACTACGCCGCCGAAAAGGTCGCGGGCGGCTACGCAAGAAAAGACGGCAAGCGCTTCAATATGTCATACCTCCCCGACAGAGTATTGTCATAAGGCACAATAATTTTTTTAAAAAAGCCCTTGCATTTTACATCGGGGTGGTATATAATAGATAACGATAACCAAACGCAATGATCGGGCAAAGTAGCGGTCGTGCAGTGTGTTCAGAGAGCGGAGACCTTTGGGCTGTGAGTTTCCGCCGCATCAGCGACATCGGACAGCGGCATCGTGTCTGCAAGCGAAATTTCACCCGTGAGCGGCAGTCCTTAAAGAGCGCATCAAGTAGGGGCTGACGTATGCCACGTTACAGGCAGGATAACTACACTCTTGTGTGCTTTGACGGTGTCGGTATACAATAATGAGATGTAGTCTGTCCGTTTGCGGCAGACTTTTTGTTTGTCAAAACCGAAAAAGGAGATATTGCCATGAAGGAAAAACTCAGCGCTATACTCGAAAGCGCAAGAGCAGAGCTTGAAGCAAGCTCTGACATCAAATCCCTCGAAGATCTGAGGGTCAGGTATCTGAGCAAGAAGGGCGAGCTCACCGCCATACTCAAGATGATGGGCGGCCTTTCGGCTGAGGAAAGACCTGCAATGGGTCAGCTCGCAAACTCTGTCAGGGCAGAGATAGAGCAGAAGCTCTCCGAGAAGACAGAGCAGCTCAAAAAGGAGCTTGCCGCTCAGAAGCTGAAAGCAGAGAAGCTCGATGTTACGCTCCCCGGCAAGGATATCCCCGTGGGTCGTGCGCATCCCCTGAACGCCGTCCTCGACGAGGTAAAGGAGATATTCCTCGGCATGGGCTTTGACGTTGTTGACGGTCCCGAGGTAGAGACCGACCACTACTGCTTTGAGGCGCTCAATATGCCCAAGTCCCACCCGGCAAGAGACACGCAGGATACATTCTACATAAACGACAACGTGGTGCTCCGCACACAGACATCCTCCGTGCAGATACGCACCATGGAGCAGAGAAAGCCCCCCATACGCATAATCTCCCCCGGCAGAGTGTACCGCTCCGATGCGGTGGATGCCACCCATTCCCCCCTCTTCCACCAGATAGAGGGACTTGTGATAGACAAGGGAATCACCCTCTCCGACCTCTACGGCACACTCGACCTTCTGATGAAGAAACTCTACGGCAAGGACACTCAGATACGTCTGCGTCCCCACCACTTCCCCTATACAGAGCCGTCTGCCGAGGTAGACCTCATGTGCTTCAACTGCGGCGGCAAGGGCTGCCCCATGTGCAAGAACGAGGGCTATGTGGAGCTTCTGGGCGCAGGCATGGTGCATCCCAAGGTGCTTGAGGGCTGCGGCATAGACCCCGAGGTATATTCGGGCTTTGCCTTCGGCATAGGTCTTGAGCGCATCACTATGGGACGCTACGGCATAAACGATATGCGTCTGCTCTATGAGAACGATATGCGTTTCCTCGGTCAGTTCTGATGAAACCGGCACTGAGTCTGTTTTTCAAAGCCGAACTGCGGCGCCTGCCCCTGTATCTGTGCCTGTACATCCTGCCGCTTACCGTATATTGGCAGATAGGGATGTATATCGACGTGGAGAGTCGCATTTCCGATGCACTGCATATGCCCATGACCACGGCGGTGCTGATATGGACGGTGCTGGTGCTCCTGTTCCTGACGGTATACGCATGGGTGCGTATAAAGCGCCTGTCCTCCGACCTCTCACGACTCTCCCCGAAAGAGCGTGATGAGCTGTGGAGCGCCGTAAAGAGCGAGGGCATCAGGCTGACGGGCGGCACGCTGACCGTGACCCCCTCGTGCATATACTACACCGGCGGAGAAGCAGTCCCTGCGGAGGAGATCACCGACATAGTGATAGAGCGCAGTGAAACAGGCTATCTTGACGTGTACCATATGTACATATATGTCATGAACGGCAAAAGGCGCACCATACCGCTGGGAATAGGCACTTCCATGCTGCCCTCATCCTTTGAGGACAGCATCCCCGGCCGCATCACCGTCACAAGACAGACAAGGCCTCTTTTCGGCAGGGGCGGCATCAGACGAACGGACGATACCGTAAACGTTCCCCATAAGTAATATGAAACGGAGAGAAAACAAATGGATCTTTCATTAAGATGGTTAAATGATTACATAGATGTATCCGACATACCCGTGAAGGAGCTGTGCGCAGGTCTTACCCTCAGCGGCTCCAAGGTAGAGAAGTACACCACAGAGGGCGCAGAGATAAGCAATGTCGTAGTTGCAAAGATACTCGATGTAAAGCCCCACTCAAATTCCGACCACCTTGTTATAACACAGGTGGATGCAGGCACGGGCGAGCCCATACAGATAGTCACCGGTGCTCCCAATATCAGGGAGGACAGCATCGGCAGCTTCGTACCGGCCGCACTTGACGGCTCCACCCTCCCCGGCGGCGTGAAAATAAAGAAAGGCAAGCTCAGAGGCGAGGCATCCAACGGTATGCTCTGCTCTCTCGGCGAGCTGGGTCTTACCCTGCATGACTTCCCCAATGCCATAGAGGACGGCATATTCATACTTGATGAAAAGGAGCTGGGCGAACTCGTCCCCGGCACCGACATACACAAGGCAATCGGCTTTGACGACACCACGATAGAATTTGAGATAACCCCCAACCGCCCCGACTGCCTTGCAGTGCTGGGTCTTGCAAGAGAGACACACGCAACATTCTGCCGTCCTCTTGACATAAAGGAACCCTCCTTCAAGGGCATCGGCGGCAGTGCATCGGATGAGCTCTCCGTCGAGATAGTGAACAAGGAACTCTGCTCACGCTATATGGCGGCTGTGGTAAAGAACGTAAAGATAGAGCCCTCTCCCCTTTGGATGCGTCAGAGACTCCGTGCAAGCGGTGTTCGCCCCATCAACAACCTTGTTGACATCACAAACTACGTCATGCTCGAATACGGTCACCCCATGCACGCATTCGACATACGCTACATAAACGGCAATTCCATAAAGATAAGGAGCGCCGCAGAGGGCGAGAAGATAACCACCCTTGACGGCATAGAGAGAACCCTCACCGCAAAGAACCTCGTTATCGCAGACAGTGAAAAGCCCGTTGCGGTCGCAGGCGTTATGGGCGGCGAATACAGCGGCATCATGGACGACACCAACACCGTTGTCTTTGAAGCGGCCTGCTTCAACGGCGCAAGTGTCCGCACCACCGCAAAGTCTCTCGGCATGAGGACGGATGCATCCGCAAGATTTGAAAAGGAGCTTGACCCCAGAATGTGCGAGCCTGCCCTGAAGCGTGCCTGCCAGCTCGTTGAGGAGCTGGGCTGCGGCGAGGTGGTAACGGGCATCATTGACTGCTCAAACGGCGTTGACACTCAGAAGTCCGCTCCCTTTGACCCGGAGTGGATAAACAGGTTCCTCGGCACCGACATTCCCGAGGCACAGATGATAGAGTATCTCGACAGGCTCGACATCAAGGTTAAGGACGGCAGAGCCTATGCCCCTGCATACAGAGGAGACATTGAGTACAAGAACGACATCGCAGAGGAAGTTGCCCGTCTCTACGGCTACAACAACATCCCCCAGACCATCATCAGGGGCACCGCATCGGGCGAGCTGACACCTGTTCAGAGATTTTCCAGAAAGCTCTCACAGACCGCCGTATCCCTCGGCGCATATGAGATATGCACATTCTCCTTTGTCAGCCCCAAATCCTTTGACAAGATAGCACTGCCCGCAGGCAGCAAGCTGAGAAAGACCGTTGAGATCACAAATCCTCTCGGTGAGGATACCTCGGTCATGAGAACAACTCTGCTCCCCTCAATGTGCGAGGTGCTTGCAAGAAACTACAAGAACGGCAACGCAGAGGCATTTCTCTATGAGATAGGCAATGAGTACATCCCCAACGGCGGAGAACTCCCCGATGAGCCTGCAAGGATCGTTTTCGGCGCTTACGGCGACAGGTATGATTTCTACTACATCAAGGGCGCAGTGGAAAGGCTCTTTGACGTTCTCGGCATAGACGGAGCGGAATACGAGCCCTGCACAGGCGACGACGATGTGTTTGACGAGGCTCACGCATTCCACCCGGGCAGATGCGCAGTGATACTCATAGGCGGAAAGAAAGTCGGCATCATGGGCGAGCTTCATCCGGACGTGCTCGAGAATTACGAGATAGGCACAAAGGCATATGCCGTCAAGCTAAACGTTCCCGACCTCTTCGACGCTCATGCCGACAGGACATACACTCCCCTTTCACGCTTCCCCTCAATGGCAAGAGACCTTGCTGTGGTATGCGATGACGAGATACCCGTCGCACATCTTGAAAAGGCGATCGCAGAGGGCGTTGGCAGGATACTTGAGAGCGTAAAGCTCTTTGACGTATACAAGGGCGCTCAGATAGAGAGCGGCAAGAAATCCGTGGCATTCAGCATCGTTATGCGCTCCGATGAAGCTACACTCACCGATGAGCAGGCAGATGCCGCAATGAAGAAAGCACTGAAAAAGCTCGGCGACCTCGGCGCCAAGATCAGGGAATAACATCCGCTTATCCCGTATAATACAGAAGAACGGCTGTTGCGGTATGACTTGCAACAGCCGTAAGTTTTAACTAAGTATCTCCACAAGTTTCCTTTTAAGAAACTCACGCCTTTTTTCATAGAAAATATTGAAATCTCGGCCTTTCGCAGTTTTTAGTGGGTAAACTGAGTGAGCGTTTATGCCGCTTATATTATGGAGAAAAATCACTGACTTTTACAATCACCTATTTTATGTTTATACATATACGTGATACTGTAGAATTATTATCTACATAATCTTGCTCACATATGAATTTAAATGATAATTCATATGTGATTCCATTAGAGTGAAATATATAATTACATTCTTCGTTATCCAAAGGATTTTGAGGTGAACCCAAACAGTTTATTATATCACTATAATGGCTGTCAAATCCAATTTTGTTTAGATACACAAAGTTTAGATCGGTATTGTCAAAATATAGAGTTGAAAAACCATATCCAAAAGAACTAATAGGTGCTTTTTCTACTCCATATTTATAATAATCATTCTTATCAATTGAAATCTGCAAAAGATGGCTGTTATTGTACAGTATATCATACTCAATTGATTCTGCATTAGTAAATATTTCTTCTGGTGTTACTTCTGAATCGTATAAGTCTTCATAAACATTCGCTAATTTATATGAGAATCCATCTTTTATAGAAAGAATGTTTTCTAGTGTAGTTGGCATAGATAAAGTTTTCTCATTAATTTGAATACCATTTAACAAGTCGTCCATTGAATAACCGTTTGGTAAGCGTTCTTGTGATTTTATATATTTTTCATCAATGGAGTTGTTATCAGGTACAAAATAAAATAAAATACATACTAAATGCGGTTCATAGTTTTTATAGGATCTATACTCTGGGTTGATAAAATCATCAAATCCAAAGCTTATACTACATTTGTATCCTTCAATATCCAAATTATATAATAAAGCCATTTTGGAAGATTTTAAATCTTGTTTGCCAAATAAATCTTGTACATCATCAATAGTGCTGTTAAAATCAATATTATTAGCGATTTTAATATCGATTCCTGCTTTATGTAAATTCTCATAAGAAAACCACACATGGCTATATTCATTTACAAATTGATAACTTACAGGATATACCAAAGACGTGTTGATGTTTCCAGTATAGTTTTTTTCGTGAATATAAATATCAAATAAAGCATCTTTTTCGTGCATTATAACTATTGGAATACAATAATCATGATATATATATTCCTCAGGTGTGTTCCATCTTGTTATAATCTTGTTATGATTAGAATCTATTTGTCCAATTGTATAACTGCAATCATTTCCAAGAACATCTAAAAGTTCTGATACAGTGCATGGAAAAGAAACCTGTTTACCATTTATCTGAAGAATAGAACTAAGATCATCAACAGTAACATTTTCATAAAAATATATTGATGGATCGTCTGTTATGGTTTCAGATAATAATGCTGATGTGTGATTTTTTGAACTGTTTGTATTCGTAATAGTATATTCTATACTATAGATAGGTTGTCCTTCTATTAAGGTGTTGAAATCAATTTCAACAAGAATATCATTTTCTAAATACTCATATTTACCCATTTTATTAATGGTAAAGTCTTCACCTAAAACAGCTATCATGTCATCTAATTTACTAAGTTCATTCAAACCGCATATATCAAAATGCTCGTTGCCGGGAAAATAATCAAGCCATATAACGGTTGATTCATCGATTTTTTCAGGAACATCAGTGGTTACACAGCATGCTATTAACCCTGAATTCGATTCAATACCTGTTTCAGAATTAGCTAAACGAAGTTGAAAGCTATATTGAATCATGTCTGTCTCTTGTTCAGAATAAATTCCATTTTCGTCAACATAACACCAACTGCCTTGCTCAATACTTGCAAAATCATAACTGCTGCAAAGTTCTCCAAAAGTACACGGAAATTTTATATGTTTTCCGTCAATGTAGATGTTCTCTGTGAATTCTTTCACCGAAACCTGCTTTAATTCCTTATTTGCAGTCGTTTCAGACTTTGTATCCGTCTGTTCAACCGTGACCGATGTAGTATGTGCAGCACTTGCTGTTGGTTCAGCCGTCCCCCGACAGCCCGTCATATTCACACTCATGACAACGGTCAGTAACAATGGTATGATTTTGTTTAAAACTTCCATAAACTTTTCCCCTTTCGTATGTGGTTATCCCATAAACCTATTGCCTCTATGATCTTCTATCAGGATCAGTTACATTTGTACCAAAATAGTATGCTATTACATCTGGTGTAGAATATAGCTCTATTTTTCTTTTATCATCGTAATTATATGTGTATTTCCGTGTTTCGGGATTATACACCACTGTTCTTTGAGGAACGGCAGAAGCTGTATTATTGTCGCATACCAATGCTAATTCTTGTGCGGTTTCTTGTATATAAACACGATTAACATATCTTCCATCTACAAATGTTGAAGACATTATTTTCAACTCCTTTTTGTTACAATATATATACCAAGTAATTTTGCGGGTGAGGTGCTAAAATCTAAACTATCGTAATTGAATTCAATAAAATATGAAGTGCCATTATATGAAAAGTTGTATTTCATATTATAATCGAATATTGTATCAGGTGTACCCAGATAAGAGATAATATCATTATAATCACTCTCAAGTGACAATGTAGAAAAGAATGAAATATCAGTTTCAGCGGGATCAATATCTTTATTATAAAATCCGCCGCTGATCGAGGATACTTCGGTATTCTCCAAGTCACCACTATAATTATCCTGGTTAATTATGACGTGTAAAATATAGAGATCATCATAGTATATATCATATCTTGCTTTACCATTGCAATTATTAAAGTAATCTTCGACATTTCCATAATTATCATGGGCTTTGTAGGATAATCTGTTATCGACAGATATTATTTCGTGGATCGTTGTAGGCAATCCAAATTTTATAGAGTTATTATTTATTCGTATTCCACTTTGCAGATCATCTACAGACATTTTGCCTGGCAGACCATCTTTGCTATCAGTATCATTATAATCTTTAATTTTTTGAGCTGTAGTAACAGTCTGCTCAGAAGTCACCGTCGACGATGCCAGTTTGGTGTCTGTTGCATCCACCGTACCCCTACATCCGCTCATATTCACACTCATGACAAGCGCAAGTATAAGTGTCAGCAGCTTCTCGGGTACCAATGCATTTAAAACTTCCATAAAAACCCCTTTCCGCTTTCTGAAATGAAAGCTATGCTTTATTATCCTGTTATCCTATAAACCAATATGTATTTTCTTCTGTCACCCCCTGTAGACCGTATTGTTCAGACAGTAGAGCACCCTGTCCCTGTCACAGACAAGCTGCGTGCGCTCTGCGGTCAGTTTCTTCACCGCCGCCTTCGCCTGCTTTTCCTGTAAGGCTGTCTTTGATGCAAGGGATTCTCTGAGCTTGGTGAACTTATCCGAAAGCTCTGTATCAAGCTTATGTTCGCCATCGCCCGGAGCGGTGAAAACGTCTATATCAGTGATTATCATGTTCAGCTTGTCATTTGCTGCTTTCGGACAGCTTCTTTGCCTCGTCTGAGGCTGTCAGCCTGCCTGCTGTGAATGCTGTGCCCGCAAGTGCAAGACAGACAGCAACAGCTATGGGGGGATAGTCTTGATCGTCTTATTCATTCTAATATCCCAACGAATAATGGTAAATTTATGCGATTTGGCATATAACAGCATTATTTACAATTATATCATATTTGTGTAAATTTACAAGTAGATAATAATAGAATTAATGAATAATTTAATTTAATGCGATAGTATTGATAAAATAATTAATAAACTATAAAAAAATAGCCTGAAGTATAGGAATAGGCTGTATCGAGGATTCAGCGTGTATTATTGTAATAATCTGTTTCTATGTCCATACATAAGTCATGAGGGAGTATATATCTGTCATAATCATTGACACAAACAAAGTCTCTCTGAAAGGCAGGCATAACATATTTTCCCTTGCTAATATTCTGCATAGCTTCATAAATTGTTATGCTGTTATCCTCAAAACGGCTCATAAAGCCCCTCCTGCTGTTCAAAATGATAAAATTGATCTGAATACAATGACCCTTATATTATCATTTTAGCAGGAAATGTTTACAAAAAAAAAACAAGAACATTCAGTTAATATTGCCGCAAAAAAAGCGGTGAACACCTCACCGCTTTCAGCTCTGCATATTATCCCAGAATGTCTTTACCCATACATCCTTTACCTCAAATTCCCTGCCGTCAAGATAGGCAAGCGCCCCCGACGGAGAGCTGAATTTAAATCTCAGCTTGTAGGAATAAAGCGCCTGTGTCTTTACCCCCGCCATACGGTTTTTACGGTTGTCACCGTACTTGCCGTCACCCAGCAGAGGGCATCCGATATGCGCCATGTGTGCCCTTATCTGATGAGTGCGCCCCGTGAGGAGCTCCACCTCGCAGAGAGCAAAGCCGTCCCTCTTGTCAAGCACCTTGTAGGCTGTCACTATCTTCTTATTGGCATGGGTGCTCCTGTCGCTGACGGTGACGGTGTTCCTGTCACTGTCCTTGTACAGATAGGCCTCAACAGTGTCACTGTCCTTCGGCGGCACGCCTGCGGTTATGCACAGGTACCTCTTGTCCAGCTCTCTGTTCTTTATCTTCTCGTTCATGATACGCAGCGCTTCCGCATTTTTGGCGGCTATGACGATGCCCCCGGTGTTCCTGTCAAGGCGGTTACACAGAGCAGGCGCAAAGGAGCTCTCGCTGTCGGGGATATACTCACCCTTGTCATAGAGATAGTGTTTGAGCCTGTTTGCAAGGGTATCTGCGGTCTTTTCATCGTCCTCATGAACCACCAGACCGTTTTTCTTGTCTATGAGTATGATGTTTTCATCCTCATAAACGATGTCCAGCCTTGCAGGGGCGGCCATGAAGTCGTTCCTGTCGGGCACTGTCAGCATATCATCGGGCAGATACAGCTCCAGCACATCGCCCTCCGAAAGCCTTGTAGATATCTCGCACCGCTTGCGGTTGAGCTTTATGTTCTTTGTTCGTATCCCCTTGTACAGTGCGCTCTGCGGCAAAGCAGGACACGCCTTGGTGATGAACTTGTCCACACGCTGTCCCGCATCGTTTGAGTTTATGATAAATCTTTTCATATCGCATCAATACAGGGTACAGGCTCTCCGCCCGTACCCTGTGACCTTTACTTAGCGGACAGATATTCGTCTATCGAAGCAGCCGCTGTCTTGCCTGCACCCATTGCCAGTATAACGGTTGCCGCACCCGTCACGGCGTCGCCGCCCGCATAAACGCCCTCACGGGATGTAAGGCCTGTCTCCTCGCTCGCCACGATACAGCCCCACTTGTTTGTGTCAAGCCCCTCCGTGGTGTTCTTTATGAGCGGATTGGGAGATGTGCCGATAGCCATGATAACACAGTCAACATCTATTGTGTGTTCGGAGCCCTGCTTTACTATGGGTCTGCGCCTGCCGGAAGCATCGGGCTCGCCCAGCTCCATTGATACACATTCAACAGACTTTACAAAGCCGTTTTCATCGCCGTTTATCTTTACGGGGTTCGTGAGGGTCTTGAAGATTATGCCCTCCTCCTTGGCGTGCTCGATCTCCTCCGCACGGGCAGGGAGCTCCTCCTCGCCTCGTCTGTAAACGATATATACATTCTCCGCACCGAGACGGAGCGCCGAACGTGCCGCATCCATCGCAACGTTTCCGCCGCCTACGACAGCAACGTTCCTGTTCTGCTTGATAGGCGTGTCAGCGCCCTGCTTGTATGCCTTCATGAGATTTACTCTCGTGAGGAACTCGTTTGCGGAATATACGCCCTTCAAATTCTCACCGGGTATCTTCATGAAGTTGGGCAGACCTGCGCCGCTTCCGATGAACACAGCCTTGAAGCCGTCAGCGAAAAGCTCGTCCACGGTTATGGTCTTGCCTATTATCATATTTGTCTCTATCTTTACGCCGATAGCTTTCAGACCGTCTATCTCACGCTGTACGATAGCCTTGGGAAGTCTGAATTCGGGTATGCCGTACACAAGAACGCCGCCTGCAAGATGAAGTGCCTCAAACACCGTCACCTCATAGCCCATCTTGGCAAGATCGCCGGCACAGGTGAGACCTGCGGGACCCGCACCGATAACAGCTACCTTCTTGCCGTTTGATACGGGCTTTTCGGGTTCGCCCTTGAAATTGCTGTTGTGGAAGTCGGCGGCAAAGCGCTCCAGTCTGCCTATGCCGACGGGGTCGCCCTTCTTGCCTCTTACACACTTGCCCTCGCACTGTGTCTCCTGAGGGCACACTCTGCCGCAAACGGCAGGAAGAGAGCTGGACTTTGAGATAACGCTGTAAGCCTCCTCAAATTCGCCCTCTGCTATCTTCTTGATAAATCCGGGTATATCAATATTGACGGGACATCCGGAAACGCAGGGCATAGCCTTACAGCCCAGACAGCGCAGAGCCTCGTCCTGTGCCGTCTCAGCCGAATATCCGAGAGCCACCTCGTCAAAGTTCTTGTTTCTTACATCAGGGTCCTGTGAAGGCATGGGGTTCTTCACAAGCGACATATTAGGCTTAGCCATTATAATACCTCCTTGTAAAGATTGCAGGTCTCCTCATGCTTTGCCCTCTCAAAGGGCTTGTACATGGTAGAACGAGCCATAGCCTCGTCAAAGTCCACCAGATGACCGTCAAATTCGGGGCCGTCCACACAGGCAAACTTTGTCTCGCCGCCGACGGTGAGACGACATCCGCCGCACATACCGGTTCCGTCTATCATAACAGGGTTCATGGATACAATTGTCTTTATGCCGTATTCCTTTGTGAGTGCGGCAACGAACTTCATCATGATAACAGGGCCGATAGCGATGACCTCGTCATACTTCTCGCCGCTCTCGATAAGCTCCTTGAGGGCATTTGTCACAAGACCCTTTGTGCCGTATGAGCCATCATCGCTCATCATGCACAGCTTATCGGAACAGGCTCTGAACTCATCCTCAAGGATAACAAGGTCCTTGTTTCTGAAACCGACTATGGAGTGTACCTCACAGCCCGATTCGTGGAGCTTCTTGGCAACGGGATACGCTATGGCGCAGCCCACGCCGCCTCCGACTACCGCTACCTTTTTCAGACCCTCGATATGTGTCGCATTGCCCAGAGGCCCCGCAAAATCCTGTATACAGTCGCCCTCGTTCTTGTGAGCGAGCTTTTCCGTGGTAGCGCCCACCACCTGGAATATGATGGTGACCGTTCCCTGCTCCCTGTCGTATCCTCCGACGGTAAGAGGTATCCTCTCGCCGTCCTCATCTACACGCAGTATGATGAACTGCCCCGGCTCAGCCTTCCTTGCGACTGCGGGTGCTTCGATATCCATCCATATCACGGTGGGATTGAGAACCCTTTTCTTAACGATCCTGTACATTTCTTTCCTGTCCTTTCTCATATGAAGGGTAGACAAGAGCGTCATTCCTCCGAGCTTCCGCTGCCGTACTGCTTCTTGAAGCTCAGGGGGCTCATACCCACACTCTTCTTGAATTTGTTATGGAAATAGTTTATATTGCTGTATCCGACCATCTCAGCGACCTCATAGACCTTATAGTCTTCGTCTTTGAGAAGCCGCTTCGCTTCGGTTATGCGTATGTTATCAAGATAGTTGTTGAAGTTCTCACCCGTGTACTGGTGGAACACCTTTCCGAGATATGCGCTGTTGTAGCCGAATATCCCCGCAAGCATCTCCAGACGCAGTTCACGGTCGTAGTTTGATCTGATGTACTGCACCACTCTCTCCATATTGCTCTTGGTGGACTTGGCAAAGCACATATCGGATACTTCCGTGAGCACGCTCTTAACGCTCTCTATCATCTCCGAGAGGGAATGTGACTCCTCCAGACCGCTCATGAATTCGTCCGTCACAAGGTTCTCGGGCTTCTTGTCGGCAACGGTGCGCACTATCCTTGCCCTTATGTCTATGACGAGCGTTATGACGCTGACCTTCGCCTTTTCGGGGGTGTTGCCCATGAAGCGCAGTGACTCCATGAAGTTGTCAAGCAGAGCGCACATCTTCTTGGTGTCGTTTATCTCCATAAAGGCGTATACACGCTCGGGATAATCTATGGGGTCGCCCTGCGGCTTGTGTATTTCCGCATCCGTGACCACGCCGCCCTTGTCGTATATAAAACGGCTCCTGTACAGGTACTCGGCGCAGGCATAGGATTTTCTTATGCTCTTTGCATCCAGCACATACTCGCCGCAGGCAATGTATATCCTGCCTTCAAGGCTCTCGTAAAGCCTGTCCAGAGCGGAGTATATATCCGCCTTGTTCCAGCTCTTGAAAAGGAGCCCCAGCACGCCGCTTATGTCTATCTGGATTATATCTACATTGCTCACCGTGTCAAAGAAGCGCCGCACCGCCGAGTAGCTGTCGCTCTTGTCGTCGCCGTCGCAGGCTATGACCGCAGTCAGGAAGCCCAGACGCTCGTATTCGCTCTCAAACCGTGAGATATATTCCTCGTTGCCGAAGAATACGCCCTTTATCATCTGCTCGTTTATGTATTCCTTGCCTATCTGCTGATTTATGGTGCGCTCACGTTCCTTGGCTATCTTCTTGCCTGCGGCGTTTATCGCCTCTGTAAGCTCATCCTCGTCAACGGGCTTGAGTATGAAATTCTCCACGCCCAGTGCGATGGCATCCTTTGCATAGGAAAAGTCGGAATAGCCCGATAGTATGATGACCTTGCCGTTAAAGCCCAGTGCCTTTGCCGCCTGTGTCATCTCTATACCCGTCTTGCCGGGCATCTTTATATCCGCCACGACAATATCGGGCCGCAGCGTCATTATCTTTGAAAGTCCGTCGTCGCCGTCATCGGCTTCACCGATGACCTCACAGCCTATCTCCACCCACGGTATCATCATCCTGATACCCTGACGTACATTCGGCTCATCATCGACAAGCAATACCTTTAACAGTGTTCTCACCCTTTCGGAAGCTCATTCACAGCCAGTCCGCTCTTGGGAGCTCTCGGCAGCACCAGCCTTATCGTGGTGCCCTTGCCCTCCTCGCTCTCGATCCTCATACCGTACTGATCGCCGTGATACATCCTTATCCTCTTGTGAACGTTTGTCAGACCTATGCTCTTTCCGGAGGATGTGTCGCTGACCTCCAGCTTGTATTCAAGCTCTGCCAGCTTCTCATCGTTCATGCCCTGACCGTTGTCCGTCACGTCCACATACACAAAATCGTTGTGATAGTATACCTTTATGTCTATCTTTCCGCCGCCCTTGCTCGCCTCTACACCGTGAACGAAGGCGTTCTCCACAAGGGGCTGTATCAGCAGGGGCAGTATCATGTAGTCCCCCGACACCTCGGAATATATGTGATATGTTATCCTGTCGCCGAAACGTGCCCCCTGAAGTTCAAGATAGCTCTTGGTGAATTCAAGCTCCGACTGAAGTGTTACCTCTCCGTCCTTGAATTCCAGACAGCGGCGCATGAACTTGCCCAGCTTCTTTACCAGAGCGGCAGTTTCCTTGTCATTGTTCACATACGCCTTCATGCGTATGGTCTCAAGGGTGTTGTAGAGAAAGTGCGGATTTATCTGTGACGACAGCGCCTTGAACTCTGCCTCCATCTGGTTGAGCTTGAAAGCCTCGCTCTGAAGCTTCGTGGCGTAGTTGTCATTTATCAGCTTCTGCATATTCGATATCATCAGTGACAGGTCGCCGTAGAGCTGTGATATCTCGTCAGAGCCGTTGTCGTTGAACGTTACGCTGAAATCGCCGTCCGCCACCTTGTGCATCTTTTCGCTCAGGTTCTTTATCCTTGACGAGAAGGTGTTCGTGAACAGCAGTATCGTCAGCAGTGACAGCACAACCATAAGGCCGCAGTAGCTCCCGTAGATGACCGACATCTTGTCAAGCTCATAGCTTATGGTGGAGTCGGGCAGCACCAGCGCTATCTGATACACTCCGCCTGTATTTTTCAGATTTCTCGTAACACCGTAGCCCTTTATGCCGTAAAGTGCCTTGTCGTATGTGACAAAGCCCGTCTCGCCATCACTGTACTCCGCATAGTCCGAAAGATCGTCCCCCGCCTTTATGTTGGGCGCATTGCTCGAACAGTACACACGCCCGTCGAGCGCCAGTATAAGGCTTGCCGAGGAGTCTATGGACACGTTCTCCGTCCACTCGTCGGAGAATGTGACTATCGCCGCCCCGATGTTCTCCTCCCCCGAATATATGGGGCAGGTGCAGGTCAGCCTGTACTTTTCCGTCACCGGGTCTACAAGCACGTTCCACACGGGGGAGCTGCCGGCCATTGCGCTCTCGTACCACGGAGCATACTTTATCTCCTCGTCCAGCCTGCGGAACTCCTCGTTGTATAAAAAGTCACGCCTGTTCACATAGATGTAGACATTCTCAGCCTGTGAGGGCGTACTCACAAGGTCCTCTATCTTGTTCTCCGCATAGAACCTGTAATAATCCGAATTATCATCGTGTTCTGCGGTGATGAAATCTATTATGGTCTTGTTGGCGGCGACGTTCTTTGCTGTCTGGTCGCCAAGAAGCATGATCTCGTTTACCCAGTACCCGTAGCTCTCGACCTTGCTTTCTGCTGTCTCAAAGGACTTGTCCCTTATTATGTTTCTCATCCCGACCAGCAGGAACACGCTCGCCGCAAAGGTAGGGAGCATTACTATCAGAAACATCGTCACTATCTGACTGCGGATATTGAATCTTTCCGTGCCCAGGTTTATGATACTCCCTCTCTTTCCTTTTTATCGGCAGATATGCGGCAAAAGCCCATGACCCACCTTTCACCATTATATCATATATCAGAAAAAAATGCAATAGAATGTGCATTAATTTGATGTGCCCTGTTTTTTAACATATCGTTCCGTACACTGTCATATGTCCGCCCGTGTCTGTTCGACGTTCTTTTCCTGTTCCTTTTTAAGCGGTCTGTCATGGTAATCGTCCAGAAAATGGCGGCTCTCTGTGCCCCTGTGATATGATATTATCGTCTCCAGATTGACATTCTCGACACTTCGGAATATGTTCATATCTATGCAGGGGCTCTTCTTCCTCAGCTCCGCAAGCAGAGACTTTATCTCCCTGCGCTTTGACATGGACTCATGCTCCGCCTTTGACGTCATCTCGGTGAACCGACAGGCGCACTGTATGAATTCCAGCCCGTTATAGCGCGCCCATGCGATTATGTCCTGCTCCCTGACCATATACAGTGGTCTTATCAGCTGCATACCCGTGAAGTTTGCAGACCACAGCTTCGGCATCATGGTCTGCATCTGCGCACCGTAGAACATTCCCATTACGATAGTCTCTATCACATCGTCAAAATGGTGGCCGAGGGCAATCTTGTTGCAACCGAGGCTCTCCGCATAGCTGTAAAGATGCCCTCTCCTCATCCTTGCGCACAGATAGCAGGGGCTCTGCTCCACGTCGGATACAGCCTCGAATATCTGCGACGTGAATATCTTTATCGGTATGCCCAGTATCTCCGCATTTTCCTTTATCTTCTCAAGATTTTTGGGGCTGTATCCCGGATCCATAACGATGTATTCGGCTTCAAAGGGCTTCTCGCTGTATTTCTGCAAATGCTGTATGCACTTTGCCATCAGCATGGAGTCCTTGCCGCCGGATATGCAGACGGCGATCCTGTCGCCCTCCTCTATCAGTTCATATTCCTTTATGCCCTTTATGAACCTGCCCCATATGGTCTTGTTGTACTTTTTTGTCAGCGAAAGCTCTATCCTGCGCGGATCGTGAATGTCAGTGTATTTCATATTATCCTCAAAATTACAGGGCAGACCACAGCCTGCCCTGCTCACAAATTTATAGTTTCTCTCATCGCCGTCTTGACCTCGGCGATACAGGTATCGGTGTGAAAATACAGCGTGCGTGCGTGATTGCCGCCCACGCTCGACGCAACGACAGGTATGCCGTATGCCGACAAGACCTTGTTCACTGCGTTGATATTCCTGTCACCTATGTTGAATGCCTCGGACGCATATCCGAACATCTGCGCTCCGCCAGCTGTCTTGGCGGCCATCCGTGACCTCTCTGCGCCCATGGCGCACATACGGGATATAAGCTCGGTTATCCCGGTGTCTGCATATCTCAGCGGGTCGTCGCCCTTGTAGGACTCCTTGCTCCACGGAAGCATGATATGAGCCAGCCCCGCAACGCCTGCCGTTCTGTCATACAGACAAATCCCCACACATGAGCCGAGAGCATAAGTCACCAGCAGATCCTCATCCTTGGTATATACCGCCCGAACATCCGCAATGCCGACTGTCAGCATCGGGAAAACACCATCCTATCAACAACTGTCATACGGAAACGCCCAGCCTGTCAAATATCGTCCTGAGCGATGACATCTCGGGTATAAGTATCATATTGCTCCTCATGCGTGAGCCGTTCACACGTTCCTTCTCGTCAAACCCGTCCGAGAACGTGAAGCTGTCCTCGATGAACAGCACCTTGCTCCCTGCCGCCGCAAACTCCACCGCAGGCACGGCAAGTATCGCACCCACCATATCCACGCTGACCGCAGGCACCGACACCTCGGCGGAAAGCCCCGACAAGGCTGATACCGCATTGAGATACGAGCCTGAGAGTATGTTGCCTATCTCCTGAACGAAGGACTGCTCCATCTCATCGAGAGAGTAAAGATCAACCGCATCCTTGCAGAACACGATCTTCAGAAGCTCCTTGACGAACATCTCGTCCATAATGGTAAGCATGATGCCGCTTATATCGCCGCTCAGGCGCACAAGTATGCCCGTGACGACCTTTTCGGGGCCGCCCAGAAAGCTCACCGCTTCGTTTATATCGAGCATACGCACACAGGGCACATCTATCGTTACCAGCTTGTGAGAGAATGCCGCAAGCGACGTAGCAGCGTTGCCCTGACCGATATTGCCTATCTCGCCCAGAACATCGAGCTCCGCAAGAGAAAGACCGTCCGAATGAGTCATGTCACTCCGCCTCAAAAATCTTTTCCACTGCCGATATGAGCAGTTCGGGTTTAAAGGGCTTCACGATGAAATCAAGAGCGCCTATCTTTATAGCCTCGACCACCATGCTCTCCTGCCCCATGGCAGAACACATGATGACCTTTGCGGAGGCGTCCTTCTCCCTGATGTCGTGCAGTGCCTCGATGCCGCTCATATTGGGCATGGTAATATCCATAATAACAAGATCGGGGTTCTCCTTGAAATACTGATCGCAGGCAGAATAGCCGTCGTCGGCCTCTACTATCTCAGTATAACCGCCGGATATAAGTGTTTCTCTGATGAGCTTTCTCATGAAAGCCGCATCATCAACTACAAGAATCTTCTTACTCATAACTAATCCCTTCATAGAACGGTTCGCCGCCCCATGCACGGCATATTGATGCCGATGCTCCCCAAGGAGAGACGATCGTGATCTTCCTGCTCTGTCCGCAGGACACCTATACACACTGATTATAACATATCCCGACTTTTTTTTCTACAATTTTGCAAAACTTTTGTGTCCGCAGATAACAGAATTTTTACCTTAAACTTTGTTTATATTAAACAAAGCAATTAAAAACGGAGCGCCCCCATAAGGGACACCCCGCCAAATGCAGTCAATGCATGATCCGTTATTCGCCTTCTCTGAGCACATATACGGTGACGCGCTTGTTGCCCCACTGTATGCAGTCGTTGTACTCATTCATGAACAGGTCTACGATTATATCGCCCGCTCTTACGGAATAGCCCGTGTCGCCTGCGATAGCGTAGCCGTAAACATCGCCGTCGTCAGCCACTATGTAAAGCTCCGAGCCGTAGGGAATGATCCTGGGGTCAACCGCAACATAGCCCTGATATACAGCCCTGCCCGTTGACATGAGAGCGCCGGGGTTGGCGGTATAGGCACAGGCCTTGCCTGTATGTGTGCCCACATAGTTCGTGGGTATGCCGTTCTCATCGAATGTCACCCATGAAGGAACTTCAAGGTGGGATATCTGTGAGGGAGCCGCCGAAACAACCGCTACATCCGTGAGCACCTCTGTCTCCGTCTGAGGGATGTATGCAGTCTGTACATTGTCGGGCTCAGCCTTTCTCTCGGATGCCTTTATTATCTTGACATCGGTGCCGTCGGGCTTTGTCTGCCACAGGGGAAGGGGCTTCCACTTGGTTGTCTCTGCGCCTTCGCCGTCGGAAACGGGTGCGGCGGTCTCCGCATTGCCCTTGCCTGCAACGCCAACCAGCACTACCTTGTTCACGGGCGCTTTCGTTACGACCTCGCTGAGTGTCTTTACACTGCTCTCCCTGCCGTTGAGAACGGTCACAAGAGTGTCTATCGTCATCTCTCCCTCAATGCCGTTTACGAGTACCATCTCTTCGCCGTCATCCAGGGTGGGGTCTTCACGGTATATCGTGTCAAAAGCCACGGGCTTCTTTCTTGTGCGGTGAACATACTCCACTTCAGCGGGCTCATTGCCCTCAGCAGCGGCGTTGAACGAATTCTTCCCGGCATATGTACCGGAGAATGACACTGTTTCCTCAACAGCTGTATCAGTTGTTTCTGCGAGGATATCAGTTTCCTCAGCGGTCTCATTCGTCATGCCGCCTGCGGTATTCAGAGTACCGGCGGTACCGATCACGGTGAGGACAGCAGCTGCTGCGGCTATCACACCGAGGTTCTTTCGTGACGCGAGTTCCTTGATCTTCATAATGACTTCTCCTTGATATGTTTTGCATCATACACTATACATATTGTTTAAGATATTCCTCAAACTGCCTGAACATATGCCCCTGCCCCATGTGCAGACCATGTGCAGGACGGTGTATGAAGTTTCAATTTGATTTCAAATAATTACAAAGCAGTTACAAGTTCAAGTTACTTCGTAATTATAGCGTAATTTTTTGGTTCTGTCAAAAAATCCGCTCTTGTGATTTTTGTGCATAAAGTCTAATTAAAATCGTATTTTTTATTAAACTCCGCTGATTTCGTTCTGAAAACCCTCTCTGCGTTCATAAATCGGCAAAAAATTTTGGTCATTCGTCACAAATATTATTTTTGAGGTCAAACCGCAACTTTTTGTACTGAAAGTATAATCCGAAAACCACACTGATATGCATATTCTCTAACAATTGATACACACCTGTTTCACAATTATTGTATTTTAGATAGAACATATACCCATACAGCACCAAATTATCATTACTTTGCACAAATTTGCCATAAACCTGTATCTATATCATTATTTGCCCTTTAAAAGTTACATTTATATGCAGTTTTCACCGTTTCACCATATTCGCCGTCCCTCACAAACATATTGCATTTTATAAAATAGTATGGTATAATCATGACAGCAGACAACTGCTGTACAATATAATAGTATAATGCACACACCAACGTAAGGAGGCAACACAATGTCGGAAAAAAAGAAGATAACCGCAGTTGAGGTGGACTACGACCCCATAAGGATGATAAAGACCAGCCTGCCCATATTCCTGGCACTTTTCGCATTTCTCGCATCGGGCGCATATATAGCTTACCGCATGGTGAGCAACTACAATTACAACGAGCGCTGGAAGGATTATGATGAATGCGGAGTTTGATGATCTATAATGCCATGATCATGCCTGTGAATTCACTGCCCATGAAGGGCAATGTGATCATAGAGGACGGAAAGATAGCCCATATCTTCGGGGGCACGCCCACACACATTTCGGACGATGACATAGACGCAAAGGGCAATATACTCATGCCCGGTCTCATCGACATACACACGCATATGGGCTTTATCGGCGACGGCGCAGGCGATGAGGGCATAGACGTGAACGAGGGCAGTTCCCCCGTCACACCGCAGCTGAGAGCCATAGACGGCATAAACTACTTTGACGGCTATTTTAAAGATGCCGTAAAAGCAGGCATCACCACGGTCATAACCGGTGTGGGCTCGCTCAACGCCATCGGCGGCAGTATGATAGCGGTCAAGACCGGCTGCCGCTATCTTGACGAAGCCCTCATAGACACGGTTGGTATAAAGTTCGCACTGGGTGAGAACCCCAAGTCATACTACGCAGAGCGTGACGAAGCCCCCCAGACCAGAATGGCTACCGCCGCCCTGATAAGAGAGACACTTTACAAGGCAAAGCAGTACGCAGAACAGAAGCGCTCCGCCGAAGAGCCCTCAGATCTGCCCGACTTTGACCTTAAATATGAAGCGCTGATACCCCTTCTGGAAGGAAAGCTCAAGGCACATATACACTGCCACAGGGCGGACGACATACTCACTGCGCTGAGGCTATGCGAGGAGTTCTCCCTTACTCCGCTGCTGATACACTGCACCGAGGGACACCTTATCGCCGACATACTGGCCAAAAAGGGTGCAGAGGCGGTCGTGGGACCTGTCATATGCGACAGGGGCAAGCCCGAAATGGCTCACGCATCCCTTGAAAACGCCGCAAAGCTCAGCAGGGCAGGCGTTAAGCTTGCCATATGCACAGACCACCCCGAGGTGCAGATAGATTTTCTGGCGGCAAGCGCCGCATTCTGCGTGAAGCACGGTCTGCCCCATGATACTGCGATCAGAGCACTTACGCTCACCGCCGCCGAGCTTGGCGGATTTGCAGACAGATGCGGTTCCGTCGAGGCAGGCAAGGACGCCGACCTTATCATATTAAGTGGCGACCCTCTCGATATAAACACAGATGTTCTGCTCACCATGGTGAACGGCGAAACAGTATACGACAAATTAAGATGAAGCGCAGGCTGACCGATGATGAACGGTCAGCCGCTCCGCAAAAGGATGAAGAAGAATGAAATCAAGATCCGTCATGAAAAGGACTGCCGCAATAGCGGCGGTATTCCTCACCGCCTGCTCCTCCGCACCTGCCGCAAATGAGCCCGTCGCTCCCGCAGAAACGACAGAGACACAGGCACAGCCCGAAAACGCGATCAACGCCGTGTTCGGTGATATCCGCACCCAGTACAACACCGCTCTCGACCTGTCGGCGTATCCGCTCACCAAATCGGATGTACCCGACGGATACTCGGCTGTCTTTGAGGCCGAAAGCGGCACCATGTCCGGTTCTGTCACCTCTCTTGAACGTGAGGAGGCATCGGGCGGCGCATACGTCACAGGCATAAACACCGAGGGTGACAGGCTCGACATAGCCGTGACGACCGAGTACAGCGGCTTTTATGACTTGAACTTTCTCACCACCGGCAGCAGTGACAAGCGTGAGAACTACATACTCGCCGATGACGAGCAGATAGGCACTATCACCACCAACACCACGGGTCAGGTGTTCGGCGACACAAAGCTGTGGAACATATATCTTGAAAAGGGCGACCATACTATATCCATTGTGCCCAGCTGGGGATATATAGATGTGGACTGTCTGAAACTCACCAGCCCCGAATTCCCGATAACCGACGCAACATACAGCGTGTCAAAGCCCCTGTCCAACCCAAATGCCGACGAGAACACACGCCGTATGTACAAATTCCTCTGCGATATATACGGCAAATACTCCCTTGCAGGTCAGTACGCAGACGAGGGCAGGCAGTCAAGCGAATACGAGAAGATAACCGCAAAGACCGGCAAGACGTTTGCCGTGCTGGGTCTTGATGTGTCGGGATACAGCCTTTGCTCACAGGCGCACGGCTCCGAGTCGAGAACGGTGGAGTATGCCTATGACTGGTACACCAACGCAGGCGGCATCGTTCAGCTCTGCTGGCACTGGACATCCCCCGGAGACTATGCCCCCAACGATGAATCCCGCCCCTGGTACAAGTCGTTCTATAAGGAGTCATCCACCATCGACCTTGACAAAATAATGAACGGCGAGGATGAGGATGGCTACAAGCTCCTCATGGACGACATAGACAATATGTCCGGACAGCTTGCAAGACTTCGTGACGCAGGCGTGCCCGTACTGTGGAGACCTCTGCACGAAGCATCGGGCGGTTGGTTCTGGTGGGGCAACTGCTCACCCGAGAGCTACAAGAAGCTCTGGAACACAATGTATGACAAGATGACCAACGAGCACGGTCTGACAAATCTCATATGGGTGTGGAACGGTCAGGATGCGGCTTGGTATCCCGGGGACGAGACCACCGATATAGTGGGCTGGGATATATACGCAGGCAAGCAGGTAGACACTTCACAGAGCGGCAGATTTACCGACATGACCGCAAACTACGGCAAGGAAACAAAGCTCATAGCCCTCACCGAGAACGGCTGTGTAATGGATCCCGACAAGGTGATGAACGATAACGCACGCTGGCTCTTCTGGGGCACATGGAGCGACCCTTTCACCATGAAGCTGGGCGTGGTGGTAAACGACGAATACACCACATATGAACTGCTCACGAAGGCATACAACCATGACAGAGTGATAACCCTTGACGAGATGCCCGATCTGAAAAAATACCCCCTCGACTGAATTTTTTAAGAAGGAATGAAAAATATTTCCGCCGTGAGTTGTATATATAGCAGGAGGTGGTCACAATGACAATAAAAAATAAATCAGCTTTAGCTATGATCACAGCACTTATGTTGACATTCACGGCTTGCGGCAGCACGAACCATTCGGGTGCGACGATGAATAAATCCGTCTCGGACTCACAGTCTGCAAAATCGGCATATGCCGATTATGCAGATGAAGCCGAGTACAGTGATGAGGACTATACGAACGGTGACCAATCGTACGCATATGCGGAGAACACCTTATCAACGTCAACGGCTGAAACGCCGCTCTCTGACAGCCAGAAGTACCTTGCGGCGCAGAAAATGGTCTATACGGGCACCGTTGACCTCGAGACCCTAGAATACGATGATGCGGTCTCACGGATACGCAATGACATCGCCCAGTACGGTGGCTTCATAGAAAGCTCGGGTGAGAGCAACCAGAACAAAAGGTGGTATTTCGACGATGAGACCTATGAGTCGGAGAGAAGGCTCAGCCTCACCGTGCGCATCCCCTCGGAGCATTTCGATGAATTCCTCGCAGGGCTCTCCGCCTATGGGCAGAAGATGCACGAATCCACCAATGCGGAGAACATCAGCCGCCGGTATGCCGACAACGAAGCCGAGATAGCCGCTCTTGAAAAGGAGCAGGAAAGACTTCTTGAAATGATGGACAACGCCGTTACCATAGACGAGATGATAACCGTCGAGGATCGTCTCACAAGCGTACAGGCACAGCTCAACCGCTACAAGAGCGACCGCTCCGCAATGGATACGGATGTGGCTTATTCAAAGATAAACCTCACGCTCACCGAGGTACACAAGCTGACACCGATACATACAGAGCCCGAGCCCGAGCCCACGTTTCTTGAGCGTCTGGGGGAGCAGATAAAGGAAAGCGGCTCTACATTCCTTGAAGTGCTTGAGGGTCTGCTGTTCCTGTTCATAGCACTGTTCCCGTATCTTGCGATACTGGCAGTCATCATCATAATAGTTGTATCCGCAACCAGGAAGCGCAGAGCCAAGAAGGCTGCTATGACCGCACAGGTACAGGCTCAGCCGAAGCCTGAGGAAAAGGACAATTCAGAAAAAGGAAACAATATAGAATAATTATAACAATTTTTTCACATCATCTTTGAGTATTATATCAAAGATGATGTATTTTTATTGACAAGATACCTATATTATTGTATAATGATACAAAGAATGTGATAGCTATGTGTATCATCTTATACTGATTCTTTCTCGATGTACAGAGGATCTCTGCCTGCAAAACCGCATATATTCAAGCTTTTGAGGGCATTTCTGCTCTATACATCGGTCAGAAATCAGTATTATTTGATCGCACATGGTATCTGAGAAAACATTGTATTCTCCCGAAATACAGAGAGGAGAATGAGTATGGATAAGGCTCGGTCACAGACCAATGAATATCTGAGCGCTGACACGGGTCAGAGGACGTATTCAAAGTTCACCTTCGCAATACTCGTCGTGACATATTTGATCATACATATAGCGGTCGTGCTGACCTCACGCTCCACAGACACCGTAACCATCGCAGGCACGGAGACGGATGTCTCCATCTTTGCGGGAGTATTCTCATCACTGTCGAACATATGCATGATATTCCTTGTGCTGTTTTTCAAGAGGACAGGATTCAATACAGCTATGATCCTGCTTCTGATACAGGTTCCCATGATGTTCCTCAGTTTGTTCAAGGCACACGCCATGTCTACCCTGCCGGGATTTTTTTCAAATCTGTTCACCATAATCGCCCTGATAGTCCTGCAGGCGAATAACGTCAGGACGGAGCAGTATCAGAACAGGCTAAGAAAACAGGCGGTCACCGACATACTCACGGGGCTTCCCAACAGATCAGCGGGCACTGAGCTTATAAACAGGCTCGTGAAGCGGAATGAGAAGTTCGCCGTTGTATCGGTCGATCTCAACAACTTCAAGAGCATAAACGACACTATGGGTCACAATCAGGGCAACGAGGTGCTCAGAGAGATATCCTCACGCTGGCTCAGAGCCGCAGAAAACGGTGAGTCGGGCACGACCGACGTTGTAGTGCGCCACGGCGGCGACGAGTTCCTGCTGATAATACGCCGCTACCGCAGTGAGAACGATGTGATAAGCACCATAAGATACTATGAGTCCGTGCTTGAAAACGCCATCACCATAGACGGATATGACTACTTCATGACTGCCAGCTTCGGATATGCCGAGTTCCCTGCGGATGCATCCCACACCGATCAGCTTCTTGTCTGTGCGGATGCGGCAATGTATGAGGTCAAGCGCTCCAACAGCAGCAATCACATACTGCGCTTCACCCACGAACTCATAAAATCCGAACACTCACTGGAGATAGAGCGCAGGATAAGAGCCGCACTCGATGACAACACGCTTTGCTTCCACTTGCAGCCGCAGTATGACATCACCCACAATCTGAGAGGATTTGAGGCTCTCGCCCGTATGAAGGATGAGAACGGCAGGTTCATAAGTCCTGCGGAGTTCATACCCGTAGCCGAGAAGGCGGGTCTGATAGACAAGGTGGATGTAGCGGTGTTCAGGAATGCCGCCGCCTTCTTCAGCGACCTGATAAGAAAAACGGGCACAAAGGCGACGCTCAGCGTGAACGTATCCGTGAGACACCTGATGAAATCGGACTTCGTTGACGAGCTGAAGGCTGTCATAAAATCCTGCGGCATACCGCCCGACCAGCTTGAGATCGAGATAACCGAGTCTATCATGATAGAGTCCGCAGAAAAGGCTCTCGGCTGTATCAACGAGATAAAGGCAATGGGCATAAAAATAGCCATAGACGATTTCGGCACGGGATACTCGTCACTCAGCTATCTCAACAAGTTCCCCGCCGACCTGCTTAAAGTTGACAAGTCGTTTATAGACAAGATGAATTCGAGCGACTCCTCACGGAAGTACGTTGCGGCTATCATCTCGATAGGTCATATCATGAATTTCGGCGTCATCTCCGAGGGAGTTGAAGACCCCGAACAGCTCGATACCCTGAAAAGCATCGGATGTGACTACATTCAGGGCTATATCTGGGGCAGACCCATGCCGCCAGAGGAAGCCGCCCTGCTCGTTGAAAAGATCGCAGGATGATGCATTACAAGACATACCGATCCGACCGCTGTGGTCGGATCTTGTTTGTTACCGCATTGTTACCGATATAAAAATTTCCCATTACACAGGGAAATGCGGCAGACACCATAGTGATTATGCACAAATCGCCCTCGAATTTACGATAAAATTTCTACACCTGACAAGCCAAATTTTCACGTCAAACCGATGCGCCTGTTTGTCTAAAAGGTAGAACATCGAAAAACCGCTTGACTTTGGGCTTCCATTGTAATATAATTGTAAAATGCATCATAATGTGAAATAATGTCTTGTTGCCGCTTTGTAACCGCGGTATATCCGCAGGGAACAGGATGTTCGGTTTTGTATTATGAGGGGCGATCGGCGATCGTCCTTTTTGAAATTTATTGGAGGGAGTCCGCCTATGGTGAATGTAAAAGATGTGCAGCTCGGCAAGACCACCAGAAAGAGCTTCGGCAAGATATCCGAAGTGCTGGAGATGCCTAATCTTATCGAGGTGCAGAAGAAATCCTACGAATCGTTTCTTGAGGAAGGGCTTAAAGAGGTTTTCCGTGATGTTTCCGACATCACAGACTTCAACAACAATTTCGTTCTGAAATTCGTTGATTTCCGGCTTGACGACCACCCGAAGTACGATATCGCAGAATGCAAGGACAGGGACGTTACCTATGCCACCAAGCTCCTTGTAAAGGCTCAGCTCCATAACAGAGAGACAGGCGACGTAAAGGAGAGCGAAGTCTACATGGGCGATCTGCCGCTCATGACCGACAGCGGTACATTCGTTATCAACGGCGCAGAGCGTGTCGTTGTATCACAGCTCGTCCGTTCCCCCGGCGTCTACTACTCCGTTGAGAAGGACAAGACGGGCAAGGATCTGTTCAAGGCGACCGTAATACCCAACAGAGGTGCATGGCTCGAGTACGAGATGGACTCCTCCGATGTGGTATACGTCCGCATAGACAAGAACAGAAAGATCCCCCTCACTACATTTATAAGAGCTATCGGCTGCGGCTCCGACGAGGAGATAAACGAGAAGTTCGGCGTTGACGAGAGACTCTATCAGACCATGACCCAGAAGGACAACACTCACGATATCGAGTCTGCCCTTATCGAAGTATACAAGAAGCTCCGCCCCGGCGAGCCTCCCACGGCAGAAAGCGCACAGAGCCATCTGAATATGCTCCTGTTCGACCCCAAGCGCTACGACCTGGCACGCTTCGGACGCTACAAGTACAACAAGAAGCTCGGCATCGCTTCCAGACTTGCAGGCCACAGGCTCACGAACCCCATCGCAGACCCCAGAACGGGTGAGATACTCGCTGAGGCAGGCGAGCTCATCACCTATGACAAAGCAAAGGATATCGAGCAGGCAGGCGTTACAGAGGCTGTCGTACACATAGAGCACAAGGAATTCCACACATCATCCACGGGTGAGCTCGTGAGCGCATTCGAGGAGAGAGATGTAAAGATCATAGGCAACGGCATGGTCGATATAACGAAATATGTCGATTTTGACGTGACCAAGTACGGCATAAACGAACTTGTTTCCTTCACCGTTCTCTGCGACATACTTGACAATGCGGCAGACGCGGACGAGGTCGAGGAGCAGGTGCGCCAGCGTGTGGACGAGCTTGTTCCCAAGCATATCACCATTGAGGATATAAACGCTTCAATAAGCTATTTCATAAATCTTTGCGAAGGTGTCGGCAATGTCGATGACATCGACCACCTGGGCAACAGACGTATCCGTTCCGTCGGCGAGCTCATGCAGAACCAGTTCCGCATCGGCTTTGCAAGAATGGAAAGAGGCATCAGGGAGAAGATGAACTCTCAGGCTCAGGACGCCGAGAACATCACCCCCACCACACTCATAAACATCAGACCCATATCTGCGGCTATCAAGGAATTCTTCGGTTCATCCCCCCTGTCGCAGTTCATGGATCAGAACAACCCCCTCGCAGAGCTCACTCATAAGAGAAGGCTCTCAGCCCTCGGCCCCGGCGGTCTTTCACGAGACAGAGCAGGATTTGAGGTCCGTGACGTACACTATTCCCACTACGGCAGAATGTGTCCCATCGAGACCCCCGAAGGTCCTAACATCGGTCTTATCTCTTATCTTGCATCCTTTGCGAGAATAAACCAGTACGGCTTCATCGAGGCGCCTTACAGACGTGTTGACAAGACAACAGGCGTTGTCACCGACGAAGTTGTATACATGACAGCAGACATCGAGGACAATTACACCGTAGCTCAGGCGAACGAGCCCCTCACAGAGGATCACAAGTTTGCAAGGGCAAAGGTAAATGCCCGTTACAGAGACCAGATACTCGAATGCGAGAGAGAGCGCATCGACTTCATGGATGTATCGCCCAAGATGGTCGTTTCCATCGCTACCGCAATGATCCCATTCCTTGAGAACGATGATGCGAACCGTGCCCTCATGGGTGCGAATATGCAGCGTCAGGCAGTGCCTCTCCTCAAAACGGAAGCACCTATCGTCGGCACAGGTATGGAGTACAAGGCTGCCGTTGACTCGGGCGTATGCATACTCTCCAAGCAGGACGGCGTAGTTGACAGAGTTTCCGCCGATGAGGTCGTTATCAAGGACGGCACGGGCGCCACCTACAAGTACAAGCTCACAAAGTTCAAGCGTTCCAACCAGGGCACCTGCGTTAATCAGCGTCCCATCGTCAGCAAGGGCGAGCAGGTCCATGTAGGTCAGGTGCTTGCAGACGGCCCCGCTACGAGCAACGGCGAGCTCGCTATCGGTAAGAACGCCCTCATAGGCTTCATGACATGGGAAGGCTACAACTACGAGGATGCGGTACTGCTCAACGAGAGAGTCGTCAGAGAAGATATATACACCTCTGTTCATATCGAGGAATATGAGATAGAGGAAAGAGATACGAAGCTTGGCGCAGAAACTATCACAAAGGATATACCCAATGTCGGCGAGGATGCCCTCAAGGATCTTGACGACAGAGGCATCATCAGGATAGGCGCAGAGGTAAGAGCCGGTGATATACTCGTCGGTAAGGTAACACCCAAGGGCGAGACAGAGCTCACCGCAGAGGAAAGGCTTCTCCGTGCTATATTCGGCGAGAAGGCAAAGGAAGTAAGAGACAACTCCCTTAAAGTTCCTCACGGCGCATCAGGCGTTGTAGTTGACGTAAAGGAATTCACAAGAGAAAACTGCGAAGAGCTGGGCGCAGGCGTAAACAGACTCGTCCGCTGCTACATAGCTCAGAAGAGAAAGATATCTGTCGGCGATAAGATGGCGGGCCGCCACGGTAACAAGGGTGTCGTTTCACGCATACTCAAATCCGAGGATATGCCCTTCCTGCCCGACGGTACTCCTCTCGACATCGTGCTCAACCCTCTGGGCGTTCCTTCCCGAATGAACATCGGTCAGGTGCTTGAAGTACACCTTGGCATGGCCGCAAAGAAACTCGGCTGGAAGGTAATGACACCCGTATTCGACGGCGCACACGAGGAAGATGTCCGTGAAGCTTTCAAGCAGGCAGGCATGGAAGAGGACGGCAAGATCGTCCTCCGTGACGGCAGAACGGGTGAGCCCTTCGACAACAGAGTTACGGTCGGCATCATGTACTATCTCAAGCTCCACCACCTTGTTGATGATAAGATCCATGCACGTTCGGTAGGTCCCTATGCACTCGTTACACAGCAGCCTCTCGGCGGTAAGGCACAGTTCGGCGGCCAGCGTTTCGGTGAGATGGAAGTATGGGCTCTTGAAGCATACGGCGCTGCCTATACACTTCAGGAGATACTCACAGTCAAGTCTGATGATACCATCGGCCGTGTAAAGACCTACGAGGCTATCGTAAAGGGTCAGAACGTTCCCAAGCCCGGCATACCCGAGGCATTCAAGGTAATTATCAAGGAGCTCCAGTCGCTCTGTCTCGATATAAGAGTATTTGACGAGTACAACAACGAGATCGACCTCAAGGCTATCGACGAAGAGGATGACGGTATCCCGCTTCCCGTATCCGATGCGGACGACAGAGAGCCCGAGGAGTATGAGGAACTCAACGAGACAAACTCCTATACCGAGGACGATGTTGATGCAGGCGATCTCGAAGGCTTCTCCTTTGCAGATGACGATGATGATGATTTTGGCTTCTCATCGGGATCGGATATCGACACATCTGATTTCCTTGACGATGACATTGATGAATAATTAACCGATGATAAGGAGTGCAGGCATGGAAAGTGTTTTTGAGTCAATAAGGATCGGTCTTGCGTCCCCCGAACAGATCGTCGAATGGTCATACGGTCAGGTCGAAAAGCCCGAAACCATAAATTACCGCACACAGAAACCCGAAAAGGACGGCCTTTACTGCGAAAGGATCTTTGGTCCCACAAAGGACTGGGAGTGCCACTGCGGCAAGTACAAGAAGATCCGCTACAAGGGCAAGATATGCGAAAAGTGCGGCGTTGAAGTAACAAGAGCCAAGGTAAGAAGAGAGCGTATGGGTCACATCACCCTCGCCGCTCCCTGCTCCCACATCTGGTATTTCAAGGGCACACCCTCACGCATCGGTCAGGTGCTGGAGGTATCACAGAAGCGCCTTGAAGAAGTGCTCTATTTCACCAAATACATCGTTGTTGACCCCGGCAACTGCCCCGACCTCTACAAGAAGCAGGTGCTCACCGAAAAGGAATACAGCGAATACCGTGAGAAGTATGAGGACGATTTCTACGCAGCAATGGGCGCAGAGGCTGTAAGAGAGCTTCTGGAGGACTATGACCCCGAAAAGTACGATGAGTACATCAAGGAGCATATAGAGGACTTCTCAGGCGTTACAGGCCTTTCAGAGGAAGACATCCTCGACACCCTTGCAAAGAGAAAGCTCATGGTCACCGATGACGGCGGCTATCTCAACAGCGACGGAGAACCCATATACCCCGTTGGCAAATTCGTGACAAGAGATGACATGAACAATGTCATCATAAAGTACAATATATCCGAGGACGAAAAGAAGTCGGGCAAGGCTATCAAGACCATACACGGCTCCAAGTACATCGAGCAGCTCTTTGACGAGAAGATCGAAGAAGCCAATGCCGACGGTAAGTATGCCGAGATCGCTGACAAGTCCCAGTGGGTAAACAATCTCCGCCGTCTCAACGACGCTCTTGAAGATGAACTCAGAGAGCTCCAGAGCGGTCAGAAGAGAGTAAAGCTCTTAAAGCGTCTTGAAATAGTGAAGTCCTTCCTCATGTCGGGCAACAAGCCTGAGTGGATGGTACTCAGCATAGTTCCCGTCATCCCCCCCGATCTCCGTCCTATGGTCATGCTCGACGGCGGACGTTATGCGACATCCGACCTCAATGACCTTTACAGACGTGTCATCAACAGAAACAACCGTCTGAAGAAGATGATCGAACTTGAAGCTCCCGACATCATCATCAGGAACGAGAAGAGAATGCTCCAGGAAGCTGTCGATGCCCTCATAGACAACGGACGCTTCGGCAGACCCGTTACAGGTCCCAACAACAGAGCGCTCAAATCCCTCTCAGATATGCTCAAGGGTAAGCAGGGACGATTCAGACAGAACCTTCTCGGTAAGAGAGTTGACTATTCGGGACGTTCCGTTATCGTCGTAGGTCCCGAGCTGAAAATGTATCAGTGCGGTCTCCCCAAGGAAATGGCGCTGGAGCTTTTCAAGCCCTTTGTAATGAAGCGCCTTGTGGATACAGGCAAGGCTACGAATATCCGTTCCGCAAAGAAGCGTGTTGAAAGAGCTGAGAACGAAGTATGGGATGCACTGGAGATCGTTATCAAGGATCATCCCGTTCTCCTCAACCGTGCGCCTACGCTCCACAGACTGGGTATACAGGCATTTGAGCCCATACTCGTCGAGGGTCGTGCAATAAAGCTCCACCCGCTGGTTTGTACCGCATTCAACGCTGACTTCGACGGCGACCAGATGGCTGTGCATCTTCCCCTTTCCGCAGAAGCACAGACCGAAGCACGTTTCCTCATGCTCGCCGCAAACAACCTGCTCAAGCCCTCTGACGGCCGCCCTGTTGCTGTTCCTTCACAGGATATGGTACTCGGTTCCTACTATCTGACCCTTAAAAAGGTAGGAGAAAAGGGCGAGGGCAAGGTATTCAGAGACGTGAGCGAAGCCCTTATGGCATATCAGGAGGGCGTTGTGACTCTCCACGCCGCTATAAAGGTAAGAGTTTCCAAGGAGATAGGCGGCAAGACCGTTTCAAGAGTTATCGACTGCACTGTGGGCAGACTTATCTTCAACGAGAAGATCCCCCAGGATCTGGGCTATGTAGACAGAACAGTCTCCGACACACAGTTCGACCTGGAGATAGACTTCCTCGTTAAGAAGAAGCAGCTCGGTCAGATAATAGACAAATGCATACAGGTACACGGCACTACACGCACATCCGAAGTGCTCGACGACATCAAGGCTCTGGGCTTCAAGTACTCCACCAAGGCGGCTATAACCGTTGCGGTCTGCGATGCCGAGATACCCAAGGAGAAGCCCGAGATACTCGCCGATGCCGATGCTCAGGTAGATAAGATAAACAAGATGTACCGCAGAGGCTTCATATCCGCAAGTGAGAAGTCCAAGCAGTTCATCCAGATCTGGAACAACGCTACCGACAAGGTAACAGAGGCACTGAAGGCAGACCTCGACCCATACAACCCCATCAACATGATGGCGGACTCCGGAGCGAGAGGTTCGATAAACCAGATAAGACAGCTCGCAGGTATGAGAGGACTTATCGCAAACACATCCGGTTCGACTATCGAGATGCCTATCAGAGCCAACTACCGTGAAGGTCTTAACATACTTGAATACTTCATCTCCTCCAGAGGTGCGAGAAAGGGTCTTGCAGATACGGCTCTGCGTACCGCTGACTCGGGTTACCTCACCAGACGTCTTGTCGATGTATCTCAGGAGGTCATCATCCGCGAGGAAGACTGCGGCACTGATGTCGGCATAGAGATATACACCATCAAGAACGGCAATGAGACTATCGAGCCCTTTGAGGAAAGACTTGTGGGCAGATATCTGCTCGACGACCTGAGAAACCCCAACACGGGCGAGATCATAGCTTCCAAGAACAAGCTCCTCACCGTTGCGGACGCAAAGAAGATCGTTGACGCAGGCATCGAGCGTGTGACCATCCGCTCCGTACTCAACTGCTGCGCTAAGCACGGCGTATGCGCAAAGTGCTACGGTGCAAACCTTGCAAACAACAATCTCGTTGCAGTCGGCGAGGCTGTCGGCGTAATCGCCGCTCAGTCAATCGGTGAGCCCGGTACACAGCTTACGATGAGAACGTTCCATACGGGCGGTATCGCATCTGCCGAGGATATCACACAGGGTCTTCCCCGTGTCGAGGAGCTCTTTGAGAGCAGAAGACCCAAGAATGCCGCTATCATTGCCAAGTTCGGCGGCAGGGTAAGGATAGAAGAGGTCAAGAAGACCAAGAACGTCATCATCACCGACGAAGAGACAGGCGCAGAGGAATATTACGCTATCCCCTACGGCTACAAGATAAAGACACATGACGTATATGACGGAGCGATCGTTGAAAAGGGCGCACCTCTCACGGAAGGCTCTATCAACCCCTCCGACGTGCTCGACATTCTCGGCGTGCTCGCCGTTCAGAACTACATCATCACCGAAGTTCAGAAGGTTTACCGTCTGCAGGGTGTTGATATCAACGATAAGCACATCGAGGTTATCGTAAGCCAGATGCTCAAGCGTGTCCGTGTTGAGGACGCAGGTTCGAGCCTGCTCCTGCCCGGCGCTGTCATAGACAGACGTGAAGCTGACGAGGAGAACAAGAAGATAATGGAAAGGATCGCCAACGGCGAGACAGACCTCAAGCCCGTTGTTGTGAAGCCCATCATTCAGGGTATCACAAAGGCATCCTCCAACTCTGACTCCTTCCTCTCCGCCGCATCCTTCCAGGAGACAACAAGAGCGCTCACAGATGCCGCTATCAAGGGCAAGAGCGACTATCTCAGAGGCCTCAAGGAGAATGTC
>JAGAZJ010000024.1 GCA_018110925.1 Oscillospiraceae bacterium | reverse complement strand
GCGCCTGACAAATTTTTGTTCGTGCCGTGTATTGACAAACACCCGCCGTTATGCTATAATGTAGACCTGTCAGATACACATTGCGGATATGGTGGAATTGGCAGACACGATAGACTTAGGATCTATTGCGCAAGCGTGCAGGTTCAAGTCCTGTTATCCGCACCAGAGAAAGCCTGTATCACGCCCTGCGTGTTCAGGCATTTTTTATCGGAAGGAGCGGTACCATGAGCAGTATCATCGGAATAATCGGCGCTATGGACGAGGAAGTTTCAAAGCTCATCGCAAAGGCGGATATCACCGCCGCTGAGGATGTGGCGGGTATGACTTTCCACACTGGAAAGCTCGCAGGAGCGGATGCGGTCATAGTCAGATGCGGCGTTGGCAAGGTGAATGCGGGCATATGCACACAGCTCCTCATAAGCCGGTACAACGCCGCTCATGTGATAAACACCGGCTTTGCGGGCTCACTGTCTCACGACCTCGGTATCGGGGACATAGTGGTATCCACCGATGCTGTACAGCACGACCTTGATGCCACGGGACTGGGCTTTAAAAAAGGCGAGATACCCTTCACGGGGATGTCCTCATTCACGGCGGACAGGGCATTGGTGACCGCCGCCTGCAAGGTCATATCCGAAAACCTGCCCGATGTGAGGGTATTTTCGGGACGTATATGCAGCGGCGACCAGTTCATATCCGACAAGGCCGCCAAAGAACGCATATGTGCCGATTTCGGCGGACTGTGCTGTGAGATGGAGGGTGCGGCGGTAGCACAGGTGTGCTGTCTCAATCACATCCCGTTCATCATACTCAGGGCGATATCCGACTCCGCCGATGAAGCCGCAGGAGAGGATTTCAATTTCAGCCTGTTCCAAAGCACGGTGGCGGATAAATTCGTCTCAGCGGTCGTGCATCTCGTTAAAGCCGTATAAGATGACCGTCAGGGCTGCCATTCGGGAGGCGTGTTGGGATCTGTTGTTTCGGGACCTCCCGAGCACACGATCACGTCCTCACTGTCAAATTCTATGATCTCCATTTCTGGAGGTATATACTGCATTTTTTCTTGTATCATATAATCACTTCACTATCCGTACATGATAGATAAAGTATACGATATTTCACGGGTTTTGTCAACCTTCCGCAAAAAAAATCACACACCCCTTGACAAACCGTCGGATATATGCTATGATACAATGCAAATGAACTGATCTGAGGTGAAAAGATGAGAAGATAACCTGCTTTTGAAAACACTATTGATATTGCGGTATGGGTGTACTCATGCTGTGTTGTCGTGTTGCCAAAAGTGGATTATGTTCTCATATTCCTCTTTATACACAAGGGGGCGGTGTTTGTACTGCCCTGTCAGGATATGACTGCATAACGGAGCTGTCGGCGCATGACAGCTCCGTTTTTTGATATGCGCCCTGCCCTCGGATTGGAGAGGATATTATGTCACAGATCAGTGTGAACAGACTTACATTCTGCTATGACGGCAGTTCCGACAATGTTTTCGACAATGTATCCTTTGCTCTTGATACCGACTGGAAGCTGGGCTTCATCGGGCGCAACGGCAAGGGCAAGACTACCCTTCTCCGCCTTATGACGGGCGGATACAGCTTCACAGGCTCGATAGACAAGAGCGTCAGATGCGAATACTTTCCCTATGATATCACAGAGGATATGATGTCACAGTGTGCCTCGCAGTTCATCAGCGATATAAAGCCCGACTGCGAGGAATGGCGTGTGATATGCGAGCTCTCCGTGCTCGGAGAAGACGCCGATGTGCTTTACCGCCCCTTCGGGACGCTCAGCCCGGGGGAGCGCACAAAGGTGCTTCTCGCCGTGCTGTTCTCGGGCGACAACGAATTTCTGCTCATAGACGAGCCCACCAATCACCTTGACAGCGGCGCAAGGGAAACTGTAAAGGGATATCTGACAGACAAAAAGGGCTTCATACTCGTGTCTCACGACCGTGACCTGCTCGATGCCTGCACAGACCATGTGCTTGTGCTCAACCGCCGCACCATCGAGGTTCAGAGCGGAAATTTCTCATCGTGGTGGGAGAACAAGCAGAAAAAGGACAGCTTTGCACAGGCGGAGAACGAGAAGCACAAAAAAGAGATAAAGAAGCTCAGACAGACCGCAAGGCGCATATCAGAATGGGCTGAGAGGAGCGAGAGCACAAAGATTGGCTTTGACCCCGTGAAGGAGCATGACCGATGTCTGTCCACACGGTCATACATCGGCGCAAAGACAAAGAAGATGCAGAAGCGTGTCATCCTGACCGAGCGCCGTATAGAGCAGGAGATAGAGGAAAAAGAAGGGCTCATGCAGGACGTGGAGAATATCAGGGATCTGAAGCTCACACCCCTTAAACATCACAAAAGAACGGTAGTGAACGTGCGGGACCTCACGGCAGGCTACGGCACGCCGCTCTTCACGGGTCTGGGATTTACAGTGGACACGGGCGAACGTGTGGCTCTCACGGGCTCAAACGGATGCGGCAAGTCAACGCTTATAAAGCTGATACTGCAAAGCGCAGGATACGGTCACACCGATGCGGAGATGAGCGGCACCTGCGAGACAGCATCGGGTCTCATCATATCCCATATATCACAGGACACCTCTCACCTGTCGGGCAGTATAGAAAAACACTGCGCAGACAGAGGCCTTGACAGGAGTATGCTCTGCTCACTGCTCAGGCATATGGGGCTTGAACGGACGCAGTTTGAAAAAGACATCGCCGACTTCTCCGAGGGGCAGAAGAAAAAGGTGCTTATCGCATCGAGCCTTATAACCCCCGCACACCTGTATATATGGGACGAGCCGCTGAATTTCATAGACATATTCTCCCGTATGCAGATAGAGAAGCTGATACTCGACTACTCACCCACGATGATATTTGTGGAGCATGACACCATGTTCTGCGACAGGATCGCCACCAAAAAGACAGACATATCATCGGCACAGAAAGGAGCTTGTGTATGACCTATACCGTAAGACCGATGAACACGGAAGAATATCACCTGCTGGATGACTTTCTCTATGAAGCGATATTCGTACCTGAAGGCGTGTCACCTCCTCCGAGGGACATAACAAGCCGCCCCGAACTGAAAGTCTACACAGACGGCTTCGGCTCACGGAAGGGCGATACAGCTGTCGCCGCAGAGTATGGGGGCATGGTCGTGGGCGCCGCCTGGGCACGCATTATGGACGATTACGGTCACATTGACGATTACACACCCTCCCTCGCCATATCCCTCTATAAAGAGCATCGGGGGCACGGTGCAGGAACGGCGATGATGCAGGCGCTGCTCGGCATACTGAAAAGTGCGGGTTACAGCAGCGTGTCCCTTGCAGTGCAGAAAGCGAACTACGCCCTGCGTATGTACCGTAAGGCAGGATTTAAGGTGATCGGGGAAAATGATGAGGAATACATCATGGTTTGTGACGTATGAACAACAGCCTCCGCTCCGCGGCTCATTGATTAAGGTATTCTTTACATTGACTTTTTTATCTGCTTATGGTACAATCATTCCTGTTGTTGCTGTCAAGAACCATATCTCCCGTCCTTCATGTACCGAGGAGGTAATGTGGTTTAATACTGATTTCTGACCGATGAAATTATCTTCTGACGAAGATAGCCGGGAAACAAGCTGCAAATGCACGGATATAAGGGATTTGAGGCTTGGAGATCCTCTATACATCGAGGAAGAATCAGTATAAAACAGCGGTCATGAGAATATCCTGCATCCGGCAAATTGACAACGAAAGGAAACGATAACGAATGTACAAAAAGGCACTGTTACTGACAGGCGCATTAATACTGCTCACAAGCTGCGGAGCAAAGAAGGCGGATGTGCCCGACAGCTCAGAAACAGAGATCACAACCGAGACAACTGCCGTTGCTGGGGAGACCTCCGCAGAAACAACGGCCACAGCGGCAGAGACACAGCCCACAGGTGAAGCACCCGCAGAATCGGACGTTGATGAAACGACCGGAAATGCGTTTGAGGGCAGCGGTTTTGTCAGCTTCAGTATACCTGAGATAACGGTGTCAATGCCCGATATAAGCCTGCCCGATATGTCAGTCCCGAATATTGACGATTTTTTGGGTGAGGATATTGCCGCTTCTGCCGATACAGGCACGGATCATAGCGAGACTGTCACCACATCGGTGACAGAGGAACAGACAAGCGCTGAGCCGACAGAAACAGAGATAACGGACAGCGGATTTGTATTTAAAGGAAAAGTCATGGAGATCGGCGACGATGAACACGGGTATATCATGGTTCCCGCCGATTCTTATAAGTTCTACGACGCTACGGGTACAAACATGATACAGTATGCCATTGACGGTCCGACAAATATAATGACCATAAAGCATTTACCCGGTGTGGGCAGTTACCTTGCGGCTCAGGGTATAATGGCAGGTATTGATGAAAAGGGCATCGTACAGGGATTGACAGGTGCTACCGTCAAGCTCGGAGACTATGACGCATATCAGATATACGGCTTATATCCCGACGGTGTATATGAAGTGATATGGGTCACAGAGGATAAGAACGTTCCCGACAGCAGTTACTATGTATGCTTTGAGCTTGATGCCGAACATATTGATGATCTGGCGCTGGCATCAACATATAAAATGCCGTCAGACCATAAATAAGCCGTAACGACAGACTAAAATATCAGACCGCTCCCGTGAGGATGAATGATCCCTACGGGAGTTTTTTTGACAGCCCATGCAGACATCTGCATGGAACTGTTCCGCTGACCTATATAATTTTTTAAATTTTTTATATAACCCCTTGACAAGTGTATATACACCTGATATAATGTGTATAGTGTATATATACATTATAAGAGGAGAAGTCCATGGATATCATAATAAGCAACTCATCAAATGAGCCTATCTACAATCAGATAGTCTCACAGATCAAGGCGCAGATAATCAGCGGTGAGCTTGCGGCGGGGGACGCCCTGCCGTCAATGCGAACGCTGGCTTCATCCCTGCGCATCAGCGTCATCACCACAAAACGAGCATATGAGGAGCTTGAACGTGACGGCTTCATAGAGTCGTTCACGGGCAAGGGCAGTTTCGTCAGGGGGCAGAATGCGGAGCTTCTGCGTGAGGAAAATCTGCGTCAGGCAGAGGAATACCTTGCAAAAGCGGTGGAGAAAGCCCGCCTCGGCGGTGTGAGCCTTGCAGAACTGAAAGAGATACTCGATATGCTGTACGAATAAGCGAGGAGATAGCTATGACAGACTATGAGAACGCTGTTGAGATAAACGGGCTTACAAAGAAATACGACGGCTTTACTCTCGACAATATCAGCTTCAGTTTACCAAAGGGCAGTATAATGGGCTTTGTGGGGCAGAACGGTTCGGGCAAGACCACCACCATAAGAGCAATGCTCAATATCATCAGCCGTGACAGCGGCAGTATAAAGCTTCTGGGGCTGGACAACCTGAAAAACGAGATCGAGGTAAAGGAACAGTGTGCGGCAGTATTTGACGAGATACCCTTTCATGACGTGCTGACCGCAAATAACCTCGACCTCATCCTCAGCGGCATATACACGCAATGGGACAGGGAACGCTTCCATGAATACCTGGAGCGGTTCAGACTGCCCGCAAAGAAAAAGATAGGCAAATTCTCAAAGGGCATGAAGATGAAATTGCAGATAGCCGCCGCACTGTCGCACGACGCAAAGCTTCTCATCATGGATGAAGCGACCACGGGTCTTGACCCCGTGGTGAGAAACGAGATACTCGACATATTCCTTGAATACATGGCGGACGGTGAGCGCACCATATTCATGTCGAGCCACATCACCACCGACCTGGAAAAAGCGGCGGACTCCGTTACCTTTATAGACAACGGACGCCTGCTCCTCACGGGCTATAAGGACGATATCCTCGACTCCCACGCCATGCTCAGATGCACAAAAAAAGACCTGGATGAGATACCAGAGAGCGACTATATATCCGCACGCATTACTGACTTCGGTGCAGATGTGCTCACCGCCGACCGAAGTGCGGCGGAAAAGAAATACACCGGGATACTGACAGAGAAGCCCACACTTGAGGATATACTCCTCTGGTATGTACGCTCAAAGACCGCAAAGCGCTGGAGCTGACGGGGGGATATCATGAATAGGATACGCTCGCTGATCCTGAAGGATCTGTTCATCATTTCAAAACAGCTGAAAAACAACCTCGTTTTCTGGGCGATCTTTTCCGCACTGGGATTCCTGATATCCCTCAGCATAGTTAAGGGCAATCTTGCCGTCCTCTATCAGACAGAGGAAGCACTGCGTGATGCCGAGCTGCTGGTCGTAACCATGGAGTTTGCATCTGCGGCGATACTGTCGGTGCTGTTTGTTCATCCCGCATATGAATATTCACCTAAATGGACGGCGTTTGAGTTTGCATCACCCGTCAGTGCCCATGAACACACTGTTGCAAAGCTGTTGTCCTCGGTGCTGATACTGGCGGTGTCATTGCCTGTCAGCGTTATATACGCACGGCTCGTAACCAGCCTGTGGCCCGTGGGTCTCAGCATATCACATACGGCAGGTATCACCTGCATCGTATGTCTTATCTCGGCACTTAACACCCTGTGCGGTATCGTTTCAGAGTTTTTTCGCTCCCGTCAGGCTCCGATGATATTCATTACCGTCGTCAGCATATGCGGAAGCCTGGCACTGATATCCTGTATGTGGATGTTTGAGGAAGTGACGGAGGAAACAAGCGGCATAGATCTTTTGCGCATACTTCCCCTCGACATCCTGTATAAGATACTGCTCCCTGCCTCCGTAACGCTTATCATTGCAGGATACTTTATCATAAAGAAACTGTACGCAAGGAGGAAAAACAAGTGCTGAAACTGATATACAAGGATCTTCTGCTCGTAAAAAAGCAGCTCGTTACTTTTTTTGCCATCCTCCTGTTCTATTACATCACAGGTCTTATCGGCATTACCGTCACCACAGCATCGGACACATCGATAGCACCGGGAGAGTACGGATTTGATCTGTTGGCCATATGTATCGGGTTCATGTGTGCATTTACGGTTACCAACCTTTTCGATGAGATGATCAGAAACGACGAGAATAAAAAATGGGCATACTTCATCTCCTCATCCCCGGTAAGCGCCGAGGGCGCTGTCAGAGAAAAATATCTCTGCTGGATACTTTTGCTGTGCGTAGGTCTTTTTGTTGCATATCTGTTTGATACCATCGGTTCGGTCATAACGGGCGGTCTTGCATCGGGTCTGTTTCCCGGATTTTACCTTGCCATACTGGTGTTCACCTGGGTCAAGGCGGTCGAACTTCCTTTCATTTTTCGCTTCGGTGCTGCAAAGGGCAATAATATACGCTTTGGCACAATCGGCGCAGTAATGGTGCTGGCGGCTGTATACGGACTGTTCGGAGATCTGTCGCCCTTCGGCGATATTGAGCAGATCATAAGCAATGTGACCGCTTTCATCATAAACGGCGGTGAATCAAAGGAAGGCATCGTTATCAGCGTGATGTTTCCCTATGCGGCGGCATTTATGCTGTACATATCCTACCGACTGTCGGTAAGACTTTTCAGAGAGGGGATACAGGAATATGAAGAATGATGTCAGACGGCTGATACTGTACTATGTCCTTGCATTTGTGCCGCCTGCGGTGGTCTCGGGCGTGCTGATGCACTTTTACGGCTCTGCATACTGGGTGGATGAGAACACGCCCGGCCATATCCTCTCTCTGGCAGGACTGTGCATGATGGTCCCTGCGGCGGCTCATATACTCACAAGGCTCATAACAAGGGAGGGCTTTTCTCAGAAAGATATGCTCCTCACCATGAAATTATCGGGCAGCAAGCGGTACTATGCGGCGGCGCTCCTGATACCGCCGCTGTACTGCGCCGTGTCTGTGATCCTGGGTGTCATGTATAAGGACGGCGCGGCAGGATTTGACATAAACGGCGACACCGTATTTGAGTCAACCATGCTCCTGCTCAACGGTCTGGCGTTGTCGGTACTGTTTTTCATGCCCGCATTCGGTGAAGAATTCGGCTGGCGTGCTTATATGATGCCGAAGCTGGAAAAGCTAATGCCCGAGCCTGCGGCATTGATAGTCGGCGGTGTGCTGTGGGGTCTGTGGCACGCGCCGCTCACCATAGCGGGGCACAATTTCGGCATCGGCTATGCAGGCTACCCCGTCACGGGCATACTCCGTATGTGTCTTATGTGTACCGTCATCGGGATATTTCTCACATACCTTACCAAAAAAACAGGCTCTGTCATGCCTGCGGCATTTGCGCACATGGCTAACAACAACTGCTCGGGCTGGCTCCTGCCCCTTGTCGGAGAGGGCTCAGACCTGACGAACATCACGTTTTTCTCGTTCCATATCGCACTGACAGCAGCTGTGGCGCTTGTATGCATCCTGCTTCACCGCAGGGACAGACGTGCAGAAGCAACGGCGTGACAGTATTTTCCCGTTCTCATGATGATGGGGACGGGATTTTTTATGCCCACATTAGAAAGATTAAAATCAAATTATAATTATCCGCTTTCTATTTACATGGCAGAGCGTTTATGCTATATTTTATATATCGTTTCATTGGGAGGAATGGATATGCATATCAGAAAGATAGCGGCGCTGATGTTAGCCGCCGTCTCTGCGCTGATAGTTTTCACAGGCTGTTCTTCATACACGCCGGGCAAGGTAAAGGACGGAGTGTACCGCAACAGCTACTTCACCGTCACCACCCCCGAGGGCTTTGCCTGCTTCACAGGCAAGCAGGTCGAGAATGTCTCATGCTACATCGTGGAATATGCCAACAGCACGGCAAGGGGTGCGCAGAAATCGTTCAACTGTGAGTACGCCGCCAAGAATGCCGCGACCGAAATACTCGTCATAAGCGAGGACAATGTGGGCGGGCGCTCAATGGATGACTTCACATCCGTACTTACCAGCCAGTCTAACACCATATTCTTCACCGCAGAGGTAAAGGAGAACAAGGACATCGTGATAGACGGAATGACGTTCAGGCATCTGAAACTGAGTCTCGGCGGCACGGGCGTATACAAGGAATACTTCATCAGACAGCAGGGCACAAAGAATGTGTATATCTGCATAGAATACATAGATAACATTATCATAGACAATTCAGACAAGGCGCTGAGCTCCATCTCGGCATCGGTGTGACGGAGGGGCTATGACGGTATACTTTACAAGGCACGGAGAGACCGAGTGGAACACCCATGACTACATCTGCGGCAGGACAGACCTGCCCCTGACGGACAAGGGTCTCAGACAGGCAGAGGAGCTTGCCGCAAAACTGCCCTCCGACATAGGGCATATACTGGTATCTCCTTTGATACGGGCACAGCAGACAGCCGCTCCCTGCGCCGAACGGCTGGGGCTCGTGCCTGTCACCGATGAAAGGCTCCGTGAGTGGGATTACGGAGATTATGAGGGCAGGCACCGCTCCACAGAGGGGTATATGGAGACAAAGCTGGAATTCGGCGTGCGTATGCCACGGGGCGAATCGGTCTTTGACATAGTTTCAAGGGTCTATCCCCTGCTTGACGAGCTGCCGCAGCGATATGACAAAAATGTGCTGATAGTTTCCCACGGCGGCATATGCCGCATAATAGAGGCATATGCAAGGGGCATGACACGGGAGCAGTTCGCAGGGTTCTATATGGGCAACTGTGAGCTTCGCTCATTTGATACGGACAGGGTGAGCAAAATAATATAAAAACTTTTTTGTCGGAATGAAAAATAATCGGTCTCTGAGTTGTATACTTTACAGGATATGATCATATACAACAACACAAACCACATTCTGACAAAGGGGTATATTTATGAAAAAGCTCATTCCGATACTTATGACAGCAGCAGTTTTTGCAGGCTGCACCGAGGTCTCCGCACAGGGTCAGGTCAACGAGCCGACCACACTGTCTGCCGTGTCGGTAACGACCGCTCCCTCCAAGACGGCCGTTACCGGACCGACCAAGACAGAGAAGCCCGCCAAGAAACGCACATCCAACGCATCTGTAAGACTGGGCAAGCAGCAGAAAGGCATACGCACATATAAAAACGGCGCTCCCCGTTACGATGACGACAAGGCTGTGAAGGATACAAAGGCGTGGACAGAACACCGTTACATCATGACAGACGATGAGGGAGATGAAAAGCGCGCCGCAGGCGAGGGTCTGTTCTACGCACAGATACCCGTCGGGGAGAATATGCCCGAAAGGATAAAGTTCATCGACATAGAGACCGACAAGTTCATAGGATATATGTACGATGACGGCAACACAGACAAGAACGGAGACGAACAGGCAGGTGACGGTATATACACGATAAAGATACGCTTTGACCTTGATTTTGACACAGATCCCAACGTATCGAAAAGTTACAGCAGATGCTTCTTCACACAGTTCACCGACAGCGACGGCACCAGCCACATATGTGACCTGCCGACATTTGTGAATGTACAGGAGCCTGTGACTGAGAAGGAACACGAGAACTGGGAAAAGGTACAGAACAGAATAGCGGCTGTTATGGACAGCATGGATTATAAGTCAGCAGATACGGATAAAAAAGAGGAGATGCTCCTTGACGAACTGGAAAAGCTCGCAGAACAAGGTCTTGTCTACAAAGACCTGACAAGGACCAACTCATCACCGAGAACTGTTGTATACAAGATAGTCAAAGGCCCGACAGTTATCGTCGAACTTGAAGAATGCGACTGTATGAAGGATACTTCATACGGCTCAGCGACCAAGTCCGACCGGGATCTGTGCGGCTGACAGCCATGCAGTCATATATTGCCGCTGATAAAAAAGGGGTAGTATATGAAAAAGATGATAACAGCGGCGCTCGCTGTGCTTCTGACAGCCTGCGCCGTTTCGCCTGAGCAGGCAGAAACAACGACAACGACCGCAGAAACGACTGTGACGTCCGTTGAAACGACCATATCCGAGACGACAACGGTGACCTCCGCAGAGACAGAAGCAGAAGCGACAGCCGAGGACACAGGCACACGCAGATTGTTTGACTCAATGGAGCTCTGCGGCAAGGAATACGCCCTGCCGCTGACACTTGATGTGCTGAGTGAGGATTTCACCTGCAAAGAAGCCGAGGAAGGCGAGTTCAGCGGATACAAGACATATCATGTATTCAACGGGGATGACCGCATAGGGCTTCTGACCATAAAGGAAAACGGCGAGACAGAGAGCTTCTCGGTCTTTGCCCCTGCCGAATGTAATATAGGCGGCTTCAGACTCTCGGATACGCCGAAGGCCGCAGAGGAGATATTCGGCAAGCCCCTCTTGGAATTCCGGGGAATATTGAATTACAGGTATGATGATATGTACGCCGTACTGTGGTATTTTCTCGCCGAGGACGGAAAGTCCGAGATAGTCGATCATATCGACATCGTCTACGGTGACTTCTCCGACAAGTCTGACAAGTTCCTGCTTGAAAAGGATATACAGACCAAAACAAACGGTGAGACCACGGCAGACCTTGAGTCGATAAATCACAGCATCATCGTGGACGGCACGGAGTTCCCCCAATTCCCCTTTTCAGAGCAGAAGCTGCCAAAGGGCTTTGATACAGAGGAATATATAGATTCACAGACTCTTACCTATAACGATGAGCGCATAGCCGATATAGAGATCATAAGGGGCTCGGTGGTCTACATAGGCTTCTATGCACAGTCTATGGAGAAGTATGATATATCCGTGGGCGGCATAAAATATGACACATCTGATGAGGATATCCTCTCTGCACTTGGTGAGCCCAACTGCACACTCTCCACGGACGACACTCTGATATATATTTCCGATGACAAGGGGCTGGCAGTGCATACCTCCGGCTATCGGAACTCCTACTCACCCAATAGGGAGCCCACCGACAACAATTACGTCAGCGTCGGCATAAGCGGCAGAAAGAAGTTCCGTTCCTGACAGGAGGTGTTGCTATGAAGCAGTACATAAACACAGAGCGTGCGGACCTCTTCGACGTGAGCATGATGATCGTGATGCGTGCGGACATAAAGGGCAAAGCATCTGACGACCGGATCAGAGCAGCTTTTGACAAAGCTGTGAGCGCCCATGAAGTGCTGGGCACCAAGACGGTGATCGGCACTGACGGGAGCGCCTACTACACGAGCGCAGACCCCGCACAGAGCATGACCTTCTGCAACGATGACACCGAGGCGATAATAGCCCGTGAGGAACGCATTCGCTTTGAGACAGAGCATGGGGAATTCCTGCGTGCTTTCTGCACAAATCACACGGACGAGGGCTTCACCGTCGTCTTTTGTATGCATCATCTGGGCGGCGACGGCAAGTCACTGACATATTTCATCGAAACGTTCATGCAGGCGCTTGCCGGAGAAAAGCTCACATACCGTGAGATGCGCAGAACTGATGTGTCGGATATACCCGTCGGCAAGCTCCCCTTTCTCTACTCTGCCTATGCCTCATACTGCAACAGCAGATGGAAGCGTGAACGCCGCAGGTTCGGATTTGACGACCTGGACAGGGCATTTGACAAATTCTGGAGTACCCACCGCACAAAGGTGCAGGAGATACACTTTGACAGCGCCGCCACCGAAAGGATACTGGCGGACTGCAAAAAAAGCGGCGTGAAGTTCACCTCCTACATCACTGCGCTGATACTAAAAAACACAGGCGGCAGACAAAGCATAGGCTATGCGGTGGACGGCCGCACAGACAGCAACCGTGCCATGGGCAATCAGGCTACGGGCGTATCGGTCGATCACCGTTATGACCGCAGAAAGAGCCTTGCGGAGAATGCATCGGCAATACAGTCTGTGATACATCAGAAGCTTGACGACCCTGCAAAGAAATGGCTGGTGCTCCGCTTCATGGGTGAGATAGACGGCACTCTCACAGATGCTGTGAACATGGTGTCTGCGGGGGCATACTCCTCATCCTTCGTGTCATCCTTCGCCTCTGCCATGGGATACGGTGACAAGGTGAAGGACCTCAGCATAACTAACCTCACAAAGCTGGACATTCCCACGGCCTACGGAGAATATTCCGTAGAGGGGGTGTCATTCATACCTCCCGTAGTATCCTATGCCAAAAATGTTGTTGGCATAGTCACCTCAAACGGCTGTATGAACATAACTCTGCACACCTATTCGGACAATCCCCTCTCTCTGAACGATATGCTGGAAGGGATAGGGAAGTTCGGATAGCAGATGCCGCAAAATAATATTTTTACAATTGAGTTTTAATTTGTACAAAATACTGTTTGACATATCCTCCGAAAAATGCTATTATTATACTCGATGAGCGGCGGGCGGCATCCGCCGCTCATAAACAGCGTTTATTTCGGGAGATAGGTTATGGTCTATATACTTTTACCGCCGATACTGCTGCTGTCGGGCATGATACTGTGCCGTGAGAGATTCGGCAAGGTCGGCAGGGGGATATACTGTGCGTTATTCGGGATACTGATGTTTGTAGTCGAGGGCATGAGATACAATGTCGGCACGGACTACAAGGCATACCGCAGGATATTTGAGAGCCTTATCACAAAGGAGCTGGGCGAATTCGGCACGGACAGGCTTGAAAAGGGCTACACAGTCACGCTGAAAATACTGTCGGACGGGTATGACGATTTCAGGATCATGTTCGCCCTGATCGCCCTTGTCTATGCTGTGGCGATATCCATATGGATATACCGCAATTCCGTCAGACCCGAGGTCAGCGGCACGGCATTCGTGATGTACGGCATGATGTTCTACTCAATGAACTTTTTAAGGCAGTACACATCTGCTGTCATAGTTCTGTACTCATTTGAGTATATCAAGAAAAAGGACTTTCTCAGATATCTTGCTATGGTGCTGTTTGCGGCCTGCTTCCACTGGTCGGCGCTGATAATGATACCGATGTACTTCATTCTTCAGATACGCATACAGCCGATAGTACTCACGCTGTACTTTGTCATCACAGGGCTTGTGATGGTATATTCCTGGGATCTGATACATTTCTGCATCGACTTTTTTGAGAAGACGGGCGTTATGTTCGGCACGCTCAAGGGCGAGCTGACAGGCAGGGAGATAAGCTACGGCATATATATGTTCTACTTCTTTGGCTATGCGCTGGTGTTTGCGCTGATGTTCATATTCAGAAAGCGCATATATGAATCAAAGCATGAGAACGCCATATATCTCGCCTGTATGTTCTTCCTCGTGGCGCTTGAATTCATAGGCATAAAGCACGCCATCGTGTCACGCTTCGGTCTGTTCTTTGTAATGCCTGCGATACTCGGTATACTGCCCGAAACGGTGAATGCCGCCATTGGCTTTGCGGACGACCACTTCAAGCAGAAAAAACTGATGAGGTTCATCGTGTTCGTGTTCTTCCTCGGCATAGCATCGGTATTCTACGCACAGATGATACAGGTGGGCAGTAACGGCTGCTTCCCGTACAAGATATGGATACTTAAATAACCACAGCGGCAGGACATACAGTATATGACCTGCCGCTGTTTTTTACAGAGAAAGGATGATCTTATGAAGCTCAGCTCCGATTTTCTGACCCACGCCGCAAACGGCGAACATTTCACCGTTCCCACGGGCGGCGCAAAATTCAGCGGCATCGTGAAAAGCAACGAAACAGCGGCATTCATAGTGGAATGTCTGAAGTCCGACACCACCGAGAGCGCTGTGACCGACAAACTGCTTGAAAGATACAGCGGTGCAAGCCGTGAGACCGTTATGGAAGATGTGAAAGACATCATAGCAAAGCTCCGTTCTATCGGCGCTGTCGAAGACTGAGCCGCATGGTCGCAAAATACAGATTTGCGGGCAGAGTGGCTGAGATACACTCTGTTTACGAGGATGTACACAGATACTGCGCCAACTATCTCACCGATGAGGCGCCCGATTTCTCGGTCAACATCACACAGGCGGATATAGGATATGAGCGTGAAAAGTCCGCCCGTGAAGACATTGCCCGAGGCGTCCGCCCACGCAGTTTTTCGGACGGGTACCTTGAAGAGCTGGCGGTCTACCGCAAAATAGCAGAGATAATGCCCGACTATGACACCATACTCTTTCACGGGTCGGCGGTGGCAGTTGACGGCATGGGTTACCTTTTCACTGCAAAGTCCGGCACGGGCAAATCCACCCACACACGTCTGTGGAGGGAATATCTGGGGGACAGGGCGGTCATGGTCAATGACGACAAGCCGCTTGTAAAGATAACAGACAGCGGCGTGACCGTATTCGGCACGCCGTACAACGGCAAGCACAGGCTGGGCGGGAATATCTCAGTGCCGCTGAAAGCGGTATGTATCCTGTCAAGGTCAGAGGAGAACCGCATAGAGACCGCAGGCAAGGACCTGTATCCAATGCTCCTGCAACAGGTCTATCGTCCTGCCGATGCGGACAGGATGAAAAAGACACTGTCTCTGCTGGACAGGCTCACAGACCGCACCGAGCTGTATCACCTGTGGTGCAATACGGACATATCTGCGGCAAAAACATCATATGAATACATGACAAAGAACGGGTCCTGTCAACAATAAGACCCGTTCTTTGTCGTCATATCTCAAACTTTCTGTCATACAACATCGCCGCTATGAGCACTACGAAGCAAGAGCCTGCATTGTGTACAAGCGCTCCCGTGGTGGGGTTCAGAACGCCAAGCACGGACAGGGTCACCGCTATGAAGTTTATGCACATGGAGATCGTGATAGCGGTCTTGATGGTGTTCCTTGCGGCAACAGACAAACGCTTCAGATAAGGTATGCCCGATATGTCATCGGATCAGAGGGCTTTTCAGCGGTGAATGCGGTGAGATATTCACCCGTTATCTGAAAGAATATCTGTACCGTGTGTTTGATGAGCACGTTTCGGTCAAAGAGGGTATTTTCCATGAATATGCGCTGTACATAGCGGTGAGCGCCTTTGCCGAGACCGTAAGCTGGTAGCTGAAGTGACACAGCGCTTACACCCCCCGAACAGATAGCAGAGCAGTATTTCAAGTGTGTAAATATCTGAACAGAAATGAACCCTGACGGAGGCGTATCTGTGATATGCCTTATTGAAAAGCATCAATCTTTCTGCTTTATGAAATGCATAAAAGCCCCATCCTGACTTTAAAGATCAGAATGGGGCTTTTTTACACAGCTCATGGATTCGGCCTTGGTCTTATGAAAGAGGTATCAGCAGGGTCACGGTAAGCCCGTCACCATTGCCGGAGCAAATAAGCTCCCCCTTCATCCTGGCGATAAGCTCTGCGGAGATATACAGCCCGAGGCCGCTCCCGTCCGCATCGGATGAACGCACATCACGGCCGCGGTAAAACTTGTTTGTTATAAGACTCAGCTCATCTTCGGGAACGCCTTTTCCGTGGTCGGTAAACGACATTTTGAGATAATCACCGCTCAGCGAGTATCTTATATCAATAGGGGTATCTGCATATTTATACGAATTGCCGATTATATTCCCGACTATCTGCGACATACGCTTTTTATCAAGTGATATAAGACATTCGGGCACATTATCCGATCGGGTCAGCATTCGTGGGTCGTTTGCAAGTACTATACCGGGGAGGACAGCGGAGTTTTCATCCGTACAGCTGACGCTCATCTCTCCGAGGTCATCGAGGGCGGCTGTAAACAGATCCGTGACGAGCATATCCATCTGATGAGTCTTATTCTGTATGTCATTTACCTTTCCGAGGGTATACTCATCGCTTACCTTTACCGAGAGCACTTCGCATATGGTATTTATCCCGGCTATCGGTGTCTTCAGATCGTGGCTCAGCTGAGCCACCAGCTCCTTTTCCCTTATTTTAAGGTCATTTTCCCTTTTTCTTGCCGCAAGGAGCTCCTCTCTCATTATATCAAAGCTCTCGGTAAATATACCGAACACATTGTTCTTTTCTATCATCAGCGGCTCATCGAGCTTGCCTGCCGCTATCATTCCCGCAAAGTCCTGCATCTTGGCAAAGGGCTTTATTACGTTCCTGTCCGTATAAACAGCATATACCGCCACAGCGGCAAGCAGGCAAGATACAAGAGCTATCACCGCAGTGATGAGCTTTCTGACCGTCATATCGTATGACAGGCGGTCGGGATCGGGTATTGCGGCAGTCCCCAGAAATGTGCTGCCGTCATTCACGGGGATCATGATATAGCCTGCGTTCACAGCCTGTGATAAGCTTTTGAAGCGGCAGTCCTGCGGATATACAAGAAACCCTTCCGCATCAAACACGCATATATCCGTGACCGTCGCTATGCTGTCGGGTGCGTCAAGGCGGTCAAAGTTCTCTCTGACCGTCTGGGCAATATCATTGTACATCAGCGAATCGGCAGGGCGGTCGTCATATCCCTTGATCATGCATATGAACGCAATGACGCCTGCTGTAATGATGAGCAGGAACGGTATTATGATATTTCGTTTCATTCCACGGCACCGGCTTCAAGTATGTATCCCACGCCCCAGACTGTCTTTATAAGGTCGGGGTTATTGGGATCCTTTTCCGTCTTTTCACGAAGGTGGCGTATATGCACCGCAAGAGTGCCCTCGCCAACATAGTCATCCTCCCAGACATTTTTCAGAAATTCATCCTTGGTGATGACCCTGTTCCTGTTTTTCACCAGATACAGGAGCATCTTGAATTCCATTGCTTTAAGGCTGATGACACTGCCGCCTTTCTGAAGCGAATGAGATGCGGTGTCAAGATACATATCATCGGCGATACAGATCCTGCCGTTCACCTCTTTCACCGCTCCGGCAGGGACGGCGGATGCCGCCTCCGTCAGCCGTTCGTATCTTCCCAGTATAGCCTTTACCTTGGCAAGGAGGATATTCAGGGTAAACGGTTTTTTGATATAATCATCGCCGCCGATATTCAGGGCGGTCAGCACGTCGTCGTCGCTTGTCCGTGCGCTTATGAAGAGTATGGGCATATCATATTCCCTGCGCACTTTTTTGCACAGTTCAAAGCCCGAGCGGTCACCCAAGTTTATATCGAGCAGCAGAAGAGAGACTGTATTCTTCTCCAGAAAACTCACCGCATCCTCAAAGCTCGTCACATATGCGGTAGATATGTCGAATATGTTGAAGTATTCGGCTGTGTTGGCGGCGATGGTCTCATCATCGTCTATCACAAGGCATTTGTATTTCATATTGCCTCCGGATCCAAATGGCGGTTGTCAGTGTTTGATACGGATGTGTTATTTAAGTTTTTTGACAAGGAAGCAGGCATTTTTCCGACTCAGTGCATATTGATGCTTCATCTGTTTGTGTATCTGACATATGTTCAGACGAACACATATGACCGCTGTTTACTCATATGTCATACTGCACAAAAAACGGTGCAGAAATTCTACATAGTTGCGGTGAGATCCTTGCTTTTTTGCGGTTTTTGATATTTTCGGGCGGGGTATGTATGCATTTTGGTGCAAATACCCCGCAAAAACTGCATATCAGCGCATTTGACAGGCCGACGCCGCCGTGATATACTGTCCGATAGTGACAGTCCTGCCCGATGATGACCGACGGTCATCGTATGCTTACCGTTCCGCCCGTCTCACCCACAAATACTATCTTGCCCTCGGTCGGAAGCGTTACCGTATTGCCGTAATCGGTCATGTATGAGGAGTATACGGTGTGGTCGAAGCGGTCATACACATAGACTGCGGCGTGGTCCGGTATGGTCAGGGCAATGGACTTGTTTGCCATATCCCCTATATTATACCACTTAGCTTTGCCTGTTTCAAGTGCTATTTCGTGAATATCGGATGAGAACGACTGTATGTCCGATTCCCTTATGCCTGTGGAGTCGTGAGCGGAGGTGCGTACATATTCGCAGCCGTCCTCGGTGAAAAACTCATAATCCTTTACATCTCTGCCTGCCGGGCCGGGGATATGAACAAAGCCCCTGCCCCGGTCGGCATCTGCGATCCTCACCGTACTGTTTTTTATCATTGCATATCCGTCCTCATTGGGGACAGTGACGAGCATTGACGGTGAAGCGGCACGGAAGGAATAGTACATCATATTGGAGTATGAGGCAGATGTGAAATAATATCTCAGGCCGTCCCTTGCATCCCATGCGGCCTGCACATCTTCGCTCACACCGTACTTTCCCACACGCTGAAGATAGTATGAATCCTGCTTGTCACGGCCGAAGCCGTCGAAGTCGGTATTGGAGGAGTCACAGATGTATGTTTCCCCGTTCCTCTCCACAAATTCGAGGATGTGTTGATCGGCATCCTGTGCGAACGTGGCTGTGCCCGGTTCGCCGTTCATCAGCACGAAATCCCCGTCCGTGGTATACATATACCTCTTTGTCAGGGGAACGACGGACGTTAGCTCGGTTATCTCCATGTATTTTGCATCGGGGAAGGATACGGAGTACAGACCGCCCTCACTTGCATAGATATCCGCCATATCAAGGTACTCTGTCGGCACTGTATCTGCGGTCTGCCTTGCCTCGGGCTGTATGAAAGCGGCGGTGATGCCCTGCTCTTCAAGTGCGGTGAGCATGAGTGATTCGGACATAGCTATGGCAACATTGCTGTCACCGCCGCTCAGGAGAACGGATACGCTTATCTTTTCATCGGGTGCCACCATGAGCCCTGCAAACTGATGATTGAGCGCACCGCCCTTGAATTCGAGCTGTACATCCTTGTTCATATCGTATTTCTTGCTGAGATCAACACTGTCCCAGCCAAGGCCGAAGCCGTCCTCGTACTTGTCACGGGCGTTGCTCTTCTCCATTTCATCCTTTGACGACTGCGAAAGAAGCACATCATTGCCCGTGAACATAGCGCTGCCGAAGCGTGCCAGCTCCGGAGCAGTGGACATTATGCCGCCCGAGCCGAAGGCGGTGCAGTAGTCCGTGGCATATCTCACATCGCCGTCCACGAGCACCTTTGCAGCCTTCTCATTGCCGTACATTTTAAGAGAGGTGCCGGTATTTTCAAGGGCGAGGGGCTTTGCGATATGCTCGTCCACATAGTCCGTGAAGCTCTGACCGCTGACACGCTCCACAACAATTTCAAGCAAAGTGAAGCCGTCATTGCAGTAGGAGGACATGGTGCCGGGGTCTGCCTTCAGCCTTGTGCGTGAGAGCTTTTCAAGGAATGTGTCATGATACTCTGTTGTTGCCTCATCATAGACTATCATATCGCCGAACACATTGCCTTCAAGTCCCGATGAATGGTTCATGAGCATACGCACGGTGATATCCATGTATCGCTCATCCTGCATGGTAAATTCGGGAACATAGTCGGTGACGGGTGCATCTATGTCGAGCAGTCCCTGCTCTGAAAGCTGCAGGGCACATACTGTGCAGAACACCTTGCTCACGGAACCGACCGCAGAAACGGTCTCGGCAGTCTCGCTGACGGTCTGTACCGAGGGGACTGCGGACTTTGCGGCATCCGCATTCTCAGCTCCGCAGGGAACGGCTGTCATCATAACTATCGCTGCAACGGCAGCAAATTTCTTTTTATCCATATTTACCTCTCATTCGGTCATAAGCTCCGTTACGGAGATCGTCTTTATCTTGTGTGCCCCGAGATATCCGCATACAAAGCAGAAGGCGATCATGAGCACATCCGCTGTGATGAGGAGCGGGAAATTCATTACCATTGTGCCGAATACCACGGCCATTACTGTCTGGTATATGATGATCCCGCCGACAGTGCCGAGTATGACTGCTATCACCACAGCAGGCAGTATCCTGAGCGCCAGCTGCAGCATAAGGTCATTTGAGGTGTAGCCCACGGACATCATTATGCTCAGATCCCTGCGCTGCCTTCTGATGGTCTGCTCCATAAGGTTCACTATTATGACTGCCGCCACGATGGCAGCCACAGCGAGGAATGCCCATGCTGACATACTTATAGCGGAGAACATGCCGCCTATCTGTGTCTGCATTACCTCCTGCAGGTCGCCGCAGTCCTTTATCATAAATCCGCCGCTGCTGCCCGCTATCACGGTGTCGCCTATCTGAACTGCGTATTCCGCATGGGTGACATTGTAGTTTGCAAGTATCTCTGCTATTTTCTGCTCGGCAACTGCCCGTATCCTTTCCTCAGGGGTATTACCCGAGGCATCTGCCTTTCTTGTGTCGGAGATCGTCCTGCCGTAGGTGTCGAGTATGACTGACTTTACCTCTTGCTTGTCTGCGCCCTCTTCAAGAAACACATCTATCGCATGGGGGGTGAACGTGGGGTCTATCCTGCGAAAGCCCTCATGGGTGATATACAGGTTCCTGCCGTTGTTGGTTATGGAGGGGACAAAGCCTGTTATGATATAATTCTTTTTCACCCTGTTTCGTTCAACGGTAAGAGTGTCGCCCTGTTTAAGGCCGTGCTTCGAGGCAAACATCCTCGATACCGCCGCCTCATTGTCATGCACCGGGAGAGTGCCCTCGGAAGCCTTTAGTTTTTCGAGGCCGCTGAAATCAGCATAGGATACGGGAGTCATTAGCTCGGAGCGGTCATAGGTGTACAGCATCTTTGCGTGTGACAGATCCAAGGAAAACGAGCCTACGATCACTCTTTTTACACCGGGAATGTGCCTGATATTCTCCGCAAGCTCCTCGGTATCGGTATAGTCTGCGGTGGTGATATTTATATCACTGAGCTCTACTCCCGTCATTCTGGATGCAACTTCAAAATCCGAGGAAAAGACATCGGCGATTATGAGGCTTCCCACAGCCGCAAGCGCCGCAACGGCTATACATGCCGTAAGACCGACATTCTGCCTGATGCTCCCTGCAAAGCCCTTCATTGCAAGGCGCAGGTTCACGCTGTTTCTTGTGTTTCTCAAAGGGAGGATGTTCCTGCCGAAATGATGTGAGGAGATGCCCTTGCGGAATGCCTGCACGGGAGGATATTTTTTTACCATACCCGATCTGATGTATGCGATGATCCCCGCAAAGGTGAATATCAGCACGGCAGTGATGAAAAACACCGCCGGCTCTATATGCATTGCTCCGTGATGGCCGGAAAGTCTCTGACCGAGGGAGTGGAGCACGGGGATTATGGCAAATGACAGCACTGTGCCCGGTATGATGCCCGCAAGTGCTATGAGCAGGTATTCTGCGGTATAGGAAAGGCTTATATCCTTTGAGGTGTAGCCAAGCGCTTCGAGCACTCCGATGGACTGCATCTGATCCTGTATATCCCCTGTGATGCGGAAGCGTATCATGACCGCCGAGGCTATGAGTATGACCACAGCCATAAACATCATGATGGCCAGAACTATCCCGATGAAAATGATGCTCATAGTCGCGCAGTTATTATATGTATAGGTGATTATCTCATATCCGATATCCTTGCCCAGCATATCGGTGACGGTGTTTGTGAAATCCATCTCCACATCGTCGCCTGCAGTTATGGGGGAACAGTCAAAGAGCAGTACATCCTGATAGTCGAGCACGGACATGAGGGTGATATAGTCGCTGTCGGAAACTATGATCTGGAATCCGTTGTTGGTCTCGGGAAGGAATATGCTCTCATAAAAGCCCGCTACCGTGAATGAGTACCGTTTGGAGCCCACGACGATATCGAAATCATCACCCTCGGTGAATTTTGAACGGAGCGACTCTCTTGCGGCGTAGGGCAGATATATGGGATGCTCGAGGGCTGCACGCTCCTCCTCGGAGAGGGAGGATTCTATGGGGGAGGTCTCTATCCGAAGGTGTGTATCCATAGTGACTACACCCATATACAGTGCTCGCTCCTCTCCGGTCTTGTCGAGGTATTTGGTCTTCATGGAATACAGAGTATTGATATGCTCTACATCCGTTACCCTGCTGTCGCTTTTGAGTATATCAATGAAGCCCGGTTCGTAGAACTCCTTGTTTATCTTCATGAAGTTCTGATGCACCGCATACTGCTCCGCCACACGGGGGAAAATATCCTTCATGTCGAAGTAGCCTGCCGCCGCAGATGAGGTTATCGCCATGCAGAGCATGATGAGCAGTGCAAGGAGAGCTGTCTGCTTTTTATGCTTCTTGATATTGGCAAGAGATAGTCTGAGTATCCTCTCCATTTTACCACCCCATCTCATCGAGAAATCTTTGCAGTCCTTCAAGTCTCTGCTTGCTGTCATCCGTGCCGTAGGGCTGCATATCGTGCTCACCTATTACCGCCCCGTCACGCAGGTATATGACCCTGTTGCCCCTCAGTGCTGTTTTCATGTCATGTGTCACCATGACGATGCTCTGACCGCTCTTGTTAATCTCGGTGAATATATCAAGCACATCACTGGATGATGCGGAGTTTAGCGAGCCCGTGGGTTCATCCGCAAATACTATCTTGGGGTCGTTGATTATGGCTCTGACAATACCCACTCTCTGACACTCACCGCCCGAGAGCTGATTGGGATACTTGTTCCAAAGGGTCTCGCCGATGCCGACTTTTTTAAGGAGCGTTTCCGCCTTTTTCACAAGCTCCGCGGAATTCTTCTGCAAGGCGAGGGCACCTGTCATAACGTTGTCGAATACGGTCATATTTTCGAGCAGATATATGCTCTGGAACACGAAGCCGCAGTTCTCACGGCGAAACACCGCAAGCTGATCGTTGGTGTATTTTGATATATCGGTATCGCCGAAATAGACACTGCCCAGCGTGGGTGAATCCATACCCGAAAGCGCATAGAGCAGTGTGGATTTACCCGATCCCGATGCACCCATTATTATGGTATAATCCTTCTCCTTTATCCCGATATCAAGATTTTTTATAACGTGCTGCTGAAGTCCGCCGTTTGAAAAAGACTTGCATAATTTTTCGGTGTGTAGTATATTCATATCCTGCCTCCTGATATTGTGTGTATCCTATGATGCTATTATACTGCATAATTTTCTTAATGTCTTTATCAGAGTCATATTTATTTCTTATCAGTTTCTTAAATCAGGATGAGCAAGGAAAGGAATGTCTGAGTATAAGGCGGATATATACAAAATCACCGAAAGAATAAACAGAATATTGTTCTGTTTATCAATTGACAAAAATATTGACGCTGTGATATATTAAAAGAACGATATTCGGTTTATTTTAAAAGGAGCGATGAGAATGAAATGCAGGATATACTATTTCACAGGCACTGGCAACAGCCTCAGAGCAGCACAGAAAATAGCAGAGGTCTTTGAAAATGCGGAGCTCGTATCAATGCGCATTGATCCGGCAGATGTCCCTGCCGATGACTGTGATGTGACAGGATTTGTATACCCTGTCTATCACTGGACTGCCCCCGCACCGGTGGTGAGGTTCATAAAGGAGCTTCCGATAAACACCGATGCATACATCTTCGCCGTGGCAAATCCGAGCCTTGTCTGCGGTTATGCGGTGGAAAGGGTGGCGGCGCTGATAAAGGAAAAGGGCGGCAGGCTTGCATACGGCAATATGATAAACAGTGTGGCAAACTATGCGATAGTTTATCCTCCCGTGCCGCCCGCAAGGCTGATGGTGCCGTTTATGGAGCGAAAGGCGGAAAAGATCGCCGAGGATATCAGGCAACGAAAAGAACGAGCATATCCAAAGGCAGATATACTCGTTCGGATGAAATACAAAAGGTTCATGAAGCCCTATATAAATTTACAGAAATATGCGGACTACCCCTTCACCATATCCGACGGATGTATCGGCTGCGGACTTTGCGGCAAGGTCTGTCCGTGTAATAATATCAGCATCAGGAACGACCGTCCCGTATTCCTGCACCACTGTGCGAACTGCATGGCGTGTGTCACGTCCTGTCCAAGGCGCGCCATAGGCTATGATATACATTCGGGCGGACGGGAGCTGCTTGATGCATCGGGCAAAGATACGGCGATCACAAAACTCATGGGACTGCCCGCAAAAAGAAAGCTGTACCGAAATCCGTATATCACGGTACAACAGCTGACAAAGACACACTTTAAAGGAGATGATAACAATGGCAAGAAAACCGGTGCTTGAAGGCGGAAAGCGTGATGAGATAACAGATGCTGCGATGGAGCTTTTCTTTGAGAACGGGTATGAAGCCACCTCTGTGCGCATGATCATGGACAGGGTCGGCGGCGAGATAGGGATGTTCTATCACTATTTCAAATCAAAGGATATGCTCTTTGACACGGTAGCGGAAAGGTTCTTTCTGAATTATCGGAAGAACTTTGAAACGCTTTTGTCGGGATGCAGTACACCGGAAGAGTTCGCGGACAAGTTCCTGCCCGTATACGCCCGTTCTATGGAACAGTTTGACAGGATAAATGGAAATATGCACTGGTCGATACAGCTTGCGATGCAAAGCAGGACCATGATGTCGCTCCTGCCGCTGATACAGGAGACTATAGAGAAATGGGATATGCACACCGAAATGCCTTCGGGCATCATCGCAGCCCAGCTTCTGTACGGTATATCAGGAACGCTCCATTCCGCCGAATTTGAAGAAATGAGCGATGAGGACAGTAAAAAGGCTATCATTGGTTTTATATATAAAGTAACAGGGTTTGATAAGAAGAAAAAGCCCTGCCGGGAATGATACGCAGAACAGCTTTTTCGGGAGAGGATATACTGTCCAAGGTCGGTGCGCAAAAGATACACTCTGTTGACTTATCCTGAAGATCATGTTATACTTTGTATGCATGCGGAACAAAGTTCCGCCGCAGCACAAACCAACATCCAAGGCAAAAACAGACTAAAAGCCAATTAAAAGTTACGGGAAACGCCGCCGACCAAAAGACCCGAAACTGCGTTAGAAACAATCCAAAGCAAAACATATAAAAAACGCCAAAAGGACGGCGGCAAACGGACTGTGCAACAGTCCGTTCCACACAAACAGCCAGCTTTGACAAAACTTATTTGATCAGCGTTTCCATAGAAACAGCCGCACAGAAAACAACATAGGAGCGTTGATTCTGTGCGGCTATTTTTGTTTTGGTGCGTTTTTTTACAGCCCCTGTGTTTTGTCTTGTTATACGGACATATCATATCACAGAGGATGCAAAATGCTTTTCACAGTGATCACAGCAGCAGGTATATACATAAAAAGCAAATTAAGTCTTTGCCATGATCCCTCGTATGAAATGACCGTATCTGCAAATTCCTTTTTATCGGACAGTACAAACAGCACAAAGCAAGCCATTGAGATCATAAAACAGATAATACCTGTTTTCCCGATGACAGGCTCGCTGTTCTTGAACGAAAGTATCCCTAAGATAAGAAGGACAAATGTATCATCGTAAACTGAGTATAACCGGGGTATTACTGATCCATATTCCTTGCGGCGGAGATAAAGTTCATTATATCGCTTTCCTTGATGATGGCCAGCCCCTGTGATTCATCACCGAGGATCAGAAGGTCATCACCGGGGTTTATGTCAAACATTTTCCGCGCCTTTGCGGGGATGACTATCTGCCCCTTGTCGCCCACCTTCACTATGCCGAAAGCGTGTTTGCCCTTGGGCGGGATGGGCAGGGTCTGCTTTGCGGAGGAATAGTTCATCAGTTCATCAAGGCTCACCTGCAGAATATCTGCCAGCTTCATCCCCATCTCCATATCAGGGATGGAATCGCCGGTTTCCCATTTTGATATGGTCTGACGGGATACGCCCAGCTTATCGGCAAGATCCTCCTGTGTCATTTTTTTCATCCTTCTGAGGGAGATAAGATTGTTACCGAGCATTTGCTGTTTCTCCTTTTATGTTCTGAGGTGTTTTCACCTTCTTTATCCCCAGTACAGCCCACCTGATGAAGGGTATCCTTGAAAATGCTTCATACAGCAGCAGTGCGCCGCAGAAGCCTGCCACAAGTGAGATAAGATAGCAGGGGAGAGCGGGGATGGCCGTATATGTACGCAGGAGATATGCCGAAAGGGATATGGGGAGATAGTGGAATATATACAGTCCCCAGTTTTTCTTTGCAATAAAGGCGGAAACCGTTGTGCTGCGGTCGCCCAATTTTTTCATGCCGCCGAGTACAGCAAGGCAGGTCACCCATGCGAAGGCAACGGCGAGCGGACTGTTCAGGACAGGCATTTCCGCAAAATTCTCACCGAAGTAAAGGGCGATATACGCGCCGCCCAGCACTGCCGCACCTATGATAAGGGGAATGCAGTATTTT
>JAGAZJ010000023.1 GCA_018110925.1 Oscillospiraceae bacterium | reverse complement strand
CAGTATGTACCCATCATATTTGTTTTAACGGATACTACGTTATTCTTAGTGTCATACTGAGTCTTTACAGGCATGAGCATATTGACTTCTTCAAAGTATCTGAATACCTGAAGACGCTTGATGCCCTTAAGCTCTGGATCTATTGCCGCATATGTACCGAGAGTGTTGTTCACTATGCTGTTGTCAAGCTCAAAATTGATTGTCATTTCATCAAATATGAGCTCATCGGGATATGAAAACTCCGCAACTTCACCAACAATGGAAGGATTATCCACAGTCCCAGCATATCCGCTTATATCGCCGCTGAGGAATGTATCTGCCAGACCCGATGCTTTTATCTCTACGGTTATCTTATACGGTGAACTGCCGTCATTGAGCCTGTAGAAACTATCAGCACCGAGTTTCTGAGAGAATACTCTCTGATTATCAGGTGTGCGCCGATCCATGTTGTACCAATGCCAAGCGGCCACGCATACAGTACCATTTTCTCAAATGAGTACCCGAAAGCCTCGGCGCAATGCTCAGCCTTCGGTACTTTTCCCATAATATAGATATGCTCTCCATGTATCACAAGGGCTGTAAAGCCCGTGCTTTTTTGCACCGAGCATTACGAATTTCACAGGTATGCCATAATGATTGTCTATCGTTCGGATGTATTCCGACAGCTTTTTTCTGTCCTCCTCTGAAACAGCGTTCCCGTCAAATGTCCGCACACTTTTTCTTGTTCTGATTAGTTCCGTTATATCCATAGTCAGCACACCTTATTGATTCGATCCTATGATCTCGTTCAGCGTGATATGCTCATTTCTGAAATGCGTCGTTCCTGCTTCAAGGGGCATATGGATCGCACTTTTCGGACAGTTATGCAGACAGGCATAGCAGACCTTACAGCGGTCTGAGAACTGCACACCGCTGCCTGTTACTGTGATATTATTCGCAGGACAGACCTTTGCACAGATACCGCAGCGGATACAATCGGCATTTACTGTGTATCCGAGAGCCGTGTCCTTTTTCAGAATATTGGCAGCATGGTTTTTATTCCACTTTTCCATTTCGGCAAGATCGTCCTCTGTCGGACATACCTGCTTTAACTGACGTTCATTGATATCCTTTGCCACCTTCTCTATCTGCACTTCCACATTCTTCTGCGGCAGAGTATCTATCTGCTCCTGCATATCAAAGAATGGGATATAGTTATACAACGCTCAGGGTGCTTGATTGTGGGTATGCGGAATAATAAGAAACGGATAGCCGTCTGATGAGGACGGTCTATCCGTGTTTGAGTGTATTCAATGGTTATAAAAAAATAGTCCGTTTATCAGTTCGGGCAGTGAATTGGCAATGGGTTCTTCACAGACAAATCTGTCTGTGCTATCTGCTCCCAAATAGATCTTCTTTGTTGATCTTCTGAATAGTATATCGTAAGCGTAATAGCTTGACCACCCAATCGGGATATAGTCAATAGCTTCTTTTGCAAATTCTGCAAGCTCCGGCTGAGACTCAGCATCTTCTTTACACGATTTGAGCCATTCCTCAGTAAGATCTATTATCCCATACTTATGAAAAAGAACATCGTCATCAGATTCATTGTTATTCTTCATCACAGAAAACAGCACGATACTATCATCAAACTTATAATATCCTTTTTCATTCTGCTGCATACAATCATAAGCGCCATCTACACACGGATGCCAGTATAGGCTCATATATTCCTTGATTTCATCAGGCAATTCATATCCAAAGCGATCTCTGAACGGTGAAAAATCGATATTGGTTGTTCTTGGAATAAGGAAATTTCTTTTGAATTCCTCTGCCATTTCTGGAATTACATCACTAAAATCATCAGGCAGCCAAAACTGTCCACGTTTAAGTGTTTTTTGTTTATAATTCAATAGTGCTTCTTTCATTTTCATCGTCCCTGTTTCTGAATTGCAAAGAAAGCTGCAATGCTTTCTCTTGCCCATATTATACCAAACCGCCCCGAAAAAGTCAACCTATGGGGCTATGCAGAATAAGAAACGGATAGCCGTCTGATGAGGACGGTCTATCCGTGTTCGGGTATTTTATAATTCGATGTAGTACGGGCAAATATTCTCATAGTGTCCGTCTTTCATTCTGAATCCGTTTGGGATAACACCTAACTGATGAAATCCGATTCGTTCATACAAGTGCCTTGCGTGAGTATTGGTTTCTACGACAGCATTGAACTGTAAAACACGAAAGCCTATACTTTTAGCAGTCTTGAGACAATCTAAAACAAGCTGCTCTCCAATGTGCTTTCCACGCTGAGATGATGAAACAGCGTAACTTGCATTACATATATGACCACATCTGCCTACATTGTTCGGGTGAAGAATATACAAGCCCAAAACGGAATCATCATTATCAACAGCTACACCGCAGTAGCTTTGCGATGAAAAGAAGTCAAACCCTGTTTCGGCATTCAACAGTTCCTCCTGTGGAAAAGCGATGCCGTCCTCAACGACTTCGTTCCATATCGAGATCATCTGCTCAATATCTTTTATTTCAAACTTCCGAACTAACATATAAATGCTCCTTAATTTAATGTAGATAGCTTTCGCTATCTATAATTATACATCGAAATCACAAAAAAGTCAATTCACGGAGCTATGCAAAATATGAAACCGATCACTTCATCACTTTCAGGAAAATCCACGCAAGTGCTGCCGATACAAATACTTCTATGATAAGTTTATGTATCTCCTTGCCGTCCCATTGCGGTTCAACGCTCCATACGGAAGGTGGCTTGCCTGTTTTTTGTTTCAGGAGTATGCCGAATATCCTTGTTTTCGTGAACATCCACAAATCGAGAACAACAGCATCGAAGATGGAGATGTGTCGTTCATCTCAAATGTATGCATATCTATATTCGCAAGCTGTTTCTTCATCTTCATAGCCTTTTTTGCACTGTCCCTCATACCCTGCGGGGACGATGTTCGTATACATCCCGTCCTCACCTTTAATGAATGTACAGGAATATCGTATCTACGCAAAGCGTCGCTCACAAACGGCATATCACCGGGTGATGAATAATTATTTTTGCAAGAATAATGCTACAATATCGCCTTTATTTATCAGATAGGCAACACTTCGCCCTCAATGTGTTGCTTACGCTACATTTCTGCCCTGAATTGAATATTGAAATCTGCTTTGATATGTAGTATTACGTAATCACAGCAAGGGAAACATACTAAAGAAGTAATAAAGAATGAGATTTTTCGTATTGTAGCATTGACGTAACAAATCAAAAAAATATTTGAAAGCGAGGAGTATCATATGGTATATGTTACATTAATAGGATATATTGCCATTGTAGCAATCAATGCTGCATTTGCAATCTGATTTTTACCGACCGCAATGCCATAAGCAAGGATATATGAAAACATATATCTCGGTAAAACGAAATGCGATGAACGGAGAAAGAATTATGTTGAGTTTATTTCTTACAATAGGAGGACTGACTTTAGGAGCAGCTACCCTTACGTATATTATAATAAAAACATAACTGAGGTCATCGGAGAATGATACTTCAGAATAAACACTGAAAAAAGGATTGAATATGTTTGGTATATTTGCACTTAGTGCGGTAGCACTTGGAGCACACTTAGTTGGCGGAGGCATCGCCATGATAATCATAGCAGTTACCTCCTGATTCTTCTCAAAGAAATTCATACATTGAAAGAAACACCATATGCAGATAGCACAATGAGATGAATGCAGTACGATAGGCAAAAGTGGCTGTAAAAAAGTCACCATACAAAAAGCCGGGATGAACTAACCAGTATTCATCCCGGCTTTTAAGTGTAAATTTGTAGTATCAACCTAGATGAGCAGATCATGTGCCGGAAATCAATTTTTCGGTGTTACCGTCAAGCTCGGATATGATCCTGACTATAAAATCCGATGATTCTGCAAAATTTCCGAGCACCCACTTGGAGATCACGGCTATGCATCCCTGAGCACGGTAACAGTTGCGGTATTCGAGAGCATTGTCCGAGATATGAGAATGCTGTTTTTCAGCCTGTATCTGCAGAAACAGCCCTTCTATCAGCCTGCTGAACTTATCCCTGAGCGCTCCGGATGTGTTCGGACAGAAGATCATTCTGAACATAGAGCGGTTCTCGCTAATATAGCTTATCAGTTCCGAAAATACTTTGTCGGCAGAGCTGTCTGTGAGCCGAAGTATCAACAGCCCCATTTCCACAAGAAGCTCAGCTTCCACCTTGTCGTAGAGGTCGTAGACATCGAGATAATGCTTGTAGAACGTAACTCTGTTCACATCAGCCTTATCGGCAATTTCCTGTACGGTTATCTTTCTGAGCTCCTTTTCGGTCAGAAGTTCGGCAAGACCGTCTCTAAGCGCTTTTCTGGTTTTCAGGGTGCGTCTATCCTGTTTGTTTTTGCTTTCTTCGTTCATATTTCCCATATTCCTCCGCATTCCTTACGCTTTTTACCTATCACGAACACGGTCGCAGGCAAGGTCTTTTCATAGCTTTCAACTGCTAATGTCTTCCATACTTCGTATCGACTATCCATTTGCCGCCATGTCACCTGCCATTTTTCTTGCCTATAAATATTCGACCACACTGCTCCAAAGGATTTCCTGAAGGTCATCATCCATATATCCGTATTCATCCGGAATATTCAGTGTTATGACCTTCTTCAGGTATAATTCATCAGGATACTTTTCCTTCAGACGCCTCAGATGCTTTTTCTCAAAGCAGAAAATGATGTCCGCCCATCCGATAAGCCCTGCCGTTACCTTAATCCTTGCATTATTCTCAGTTCCTGCCGAACGCACATCATGACCGTTTGTTCCGTTAAATATCTTTTCTGCCGTAAGACTTCTTCGCTTATTCTGACTGCATACAAATAATATATTCATCCGATAGATCCGCCTTATCCCTATCCAATACAGTATCATTATAAAATGGGGCTCGATACCGAATCATGTGTAAACGCAAATTCGGTATCGAGCCGGGAACAGGGAACGGCGTCATGCGGCTCCCCTATGTGTCTTAAACTCAGATCTTGACGATAGTGCCCTTTGTGTTAGGACCTGCGCCGACTGCGTTGGACTCATCAGTGTCGATATGCATAGCGAGAGCATACTTCTCGGATACTCTGCATACTACGTCGCCGAGGATGGCACTTCTGTCCTCAGATTCGATCTTTACCCATACAACATCCTTATCCTTGACGCCGAACTGTGCAGCCTCCTCGGGGTTGAAGTGGATGTGTCTCTTGGCTACTATAACGCCCTCAGAGATCTCAACCTCGCCGCAGGGACCTACTATCTTGCACGCACCGGAGCCAGCAACGTCACCGCTCTCCCTGATGGGAGCAGCTATACCGATAGAACGGGCATCGGTAGCGGAAAGCTCTACCTGATTTTCAGGTCTTACAGGACCGAGTATGGAAACGTTTGGGATAGACTTCTTGGGACCAACGATCTCAACTCTCTGTTCGGAAGCAAACTGACCGGGCTGAGAGAGCATCTTCTTTACGGTGAGCTCTGCGCCCTTGCCGAAAAGTATCTCAAGAGTCTCCTGAGTTACATGAACGTGACGTGCCGATGTCTCGACGATGAATTCCTGTGCCATTTTAATCATAACCTTTCTGTATTTATCAAATGCAAAGCATTTTTATACTATCGTAGTGACCGTGGTGTATGTAAGATAGAGTATCACAGCTATCCACGGTACGGATGTGAAAAAATATCCCCATGTGCGCTTGTCGCAGTATTCACTCTTTGCGATGAGCCTGCGCTTTGATGAGAAAAAGCGCCCCGATATTATCACGGTGACAAGCAGTGCGCCCAACCTCACCGCAAGTATGATGAGCATGACAACGATCAGCGGCACCATATCTTTCATAAGGGCGGTCATTGCGTCCATGTCCACATTGAAAGGATCTGCCTTTTCAAACTCCATGAGTTTTTTCATATCCATGCCCTGTATCATCACCATGAGCACCGCAGACATGGTGTTATTCACTATATGAGCAAATATCGACGGTATCAGCGAGCCGCTCTTTACAGCCATTCCCGCAAATATGATACCGAGGAGTATGGCGGGTATGCACTGTACAAATCGCTGATGCATGAGCCCGAACATCACAGCCGACATTATTATGCCAAAGCCGTTGCCGTACTTTCTGAGTGCTTCAAGAAGCACTCCCCTGAATATCAGCTCCTCCATTATCGGGCCGATTATGCAGACATAGAGATAAACAAGTATATTTATCCACAGCGGGTCATCTGATGGCATCATGCCCGCAAGGCTCTCTTCAAGGCCTTCCGTGCCGTTCTTGCCGATGATGATGCCGACTATGCCCGATATTATCACGCATATGAAGCTGCCTGCCGTAGCCATGCCGTAGGACAGCGAGGTGAATTCAAACAGATCCTTGCCGTCAAATCCCGAAAAGCGCAGCATCTTTTTCAGGTCGCATTTTGTTATGGCAAGACCTGTGAACAGCGCCGCCGCATCTGCGGCAAGGGGAAAGAAATATGAGTAAGCCGTTTTTGCAAGGGGGATAGATGCCACTATCTTTCTGCCAGAAGTGACAAGCTCCTTTGAAAAACCTCCGCCTGCGATGCCCGATGCGATGTACAGCACCAACTCGTTCACTCCGCTGAAAACAACTACCAGCACGATCACTATGAGAGATATCTTTGCGTAGTACAGGCGAAGCTGTCTTTTCTCCCTGTCATCGGGGATAATGTTTATCTGATCCATTCAGCATTCCTTTATGACAACAGGCGGAAGGTGCGGCTTCTCTGAGGAGAAGGTGACACATGAGGCAAGCCTTGCCGCAGCCTGTGACATATCCGCACTGACCGAGGAATAAAGCTCTGCGATCGTATCGCCCCTGTTCACATAGTCACCGACACTGTGACGGAAAACTATGCCCGCTGTCTTGTCTATCGTATCTTCTTTGGTCTTTCTGCCTGCGCCCAGCGAGAGGGCTGCAAGCCCCGTCTGCTCGGCAGGGACGGCAGAGATATATCCGCTTTCCATAGCGGTGAAGCGCTCCGTGTTTCTTGCTGTACCGAGGAGCGATATGTCGTGGAGCGCATTCACATCGCCGTGCTGAAGCTCTACCATTTTTTCAAGATGTCTAAGAGCGGAACCGTCAGACACAGCTTTCTCGGAGAGTTCACGACACCTGTCCATATCTCCGCACTCCGCAAGATACAGCATATGCGCCGCCAGAGTGATGCTCACTTCGTAAAGTTCGGGCACTTTCTCGCCCTTCAGCACGCTGACAGCCTCGGCGACTTCAAGGGAATTGCCCACACATCTGCCCAGGGGGCGATCCATATCGGTCAACACACAGGTGCATTTTCTGTTCATGCTGTCCGCAAGATCCTTCATGGCATACGCAAGGGCAGACGCTTCCTCGGTAGTTTTCATAAAAGCGCCGTCGCCCGTCTTGACGTCTATAACTATACCGTCTGCGCCCATAGCCAGCTTCTTGCTCATGATGCTCGAGCATATCAGCGGCATACTGTCTATGGTGGCGGTGGTATCTCTTAGGGCATACATTTTCTTGTCGGCAGGCACAAGATCCCCCGACTGGGATATAACTGAAAGACCTGCGCCCTTTATTGCGGCGATGAATTCTTCATGGGGTATATCCGTGCGAAAGCCCGGTATCGACTCCACTTTGTCTATCGTGCCGCCGGTGTGACCCAGACCTCTGCCCGACATTTTGGGCACATACACGCCGCACGCGGCGCATATGGGAGCGGATATGAGGGATGTCTTATCGCCCACTCCGCCTGTGCTGTGCTTGTCTATACAGATATGCCCCAGTTCCGAGTGCAGGTCATAGGTCCTGCCTGTCTGCATCATAGCCATGGTCAGGTCGGCAGTTTCCTCTGCGTCAAGCCCGACAAAGCACATCGCCATGAGCAGAGCTGACATCTGATAATCGGGGATAGTGCCGTCTGTATAGCCGTTTACAGCAAAACGTATCTCATCGGCGGAGAGTTTTCCTCCCCGCCGCTTTTTCATTATGATGTCATATATCATTGTATCGTTATACCCGGGAAATAGTATTTGAGTATCTCGTCATAGGTATAGCCCTGTCTGCCGAGGATATTCGCACCGTTCTGGCTCAGACCGACACCGTGGCCGTAGCCGTAGGTGGTAAATGTGAAAATGCCGTCGGCATATGCCACATCGAACGCCCAGCTCTTGAGAGCGTAATGCATAAGACCGTCCCTGAATTTCTGACCCTTTATGGTCATCTGACCGTCTATGAGCACATCATCCACATATCTGCCGTCATAGCAGGACTGTATCTGTATCCAGTTTGCAGGGTCATCCGAAAGGGTGATGCCGCAGTAATTCTGGATCTTGTTTCTCATTTCGTCCTCGGTGTAGGTGGTCACAATGCCCCAGTTGGGGTCGTAAAGCTCATCTATGGGTGTCTCAACGCTCTCCAGATAAGGAGCGCCGCCGCCCCACACATTCCTGCCGGAAGCGGTAGTTCCTGCTGTGGAGGCTGTGTATACGGTCTGAGCGACCTTGCCGTCATAGTATGCACACTGACCGAAAACCGCATCAACAGCGGCTATGGTAGCATCATGCACTTCATGCTTTACCAGCACAGAAGGAGTGAGACCGTTAACGTTGTGATACTTAACATACGAATAAGCCGCAACAGCCTGCGCTTTAAGCGCTTCCTGGCTGAATGAGGGAGACATTTCGGTAGCGCATATCATGCACACCAGAGTGTATGCGTCCACTTCTTGTGTGACACCGTCAAATCTGGCGGTAAATATCTCCTGACCTGTGTAGCGTGAGGGAATGAGATAGCCTGCAACGGGTTCTTCCTCGGCTGTTGTCTCGGTGGTCTCGGCAGTCTCAGATGTCACGGTAGTTTCGGCAGCAGTCTCTTCCGAAGCGGCAGTTGTCTCTGCGGATGTAACCGTTGTCTCCTCTGTCTCGGCAGATGCCTTGTCGGATGCGATGCTCGCAAGCTCTGTGAGGGATGCTGAGACCTCCGTGGTCTGTATGGCAGTTTCCTCGATCGTTACCGCGGCGGTCTCGGTTTCGGTGATTCCGATATCCTCGGGTGTGAGGAAATCATAGTAGGTATAGGGAACAGATATGGTGCCAGTGCCCACTGTGGGATCCATTGCGTAGAGGTCGAGCCTAACGTGCTCGACAGCAGGCTCGGCAGGGGCATAGAACACCTCTTCCTCGGTGAATGTCGCCTCGGTAAGGTCGGGTTCTTCTTCGGGAATAAGTGCCTCATCGAGAAGGTCCGGCTCTTCCTCGGGAGCATCTTCCTGCTCTGTATCAGATGACACCGATGTCTCGGGCTCTTCTGCGGGCACATGAGTAACGGGCATATATGACGTGGGCTCAGCGGGCGCAGTCGTCACCGCGGGTACGGGTTCAGCCAGCACAGGGGTACGCTCCACAAGAGGAGTGATGTTCAGGTAGTCCATCTCTCCGGGAGCGGCTTCATAGCCGTATTCCCTTTTCATAATGTCGAATACTCTTTCGGAATCTTCCAGATCCGGTCTTTCGGGTAAGTCGATGAGTCCGACTTCATTGATTGCTTCGGCAAGTTCTGTCTCTGTCGGGCTCTGAGGCAAACTGTCCGTCTGTTCGGTACCTGTTTCCTCGGCTGTCTGTGAAAGATCGGCATTGCCTGCATCTTTGGCAAGGTAAGCTGACACAGCTATGACACCGACTGCCGCCAATGCCGCAATGCCGCTCCTTACTGCTCTTATCTTTTTCATGACCTGTCCTTTCAGAAGGAGAACGAAAGCTCGGTAATCTCTTGAACTATCGTTCGGATCGGACGACCTGCTTATGCAGACCGTATGCAGATAGGCTTTTGAAAAGCCTTCACCGTAGAGCCGCTTTTTTTATTCTGTGGGCTCTATATATGAACCGCCGTGATATTTGTAGTATATGGCGGGCCATTTTATGTTGTCATTGAGGACAAAGTTTGCCGACGCCAGCACGCTGTCGGCGGTCTCGTCTTCCCTGAGCTTTCTTGCAACGACGACGTGCCTTGAATCGTCCCACTCGGTAGAGCAGGTGGATAGGGTAAGATACTCGTCGTCCTCATCAAAGTCGAGCCCCGTGAAGAACCAGCTCCTTGCGGTTATCTCCTTTGAGAATGTCTCAAAGGAATATTTGCCGCTGTCCCTGAAATCTATGTAGTTATTGTAGTCAAACAGCTCCCTGCCGTCGTCATGCTCGGGCAGTGTGTTGATAACAAACGACGATATTATGACATATGTGTCGTCCGAATAGTTGGAGCTGAAATACACAAAGGGATTCTTCTCCCAGTAGCGCAGATCCCAACGGTAGTTGTCCAGCATACCGAACATGGTGCCGTCTTTCTGGTTGTGCGCATAGAGTATGATATTGTCAGAGCGTTCGTAATCGCCGACAACATTCCTGTAATCGGCAAAGCAGGTGCCGCACTGACGCTGTTTGTCGTAGAAGTTGTGGGTAAGATAGTACTCATTGTCGGTGCCCTTTACAACGGGCTCATCCACACAATCGGGTATTCGTACATACCCCACGGTATCGGGGTTTATAGCGAGCAGCTCATTTGCCGCAGGCATTATGGGGCGGGGCTCACGGACAGGCCCTGTCTGCACTGTGACGATTTCTCCGCCTGTTGCGGACGGTTCGTCGGGCACGGCAGTGACCGTCGTCACTACGGGGTCGCCCGGGTCGGGGAGTATCACCGTCGAATTCTTCGCATTTTCACGAACATTCTTCAGGACATCATGGTTTTTCTTTGCCTCGACCATCTGATATACCTGATTGCCGAGCACTCCAAGACACGCAATGAGCACCAGCGTTGCAAGGATCGTTATGACCTTGTTGGCAGCCGCATCCTTGCTGTTGGTCTTCTTGCCGCCCGAAGCCTTTCTGACCTTTTTTATGTCTGCGGGCGGTGCGGCGTGCTTGGCATGCTTTGGCTGTGGCTTCTGTTTAGCGCCGAGCATTGGCATAACTCCTCATCAATGTACATTCACCCTTGTCGCAAGAGACAGTGTGGGTGCGGTCTCAGCCGTGGTTTCGGGTTCATCGGTATAGATATACATCTCCGGCGTGGTGGTGGGCTCGGTCTGACCTACTCTTGTAACGAGCCCCAGCTCATCTATGGCTTTGTTTCTGGTGGTGGCCCTTGTAGCCCTTGTTTCGGCAACAGTCGTCTCCACCGTCTCAGCAAAGTCAGGCACGGATGTCTCGGGCACGGGGGCTTCGCCCATATATTCGTAGTATGGGTCAAAAAATCCGCCGGGAGATGTCTCTGTATTCTTCTTTTTGCGTGATGTCTCAGAGGGAACCGTTGTCTCTGCCTCGGTCTCAGGCTTTGTCTCGGGCACGGTGGTCTCTCTTGCCGTAGTGGTGGGCATAGTTACCCTTGTTACCAGACCAAGCTCGGAGATAGCCCTGTTCTCGGTGGTGACCCTTGTTGTAGTTGTGGTAGCCTCTGTGGTAGTAACGGTGGTGGTCGTAGTCTCTTCAGAGGTGGTGGTCGTGGGTTCTGTCGTAGTGGTAGTGGTCTCGGCTGTGGTGGTCGTTTCCTCGGTGGTGCTCTCCGTAGTGGATATGAGCGTCTTGCCGTAGAGAACAGCGTCCCAGTCGATCTTCTTGGCGTCGGGGTTCAGAACTGTGCCCGATACGTCTATATCAGCCGTAGTTTCGCCCTCACGGAGCTTTCTTGCTATGACCACGAACCTTGAATCCGCATACTCGGTACTGCACGTTGACAGCACAAGGAGCGGGTCTCCGAACTGAACATCAACAGAGGGGATTATCTGGTTTCTCTCGGCTATCTCCTCCATGTACCAGTTGAAGGTGGTCTCGTCGGCAAGTGCGTCTATGTAGTCGTGATAGTGGAACACCTCACCGTAGAGATCCTGCTTGGGATATACGTTTGTGATGAAGTATCCGAATATCACATAGTCGCCTATGCCGTTGTCGGTATTGAACGAAACGAAGGGGTTCTCCTTGTAGAATTCCACATCGTTCTTGTATTTTTTCAGATTGCCGAACATCGTGCCGTCTTCCTGATTATGCCCGTAAAGCACGATGTTGGGTGAGGTGAATTCCTCTGAAACAGTGCAGCGGTAATCCATGAAGACCGCCCCTGCCTTGTTTGTCTTGTTGTCATAGGTGTGGGTGAGGTAGTAGTCATTGTCCGTGCCCTGCACCACGGGATAATATATATCACAGCCGGGTAGCTCCACAAAGCCCTTGACATCGGAGGATACCTCAACGAAGCTGTTCATAAGGCTCTCGTTGTGCTGCTCTCTCTCCTCTGTCGTGGGAGGGATGGTCTCTACCTCGCCCTTTTCGTTTATGGTGGTGTGGGCGGTGGTGGTTATCATTTCAATGAGCTGCTGCTGCTCGTCCATTGCCTGCTTTGACTGAATAAGTGTGTTTATCAGGACAACGCCTGCGCCGACGAATACGACCGATGCAGAGAGAAAGACCACCTTTCTGATGACCTCTCCAACGCCGTCGCCCTTCTGCGGAAACAGCCCCCTTATGCCGCCGCCCTTTTTGGACGGTCTCTTCTCACCTCGATACACGGGTTCGGTGGGGAGCTCCTTTACTCCTTCGGGCTCGGGAGATATGTTGCTGTCGGCGGAATCGTCTATCTCGCCGGTGGAAGCGAATATATCCTTCTCTATATCATCTTCGTCGATATCCCTTGAAACAGCAGCGACAGGTTCCTCAAATACGGGAATTTCCTTTTCCGCTTTGCGCTCCGAGATACTCTTGCGCATCTGCTCGATGCGCTTCTTTGAATCGGTGGCATCTATGCCGCTGTCAGCATCAAATATAACTATCATGCCGTCCTCATCGAGAACAGGCGTGCTGTTGTCGACCGTGCTCTTGAATCCGCTGCCCGATGCGGCGGCATCCTCAAAGAACTTTGAAAAATCCCTCATATCCAGGGGAACGTCCTGCGTCGTATCCTCCTCGGGCACTACCCTGTCGTCGTTCTTGTCGTATTCTTCCATGAGGGAGTCAAAATATCCGTCTATCTCAGACCCATTGTCAGAGGTGGTTTTTTCTTCAGACATACGGTACCTTCTTACCTTCCGTAAATATAATTCCAGTCGGGCTCGACTGCGTCGGGATTGAGCCTTGCGAGGGATGTGTCCACATAAGGATCCTCGCCCTCTCTCACACGCCTGCCTATGACAAGGAAACGTGAGGGTTCAAATTCATTCGAGCAGGTGGAAAGAGTAAGGAACTTGTCGCCCTTCTCAACGTCAACGCCCGTTATTATCTCGGTGCGTGCCATGATGTTTTCCATCCACTCATCGTAGGTGTAGCTTTTCGAGCCGAACCTGATGTAGTTCTGGTAGTCAAATACCTCGCCTGTTCTTGTCTGACGGGGCTCGACCTCAAGCACGAACGCCGCTATTATCTTGTATGTATATTCGTGATAGAGATTTGAGAATTCAAAGGTGGGGTGTTCAAGGTAGAAATCAAATCTCGATGTATTCTGCTTTGTGACCTTGTATCTCTGCAAAGTGCCGAACATACTGCCATTTGCCTGATTGTGGCCGTAAAGCACGATATTGTCGCTCTGATTTGCCGAAAAGTCATTGACCACACAGCGAAAATCCGCAAATATGGTGCCCGGCTGGGAATAATTCCCGTAGTAGTCGTGGTTGAGATAATAGTCATTGTTGTCGGTGTGTACGATGACATTGTCTATCGTTGTGCCGCCGACCTTTATCCAGCCCGCCGTGTCCGCATTCTTCTGCACAAAGGGCGCCATGGAATCCAGAAGCACCAAAGGGCCTTCCTCCGTGGTGACTATGGTGGTCTCTGTGGTAGTGGCTTCGGTGGTGGTCTCTGTGGTCGTTGCCTCGGTAGTCGTCTCTGTGGTGGTCGCCTGTGTGATCACCACGGTCTCTGCGGCGGATGATGTGTGCATCTGTGCAAGACCGCTGTTCACATCATCGGCACGCTTCATCATGCCGAAGTAGTACACCAGAAAGCCCACTGCCCCCACAAAAATAACAGAGGCTATAATAAGCACTATACCCGGTTTCTTACCGTTCATACCCTGATTTTCCTCGCTTTTGTCCTCATCTGAATATTACCGTCCAGTCAGGTTCTTTCGCAGACGGGTTGAGCCTTGCAGCCGATGTGTCTGTTTCGGGGCTCTCGCCCTTTCGTGTCTTTCTTGCGAAGATGACGAACCTTGACGGCTCGAACTCATTTGAGCAGGTCGAGAGCGTCAGGAACTCATCACCGTACTTCACGTCAACATCGGTGATTATCTCATTTCTCAGCTGTATATTCTCTATGAACCTGTCATATACCGCACGGTCCGAGAGGTCAATGTAATTATGATAATCAAAAACATATCCGTCAACTGTCTGCGAGGGCTCTACCTCGGTGACAAAGTAGGCGAATATCTTGTATGTGTCGCTCGTATAGTTTGAATTGAGCATTATGTTGGGGTGAGCCTTGTAATGCTCTATGTTGTGCTTGTAGTCTTTAAGACTGCCGAACATCGTTCTGTCACGCTGATTGTGGCCGTACACCACAAGATTGTCCGAGCGCTTCTTTGCAAGCTGACAGCGCCAGTCAAGAAATATGGTGCCTGCCTTGTTGGGAGTGCCGTCGAAAGACACTTTCAGATAGCCGTCGTTGTCCCTGCCCTGTACCACGGGCATATCCACCTCTGTACCGTTTATGCGGATATACCCCACTGTATCGGGGTTTATCTCCAGCAGCTTCTGTGCCCCGGGGAGCATCTCCCCCTCGGTAATGCCGCTGACAAGATCGGCGGCGGAACTGTACAGACCGCTCAGCGTATCATTGAGTTTTTTGGCAGAAAATGAGAGCCAGAACTCACGGGTCAGCACTACTCCGCACCCTATCAGCACGAGCACGCACAGCTGTGTGAACAGCTTGGACACGACCTCCTTTGCGGAGTCGCCCTTCTGTATCAGCAGCCAGTGACTTCTCAGCCGTTTCTTTTTCTCCTTTAATGCCCGTTTATACGCCTGTCTGGCGCTTCTTGACATTGCCATTGTGATCTCCGTCTTCTGTGCTTTTTCTTTTTATACGCACACCTACACATCATCATATTACTACATATCTCGTCCGATGTCAAGAAAGCTGAACCATTTTTGTTATATCTGACAATACCGCAACGGTATATTTTTGCTTTACGACACATAATTTTCCCAAAGTTGTCACAATGGTTACAAAGCAGTTGCAGAGCGGTTTCACGGTCATCGTATTATGTCACCGCAGTGCAAAAAATACCCCGGACATACATCGTGTATGTCCGGGAGTGTATCAGCCTCTCAGCTTGTCTGTCATCGGGCCGAAGGTGTCAACTATCTCAAAGATGTAGTAGATCAGCGTCACCCACAGTGAAACGCAGGTGAACATAATGGGCACACGCTTCTTGTGGTACTCGTTGTACTCGGGGAAGGATATCTTGCGCCCGAAAAGGACTACCAGGAAGGTTATCAGACCGAGTATCGCAAACATCAGTATAGTCACCGTCCATGCGGTGTCGGATGCGTCCTTGCCGGCAAAGCGCTCTATGAATGAGGAGCTGCTGGCGGCGGTGTTTATGAACATATGCCCTATGATCGAGGGTATGAGGGACTCTGCTTTAAGATCGGCATAGGCAAACACGATACCTACGATAAAGCCGAGTATCGCCTGGAGAAGATTGCCGTGCATCATGCCGAAAAACGCCGCCGACACGAATATTGCCATCCGTCTGCTGACTTTCGAGAGCCTGCCCATGATAACGCCTCTGAACATAAGCTCCTCGGCTATGGGGGCAAGGATTATCGACGTGAGCACCTCCTCGGCGAGATACGGGGCATCGTTGGTCGGGGCTGTCATGTATTCCTCGGCTATGGGTGACAGGTCTATCGCCGCAAAGCCCGTGATGGCAAGCAGCTGCATTATAATCGCGACCGCATATGAGAACATGACTACGCCGATAGTGCCGACCATGAACGAGCCGTTTATCTTGTCCGTGCGCAGATAGCCGCTGAGGGGCTGTCTGAGGATCGACTTGTTCACCAGAAACAGCACTATGCAGAATATTATTGACGGCATACTGCCAGCCAGCGAATAAAGCCAGTCAACTATCAGAGTGTTCTCTTCGTTGTACTGCACTTCGTATCCCGACGCCATGAGCATCAGAAAGAATATCTGCGCCAGAATAAAGCTACCCACACCATGTATGAGCGCCATGATGAACGTGCCCGACAGATTTTTCTTTATAGCCCTTTTCTCGCCCCTGAAAACGCCGAACGGATCCGGTGCCGCAGCGGTTTGTGCGTATTGGTTGTATGTCTGATACTGATCCATCTGTGACCTCGCAATTATAGTAACCGACATAAATTTCCTGACATTCCTCATCCACAAAATCGTATATCATGATTTTGCGGCGAGAAATGCAGAATTTTTAATGTCGTTTACTATGTGTATTTGAATATATACATCATACCATAAGTTTTGCGAAAATGCAAGAGGGATGATATAATTTGCGCCGCAATGCCGCCCGACCGCAAAGCGCTCTCAATGTTAATCTCCGATATAGCTCAAATCTATATTGACAATGATCCCCTGCAATGGTAGAATAATAATGTTCATTACGAAACTTCAGGACAGGTGATACAATGGAAACAGTTGAGATATTTACCGACGGTGCCTGCTCGGGCAATCCCGGGCCGGGGGGCTGGGGCGCATTTCTCAGGATGGGTGAGCATACAAGAGAGCTTTCGGGCGGTGAACCTCAGACCACCAACAACAGAATGGAGCTCACCGCCGTGATAGAGGCGCTCTCTGCGCTCAAACGCCCGTGCCGGGTGATACTCACCACCGACAGCAAATATGTGTGCGACGGCGTTATGAAAGGCTGGGCACGCTCATGGCAGAAAAACAACTGGATAAAATCCGATAAAAAGCCTGCGCTCAATCCCGACCTGTGGGAAAAACTGCTGGCGCTCCTTGATATGCACGATGTTGAACTGCGCTGGGTGAAGGGTCACGCTGGACATCCAGAGAACGAGCTGTGTGACAGACTGGCGGTCGCACAGCGGGATATGCAGAGGTGATATGATGATATACGCTGACTGTGCGGCGACCACGCCGGTATCAGAGGGTGTGCTGGAGGAAATGCTCCCATATTTCAGAGAGGATTTCGGCAACCCGTCCACCATATACAAGACGGGCAGAAACGCCTCCCGTGCGCTTGAGAACGCAAGAGAGCGCATAGCCGCCGTGCTGAACTGTCACCCCACGGAGATATACTTCACCTCATGCGGCACTGAGTCCGACAATTGGGCGCTGACAGGCCCGGTGATGTCGGGGAAAAGGAAGCACATCGTCACATCCATGACAGAGCATCACGCAATACTGCACACTGCGGACTATCTTGAAAAGCACGGCTGTACCGTCAGCCGCATAGCGCCGCAGTCTGACGGCATAGTGTCCGCCGATGCTCTCAGAGCGGCTGTCAGGGACGATACGGCCATAGTCTCGCTCATGTATGTGAATAACGAAGTGGGCACGATACAGCCGATACATGAAGCGGCGGCGGCGGCTCACGAAAGAGGTGCGCTGTTTCATACAGATGCGGTGCAGGCGGCAGGGCACATGAAAATAGACCTGTCCGCAGGGAATATCGACCTTTTGAGCGTATCCGGGCACAAGCTCCATGCCCCCAAGGGGATAGGGCTCCTCTACATCCGAAAGGGCGTATATCCCGACAACTTCATACACGGCGGCGCACAGGAAAGGGGCAGACGTGCGGGCACGGAGAACGTGGCATTCGCAGTCGGGCTCGCAAAGGCATTTGAAGAACGTGCGGCAGGTATGGAAGAACGCGAAAGTCTCCTTCTTGCCGAGAGAGAGCATATCACAGAACGCATACTCTCAGAGATACCGCAGAGCTATCTGAACGGCGACAGGCACACAAGGACCGCAGGCAATATGAATTTCTCGTTTGGGGGCACAGACGGTGAGTCTCTGGTGCTTCTGATGGATATCGAGGGTGTAGCCTGCTCCAGCGGCTCGGCGTGTACCAGCGGCGCTGTGAACGCATCTCATGTGCTCAGGGCAATGGGTGTGAGCGAGGAGCTCGCCAAGGGCTCGGTCAGGCTCTCATTCTCCGACCCCGTGGGCATGGATAATGCGGATAAAGTCTGTGATGCCGTGAAAAAGACGGTCGCTAAGATAAGACATCTTAGCGGCTGGCATGAGGAGAGATAACTTTGCAGTTCAGATACAGTGACGTGTTCTATGACCATTTCACATCGCCGAGAAATATCGGCAGACCAACGGGAGCCGATCTGTGCGGTGAGTATGTCAGCGGTCTCTGCGGTGACAGTGTCAGGGTATATCTTGACATAGAGGACGGTGTGATAAAGGACATCGGCTATAACGTATGCGGCTGTTCCGTGGCTATCGCCGCCGCATCCCTCACATCGGAGCTTTTGAGGGGCATGACCGTCGAACAGGCACTGGCGCTCACGGACGAGGAGATAGCCGACAAGCTGGGCGGCGTGCCCGATGACAAGATACAATGCTCGTTCCTTATGCACAGCGCCATTGAAGATGCTATAAAAAATTTGTCGTGACAAACACAAAAGTCTTTCCGACAAGAAGCGGAGGTATTATGAGAGTTTTGAACAAGATAATGCCATTGTTGATGGCGCTCGTGATGAGCGTCAGTCTCAGCGGGTGCGGCAATATGGCGCCGAATGGATCCACAGGCAATGAAGTATGTCTTCCTGACGGCTATACTATGGAAGATCTGCTCAACGGATTCAAAATCAACGGCAAGACTCTTACTTATCCTATTACAATAAACGGTATATTAGCGTGCGATGACAGATTTACATATGAATTAGCTCCGATATACGATGACTATAAAACGCCCGAGGAAGTATTTGATTATTTTCATTATCCATCTGTAGGTTTTGAAATATTATGTGATGGACAGAAGCTTTTTCAGGTAGTGATCCTGAAAGACGATTATTTCAATTATGGTGCAGATAAATCACCTATCAATTCACTCGGATATGGTTTTGCTAGCGTTTATTTTAATGAATGTGATGTTGATCTTACATATCTTGATAAAATAGACTTTAACAGCAGTTATAAAGATGTTGTTTCTTGCATTGGTAAACCGGCATATGGGGATAATAATAGTAATATTTTTTACAAATTCAAAGATAATGGAGTTGAATATAAATTATCATTTCACCCTAATAATGATGAATTCATTAACGGTAAAGGCGAGATAGTTGTAATACGTTTTTCAATAAAAGAGGAAGACACCGAAATCATATCTGATACAGCCCCTCAAGTTCAGACCGCAGATACCCGAAGTATCTGATGTATTCCTCATCGGTGTCAAGATGTTCAAGTATCATCGGCATATCACCGTCAAGGGCGTTTATCCTCTCTGCATAGTATCTCAGCGGGAACTCGCCCATGCCGGGAGCACATTCCGCAAGCTGAAATGTGTATTCCCCTCTCAGATGCACGTCCTTTATATGACAGCTCCTTATCCTGCCGCCGAGAGTGTCTATACATTCATCTATGAACTTCTCGCCGAAGAAGTACCGCTCAGGGCAGTTGACCATGTTTATCACGTCAAGATGAACGCCGAAGCGCTCCCTGTCAACCGCTTCGATGAGCCTTATATATTCCGAGGGGCTTGACGGTATCATCCACGGCATCGGCTCTATGGTGAAGTATGTGTTTTTCACATCAGCCCTGTCGATTACTTCCTGTATGACTGCGACCGTCTTTCCGAAAGCCTCGGCGCTGAAATTCTCCCTGTATCCGCCGTCCCAGCGTGCGCCCAGCGCACCTGCGACATTCACTGCGCACCTTGCGCCGATAATATCGGCGAGCCTCAGCTGTGCCACGGCGTAGTCTACGTTTGCACGGCGATCGTCTTCATCGGCGGCAAGCATATTGCGCCAGATGCCCACCTCCGCTATCGTCAGCCCGTGCTTGTCTGCGGCTTCCTTGTAGGCTTTTATGACCGACATATCCGCATCGCTCTGCACAGGGAACACTACCGCCCTGCACCCCAGCGACACCTGGTTCTGTGCCCATTCCTCGGGGGAAAGGTGTCTTAACGGTGATGATGTACCCAGTTTCATGTCATATCCTCCTTGTGTTCATATGTCGTTTGTCGTGATGAGTATCGTCCCTACGTCATCTGCACTGCATTTTTCCGTTCCGGCGATCCCGACCGGCCATGGCAGATCCTGCCCATTTGTCAGTAACAATTATAGCACAAACACGAAGCTACGTCAACACAAAAGCCGCAGTACTTCCGAAAGTACTGCGGCTTGAATGTTCCGTAATGACCGTACAAGATCAGGAAAGAGCCTTGAGCTGTGCATCAACTTCATCAACGAGCATTACAACAACGTCGTTGATCTCTTCTCTGTTGGTAGACCACTCTACGCCGTGCATAGCGGCTCTGAGACCTACATTGTCGCCGCCGTCGGTGGTGAGGGAAGCAACGTCTGTGGAGACACCTGTCGCAAGGTCAACAACGGGGTTGTCGTTTGCGAGCTGGTTTATCTCCTTATTGATAGCGATGAGCTCTTCGGACCACTTGTAGTCCTCCATAGCCTTGGCATCGCCTATTGCGATAGCATCATCATTTGTGTTTGCAAAGCGGTTGCACTCGGCAAATACAGCCACGCCCTGAGGATTGGATGCGCCCTTGCAAAGAACCCAGCCGTCAAGAGTAGCCGCCTGCCACGGACGCTCGGCATCCGCCGCATTGGGAACGGGTGCAAGACCCAGCTTCTCGGGAGGTATCTTTGTTGACCATGTTTCGGGGTCTGCCTGAACTGCCCATGCGCCCACGATATAGAAGAGCTCCTTGCCCTCACTCATGAACTGAGGCTGCTCTGCCCAGTCAAATACCTCTCTGTTTATTACAAGATTGTTGGAGTAAAGGTCATACATGAAGTTCTGAGCCTTCTCGACCTGAGCATCCATGAGATTTACCTTCAGTGTGCCGTCAACAGACTCAACAGAGGGTACGCCGCCTGACAGGAAGAGCGCCTTCTCTGCCCAGTAGCCGTCAAGGCCGTACTGCTCGGACTCGTCATCAACGTACTGAACGAGCATCTCCTTGAAGGTGTCCCAGTTCCACTTGCCCTCTTTGTAAAGCTCCCAGGGATCGTCAAAATTGTTTGCCTCGATGGTATCCTTGTTGTAGATGACCACATTCTCGGCGCTTACGCTGTTAACGAACTCATAGTGCTTTCCGTTGAAGTTGTACTTCTCCATAGCCTCGGAAACGCCCTTCCAGAGGTCGCTGTCCAGATCGATGTAATCATCTATGGGCTGGAACATACCGCTTACTACGCCCTTGGGGAGAGCGGCTGTATCGCAGGGGAAGAAGTCTATGCCCTCACCGCCCAGAACATATGTGGACAGGTCGGAATATCTGGTGTTCCATGTGGTGGGATAATACTGCACCTCGCCGCCGTACTTGGTTCTGAATACATTGAGGGGAACAGACTCGGAAGCGCCGCTTGCGGTGTTGGGGTTGATGTCATAGTGTGCAAACCACTTGATAGTCTTGTTTTCAAGCTCGATGTCGGGCAGGGCAGCGTCTGCGGCTTCGTCAAGCGTCATCTGGCTCTCCTCTGCGAGGGTAGCCGTGTTGACCTCGACCGTAACGCCTGTCGTAGTGGCAACAGTGGTGACTTCAGCGGTGTCTACCGTGCCGCCCGAGGATGATGACTGACAGGAAGTGAAGCCCATAACAAGTGCCAGTGCGGATACTCCTGCCATAGTTCTTTTTAAATTCTTCATACTTTCACTATACCTCCATAATTATTGTCTTAAAACTGCATTGCCCGATCCCGGGCAAAAGCGTAAATTCGCATCTTCACAACTGAATTTTATCATCTTTTTGTACTTTTGTCAATTACCCATGGATAAAATTATAAAATAGGTCTTTATACAATATATACAATATCTAGCGTAATCGTTTTCATTACAGTCACTGTACAAAAAACGGGAACCTCAGACACGCTCTGCGATTCCCGTGATCTTCTCGCCGATTACTTTTTCTTGTTGTCAACGGGCTTTACCAGTACAAGGCAGAGTATGAGTGCTACAACATACAGTGCAAGCGTGAAATAAAGCACGTTCTGATAGCCGACCGGGTTCATCTTTACGCCGTCGTGGTCTATCCACTCACCGGAGTGGTTAACGATGTAGGTAGCGACCTGATTGCCCGTAAGACCCGCAAACGCCCAAGCGGAAAGAGTTATGCCGTGTATTGCGCTTATAGAGCCCATGCCGTAATGGTCGGAAAGAAGGGTGGGCACATTTGAAAATCCGCCGCCGTAGCCCGCATTCACAAGGAATATGAGCGCCAGCACGAGGAATATCAGCAGACCGTTGCCCTCGCCGTTCTTGATGCCCTGTGTGAGCATTACAAGACCTGTGAAAGCGATGGAGATTATGAATATCATCTTGTAGATGGTGTTTCTGTCCTTCATGGTGTCAGCCCATGCGGAGAAGCCAAGTCTGCCGCCCGCATTGAATATTGCGGATACGGTGGAGATAGCTCCTGCGAACGCCGCAAGACCTACACACTTTACGATCATCTTTTCCTGGGAGATGAGCGCCAGACCACAGGTGATATTGATATAGAACATTACCCATATGCCGATATAGTTTGTGATGGGCTTTGTCTTGAGAGTCGCGATGATGGAAGGCTTTTCGCCCTTGCCCTGGGGCTCTACCCAGCCCTCGGGCTTTGCAAGGAGAAGATGTCCCACGAACATCATCACGAAGTATACGCCTGCAAGGATAAAGAACATCTTGTAGATGCCTGTCTCGCCCAGACCCTCAAGCATAGCCTGCATGATAGGGCTGGCGATAGCCTTTGCCGCACCGAAGCCTGCGACCGCAAGACCCGTGGCAAGGCCCTTCCTGTCGGAGAACCAGAGCATGAGCGTCTTGACAGGAGAGAGATACCCCGTGCCGAGTCCTATACCCATTATAAAGCCGTAGCTTATGTATATGCCTATCAGCGAGAGTATACTGCCCTTGTTCTGACCGCCGTACCAGATGAAAAATCCTGTACCTGCCATACCTGCCGCAAAGCATATGGTGGCTATCAGTGAAGACTTGTGTATATCCTTCTCAACTATGTTGCCCAAGAATGCCGCTGACATACCGAGGAAAAATATCGCAAAGCTGAACGCCCATTCGGTCGCACCCTTTGAAAAACCTATATAATCAGCGATCTCCTGGCTGAAGATCGACCAGCAATACACCGTACCGATGCTGCAATGAAGCAGAAGTGCGGGTATAGCCGCACGCACCCATTTATTGGTGCGCCATCCGCCGCTTCCCATTTGAAACCATCCTTTCGTAAAAACGCCCCCGTGGCGCACACGGGCGGCACGGGGGTGTAGCGCATTATGCTATGATCACTTGAGCTCGATGGTAGCGCCTGCTGCTTCGAGCTTAGCCTTGAGATCCTCAGCCTCAGCCTTGGAAGCACCTTCCTTGATAGCCTTGGGAGCAGCCTCAACAGCCTCCTTAGCCTCCTTGAGGGAAAGACCGCAAGCATCCTTAACAGCCTTGATAACGTTCATCTTAGCATCGCCGAAGGATACGAGAACAACGTCAAACTCAGTCTTCTCAGCCTCAGCTGCTGCGCCGCCTGCTGCGGGTCCTGCTGCTGCTACAACTGCTGTAACGCCGAATTCTTCCTGGATAGCTTCAACGAGCTCAGCAAGCTCGAGAACAGAAAGGGTCTTGATATCTTCAATAAACTGTGTGATCTTTTCAGATGCCATGATAATTAACTCCTTTATTTAATATTTGTGTCAGTGACACATCGCCGTGTACGTCATGCACACTTCAGATACGGGAAGAGCCTTATGCTGCTTCCTCTGCTGCCTTCTTCTCCTGAAGAGCCTGAAGAGTAGCTGCGAGCTTCTGCATAGGACCCTGGAGAGAACCAACGAGCTGTGCGAGAAGTGTCTCTCTGGAAGGGATCTTGGAAAGAGCGACTACGCCCTTTTCGTCATAGATCTCAGTGCCTATGAAGCCTGCTTTAAGGTTGAACTTGTCATCGTGAGCCTCAGCGAACTTACCGAGGATACGAGCGGGAGCAGTCTGGTCGCCGCTGCTGAGAGCTATTGCTGTTGTGCCCTCAAGAACGCCGTCAAGACCCTGGATGCCTGCCTCATTGAGTGCTCTGCGGAGCATGGTGTTCTTCTCAACGAAGTAAGTCACCTCTGCCTCTCTGAGCTCTTTTCTGAGCTTGGTATCCTCCTCAACGGTGATGCCCTTGTAATCAACGAGAACGCCTGCTGCGGAGTTCTTGAGGAGCTCGGTGAGCTCTGCAACTCTTGCCTGCTTGCTTTCAAGTGCCTTTGCGCTTGCCATTGTGTATTTCACCTCCGTGTGGATAAGTGAGCTACCGTTCAAAAAGAAAAGCCCTTTTTGGCTTTCAAAAGACAAAAAGAGCTGACTGTCATATTAACAGCAATCTTTCCTCGGCAGGTATTACATCACCCCGTACACGGGATAAACTCCTGCTGTCTTTAGAACATAGATAGCCTGTCGTTACCGACTTGAATAGTTTATCACATCTTTGGAGCCGTGTCAATAGCCGCAGGAAACTTTGCTCCACAAATTTTATCAGCATATCCCCTGAAATTTTGTGCAATATTTTTTCGCCATAATGAAAAAAAACAGGCAGAAAAGTTGTATAATATACAGAGCGAGCTATCATGTCCCGTGACTTATCAGTTATAGGGCACAGCTTAAAGATGTTCGTTGATACCGATACGTCCGTGGGGCAATGCCGTGCGACCGCATTTCGATACGATATTTGCGGCCGTCGGCGATGAGAGCCTCTGTGCCCGCAGGAGCGATCGGTATGACAACTCTGTAAGGAAAGGAGCCACTCCATGTATTCGGGTGCAAAAGGTACCTTTGACGACGGATACATAAGATATATACTCGATACCTACTCGGATGCGGTCATCAGACTGTGCTATTCATATGTCCACAGCTATCACGACGCAGAGGATATCGCCGAAGATGTATTCTGCGAGCTTGTGCGGTGCAGGATGGTCTTTGAGAGCGACGAGCACGAAAAGGCGTGGCTGCTCAGGGTGGCCGTCAACAAGTGCAAGAACCACCTTAAATCCGCACGGGTAAGATATACAGTGTCGTTGGAGGATGAGTCTGCCGCCGAGCCTGCGGCGGAGGGCAGTGAGGACGATATGCTGCCAAAGGATGACAATCCCGTGGTGAAAGCGGTCATGGATCTGCCGGAAAAATACCGCACGGTCATTCATCTGTATTATTTTGAAGAAATGTCCATCGCCCAGATCGCGGGCGTGTATAAAATATCAAAAGCGACTGTCGGCACACGTCTTGCACGAGGGCGGGCGCTTCTGAAGAAAAGGTTGGGAGTTGATATTGATGCCTGATATGAAGGAATATAAAAGCGCTATGAACGGCATCACCGCCTCCGATGCCTTCAAGGAACGCACCGAAAGAAAGATGCGTGAGATAAGAGACAGCGAGCCGGTCAGAAAAGCTCCGAAGATAACAATGAAGACAGGCAGGGTCGCTCCCCTTGCGGCACTCGCCGCCTGCGCCGCAATAGTTGTGGTGCTGCATACAAGACTGAACGACAACGCACTTTATTCAAATTCATCCACGGAAAAGAGTGCGGATATGGCTGTTACCGTCTCGGTGACAGAGGCACTCGACGTAATGGAAGATGCAGCTGTACAAGAGGAAGAGGACAGCGACGACATCGCCGAAATGGATGAGATCGACGGTTTCGGCAATGACTACCGGGAAGAGGGCATATCACAGGAGCCCGCCGTGACCGCAGTCCTTGCGGAAGAGACCGTGACAGTGGAAACAGTGCCCTACAACAGTGAAGATGCTGTCAATTCCGCACCAAACCTGAAATCGCCGACACAAAACGCCAAAGGCTCTAAGGTAGTGAACATTGTCACCTCTGCCCCCGCAGAGACACAGGCCGCCGAGCAGACCACACAGGCTCAGACCGAGCAGAACGCCGATGTTCCCGAAGTCATAGAGGATACCCCCCTCTACGACTTTGAAAAGGATGACGTTGACGATGTGGAGGATGACGAGGTATACGCAGAGGAAGCCGACGAAGAAGAGAGTCTTGACTTCTACACCATATACGACGGTGAGCTTGCTGACAGCCTGTTTGCAAACACCGTTCCCTCCTCGGGTGCGGCAACATACGGTGCGAACAGCGTAAAGCCGAGAGCCATCATAGAAAGAGACAACAGGAACGTCACCCCTCAGACGATATACAACGATTACCTCGGCGGAGACGTGACGGTGATATCCACGGCATCAGGCCTTCCGCAGACGCTTGACCCCGTGACGGCAGACGAGCTGATAAGAGAGCTCACCGATATCGGCGAGCCCGTCAGAAAGGACCACATAACCCCCTCGGACAGCCTATACATCGTCGATCTTTTCAACGGTGACAGCTATCTCAGGGCATATGTCAGCACTGTGACGGTGACATTCAGAGTCCCCGGAGGCAGCGGTGATATGTATGTGACATATGAGCTGTCGGAGTTCCCGTCCATATTCTCACAGATGAACTGAAAACCGGTGCGTCATGAAACGATACCCTCAGAGCAGACACACGATAAACGTGTAAACTCTAAGGGGATATTTGTGTCAGGAAGGATGTCGGTCATCGGGACAGAGCCGAAAGCGACGCACTTTCATTCATCCATTCTTATGGAGTTTATTATTTTGTATGCCGATTCCGTGTCGGGAGCGGATATAATTACAGAATGCATATTATTCGGCTCCTTATCGGAAGATATTTCTACTATGAATGACACCTTATCTTCACTCCAATCATAAACGAATCCCCTGAAGCCATCCTTCTTAAAGCGGTATGTGTGCTTATTTTCCGATGAGGCGAGTATCTGTCTGAACACCGCAAATTCATTATAGACGCTCTTCTCTTTTTTTGAGAGCTTATTCACATCTATCTTTTCAAGCGAATACAGAACATCGCAGAAGTCATAATGGTCATTTATCTCTGATAAACCAAGCTTTCCGAGAAATCTGTCATACGCCTTGCCATGTTTCTTTTTAATATCATCCACGGTGTCATCGAACGGTATTTCACATGGCTCCTGAAATATTACCACGTACTCAGAGTCCTTATGATCCTCACCGGAAAAATATGTCCTTCTGCGCAGATCGTTTATGGTGTCATGTTCACTTTTGTGATCGGAGTCATTATGCAGACCTTCGGGAACATCGAGCGTCAGGCCTTCACAGGTGAGCGTGATGTATTTGTCGAGCGTGCCCAGATCATCCTTGTCGTAATCGGTATACGGCACAGAGGTCTCGCTGACCACGGATCCGATCAACTCCTGCATTTCCTTGTCTGCACTGTTATATGCGCAGGCGGAGCACAGACATACACACACTGCTGTTGCTATTACAGCCGTTATTATCTTTCCCACATTTATTCTCCAGTCATTTCATTCATTGTCACAAAGTCCTTTGTTGAGTATCTCACTGCACTTCGCTCAAGAAGCAAAGGCGCGAATGATCCGTTCTTCTCTCTGTTTACCGTATCGGAAAGCGTCCGCACGTTCATCGGCGGATAAAGTATTCCTCATACCACACAAGGAATGTATATACTGTCCATATCTTTCTCCACAGGTCAGAGTTGCCGTTTATGTATTCGATGTATATTGCCGACAGCTCGTCTGTGTTGAAGAACTTTGCCGCAATATCGGAGTTTAACAGTCTGCGCACATCCCCATTGTATCTCTCATCTGCAAGCCACAGCCTTATGGGCACTATAAAACCAAGCTTCTTTCTGAACGCTATCTCTTCGGGCAATACCTTTGCCGCCGCCATGCGGAAAGCCACCTTGTTCTGCTCCTCTGTCACCTTGAAACGTGACGGCATACGTGATGCGATATCGAATACACGCCTGTCTGTCAGCGGCATCCTGACTTCAAGACCTGCCGCTGTGCTCATCTTGTCTACATTGAGGTAAATGTCGCCCTCGAGCCATATCTGTATATCCACATCCGACATCTTTGTCAGAGGGTCAAGTCCCTCTGTCTCATCATAGATATGCTTTACAAGGTCTATGGGCAGTACCTCGGGATCATAACTCAGCAGGAGCCTTTTCTTCTCATCCTCTTTCATTATGTTGGTGTTGCCAACATAGAAATTCCTGAGTTCATCGCCGTAACGCTCTGCATTGCGGTACATATTGTATCCGCCGAAAAATTCATCCGCACCCTCGCCCGAATAGCAGAGCTTTGTGTGCTTTGCCGTCGCAAGACAGCCCAGGGTGAATACTATCGCAGAGGCATCACCGAGGGGCTGCTCCATATTTTTCATCACATACGGCACTACCTCAAAGAACTGCTCGGGAGTTATCTTTGCAACGCTGTGCTCAACGCCCAGTATCTCCGCAGTCTTTGCCGCCACACGGGATTCATCGAAACGCTCCTCGTCATATCCGCAGGAATTTGCACGCTTTGCATCTGACATAGCAAGCACATACGATGAGTCCACGCCGCCCGAGAGGAAGCTCTCCGCCGTTTCGTCATCGGTCTTTACCTCATACATCATCTGCTTTAAGGTCTCGTGTATCTCGTCAGCCCATTCCTCGGCGGTCTTGCTATCATCGGGATGAAATTCCGGTGTCCAGTATCGGGTGACGGTCACCTTGCCGTTCTCATACACAAGATAATGCCCCGGCATCAGCTTTTTTACGCCCTTGAAAAACGTCTCCTCCCCTGCGGGATAGGTAAGGCTCAGATATATCTGCAAAAGTGGAAGGTTGAGCTCTTTCTCAAAGCCCTCCGTGTCTATGATATCCCTTATCATGGTGCCGTAAAGGAGCTTTCCTCCCGAAAGAGCATAGTAAAACGGCTTTGTTCCGAAATGGTCCCGGAAGCATATCGTCTTGTCTCCGTCCTCTATGGCAAAAGCGAACATACCGTAAAGATGTTCGGGCAGATCTGTGCCCCATTTTTCATAACCCCTGCAAAGTATCTCCTTCTCACGTTCTTCACGGGAAAGCTCGCCGGATATCCCCAGCTCTGCGCAGAGCGCTCTGTGATTTCTTATATGTCCCCTGTATGCTTTAAGTTCCATAATTACCTCACTCATTTTCCGAAATATTCTGCGATCTCAGCCATTCTCGCCGACTGATGCACCCCGAACGGACATCGGCTGTCGCAGTGGCCGCAGGCGATACAGTCGGATGCGGTCAGTGTCAGTTTTCCGTAATGGTCTGCCGCCATCAGGTCACCTGCTTTTGACAGGTCATAGTATTTATTCACAAGCCCTATGTCTATGCCCACGGGACACGGGCGGCAGTGGTTGCAGTAGACGCACTTTCCCTCAGCCTCCGTGGGTGCGCACTCCCCTATGACGGAATAATCAAGAGCGCTCTCGGGCTGGTCGTGATAGGCAAGGAGAGTTTCTATCTCGTCTGTTGTCTGTGCTCCGGGAAGCACGGTCAGCACGCCGGGCTTGTCAAGCGCATATCTTATGCACTGATAGGGCGTGAGCGCACGCCCGAGGGGTGAATCCGAACTGAGGAGCTGTCCGCCCGAAAACGGCTTCATGACCGAAATGCCTATACCCTCGCTCTCACATCTGCTGTAAAGTCTTGAACGTTCATCAACGCCGCCGTTTGCATAGTCCCCGTGACCGTAGTCGTATGCAGGGTTTATGGAGAACATCAGCATATCCGCGGGTATCTCGTCAAGTATCCTCTCAATGACCGACGGCGTGTGGGATGACAGACCTATGTGCTTTATCACGCCCTGTTCCCTCAGCTGCATTATGTAGTCATATATACCGTTTCTGAGGTACTTCTCCCAGTCGGAGAGCTCGTCCTGACAGTGTATGAAGCCATAGTCTATATAGTCAGTGCCCAGAGTATCAAGCTGCCATGCCACGGATCTTTTTATGGTTTCGGGGTCAAGCGACCAGCCGTATTCTCCCTTTGAGTAGTCGGCGCCGAAATGTATCTGATAAAATATTTCATCCCTCACGTCCGCAAAGGCTTCTCCGTACATAGGGAACGCCTTTCCGTCGCCTGCGGCCAGATCATAGAAGTTCACGCCGCCCTCATATGCACGTCTGAGTATCTTTACTGCGGTGTCTGTTCCCGCTTCATAGATATATGCAGACCCAAGGCCTATCTCACTTATCCTGTCGCCTGTGCGGCGGTTTATCCTGTATCTCATATACACATCTGTCCTTACATCAGGGTCTGTTCGTTTATGATAAGGTTAAAATCCAGTTTCAGGAAAGCCGCCGCCTTGCGGCACAGCAGCATACGCTCCAGAAATATCTCAAAATACTCCCCTATGTCGCCGTATCTTGTGTCTATATCAAGCTTCAGCTTTACAGCAGTATGCTCTTTGTTGATCTTCAGCAGTGACGACCTTACGGAATAATTCACACGGTCATGTATGTCATAATCCTTCGGGTCATCGTCCTGCACACGGCTCCTGCGTACATCCGACTTGTCTGCTATGATAAGTGCGGCGGCTATGTCGCTGACAGGAACTCCGCTGCCCTCATCGTGGTTGCCTATGGCTCTTATTATCGGCGCTATGTCCTCAGAGGGCACACCCATTTTATCAAGCAGATAAAACGTCATCAGCGCCCCCGACTGGCTGTGGTCATTTCGGTTTATCACATTGCCGAGATCGTGCATCCATGCGGCAACGAGTGCGAGGTCTATCGTGTGGTCATCCGCTCCCAGAGTTTCAAGTATATACGAAGTGCGGTCAGCCACCACGCCTATATGCGCAAAGCTGTGCTCTGTATATCCCATTGAATGGAGCGACTTGTTCTGCTCGCTTATGTACACGTTAATGTCATGGTCATGTCTTACCCTGTAAAACAGGGGAAATCTCCTTACATCATCCATCAGGTTCATATCAATACCTTCTTTTCATGGTCTGTCAGCGTATATAATTATACATTATTTTGCATCACATTGCAAGAGCGGCGGAACAAAAAATCATCCGACGGTTCTGTCTGATAGCCGGTACATAAAGAAAGCACCGAAATGGATGATACAATTCAAAATGTGATAGCTTGGAGAAAAGTATGTGAAAATCAGGTGAATACGCTTGATTTGTGAATATTTGTGTGATAAAATTCATATGAACAGACAAGTTCAAATATTCATATGAAAGGCTGAGATCATATGGCAGTCGGCTTCACAGATGAGCAAAAGCAGGATATTGCAGCAAAGCTGCTTCAGGCAGGCAGCGACCTTGCAGGTTCGGTCGGCTTCAAGGAAATGACAGTCGCTCAGGTCGCTAAAAAGGCAGGGATCGCAACGGGAACATTCTATCACTTTTACAGATCAAAGGAAGAATTTGCTGTCGCGCTGATAAATGACATGGAAGAACGGTCGTTTGATGCACTCAAAAGTCGTATTGCGAACGGTGAAAGCATCCCTGTCGAAGAATTCCTTAAATATTATCGTGAATTCTTTCGTCCGCAAAACAATTTTTTGCTTCGTCTAAAACTTGCGGATTGGGTCTGGCTGAAAACACATATCTCGGATGGTCCGTATTTTGAAAACAAAGCAGACACGGAGCGTCTCGATGCTGTCATCCCCTATATCAAAGGTATACGCAGGGACTTTGATAAGGGAGCAGTTGTCAATCTTATAAAGGGCATCTATGCTGTCTATCAGAATCGTGAGACCTTTTTTGAAAAATCGCTGGATACGACCGTTGACCTTATCTTTGAAACGATCAATAATTATGTCAGGGAGAAGTGATATCATGGATTATCGTGATGAACTGGAAAGCTTTTTAAAAAAATATCAGTATCAGGAAATGAAGATCGGGAGCGCCGTTATTCGCTATGTTACAGCGGGAGATGAGGGCAGACCGTGTGTTGTGTTTCTAAACGGCGGTATGAACTGCTCGGAAATGTGGTTCAAATATGTGGAAAAGATGTCCGCTTCATACAGGACGGTGATATTTGACTATCCCATTGAACTGAAGACCTGTGAAGAAACAGCGGATGCGGTCAGTCTTTTTCTTAAAAAGCTCAATATAAACAAAGCTTTCTTTGCGGGTGCAAGCTTCGGCGGATTGATGGCACAGATCTTCGCAAAAAAATATCCGGAAACGGTTTCCGGACTTGGACTCTTTTCGACAGCGAGACTTGACGAGAGAACTATCAGAAATTCAAAGAAGAAATTCCTTATACTTCCGTTGTTTATCTGGTATATGAAGCATTGCAACTACGACAAACTGAAAATAAAGTCGGCAGACCAGAGCCTGAAAAGATATGCGGTCAATGAAACGCCGCAGGACAAGCAGTATCTGAGGCAGATGTTTGAGTGTATGTTCAAAGACTATACCAGAGAAAAAGACATACACATCACAAGCCTGATGTCGGGACTTGATCTGACTCCGTGCGAAAGAAAGGATTTTTCGGCTTTTGACGACAGGGTACTGTTGATATTTCCCGAAAAGGATTTCTTTTCGGCTGATGAACAGGCATCATTAAAGCACCTGTTTCCGAAAGCAAGAGTGGAATATATCAAGAACGGACACTTCGGAACGGTACTTGAATGTGATAAATACATAAGGCTAATGCAGGAGATCATTGATATGAATGAATGATATTGTGCGCCATAACAATACAGCAGATCATGGCAAAGCCGCCTTACCGACAATTATGGTAAGGCGGCCATTTCATTATCATGTGATTACAACGAATTCACATCAATCTCTGTGCGCTGTTCGAAAATCTGCAGATTGGGATCACCTGGAGATACATATTTAACATAAGTAAACATCCCATGACCAATTTCGCGACCACGTTTAAACCCATTTTTTTCAACTTTATCCAATAATATCTTATTACCTGACGCATTACTTGTGATACTAATCCAATCTTCTGTTTCAAGAAAATATTTGCCTGTAATAAGGCTTGGTCCAATAATACTACACATTATACTGTTATAACTTGCGCTTGTATGGTAGGAATATACTTTAATAATTTCGGATTTGCTAATTTTCTTAATGCATCCATATAAACCATTGGCTACAAATCCGTTAGCCAAATCATTTAGATCCCATGAATAAAGAGTAATTCCATTATTCTTAAATTCACAAAGATACTCAGTGTCATTATATAATGCATATATGCCGTTTTTTGCCACCATTAGTCTATCTCACTTATTATTACAAATCTTCCCTTTTGTCCAGGTATAGCTCCTTGAGCTTCAGGATCATACACTGCAACCATTTCCTCAGTACCATCGGCATTATCGGTTTACTGCGGATCCTTTTCCGTCGGCATATTTCTTTCTGAACACCATGATATACCAAACCATGCCTGCGGCAAATAGAACTGTGCCTATGGCGGCAAACGGCAGAGTGAGTATCTCAAAGCCGTTGACATTGTTGTACAGAACAGATGCATCGGGCAAACACAGTGCATTATGCATGATATGCACAATAACAGTGTAAATTATATTCTCGGTGTAATAGTAGCACAGAGCAAGCACCACCGCTCCCGCAAACACATTCACAAGATTTTGCGGATTAGCAAAGTGCATAACAGAGAAGACAGCCGTGGGAAAAAGCACAGCAAAGAACCTGCCGAACGATCTCTTCATAAGCCCGACACCGCAGAGCCTGAAAAGCAACTCCTCTCCCACCGGGGCAAAGATGACCGAGCCTATGACAGCCATAGGAGTGATCTCAGATACGGCTGCGGCATGGTGCGTTACGGTCATAAAACGTGATGCTGTCAGTCCGAACAGTGATGCGCTCAGCTCACAGGCTGTAAAATTGAGTATCAGCATCATTATGGGAACGGTCATATCAAATGAACGGAGCTGTTCTGAGAAATCAAGCGGATATTTCTGCTTGTATAATACGAGGCCTGCTATTCCCCCAAGCAACAGTGCTAAATGTTCGTCCACCCCTGTCGCTGAACAGATGACCGTACCGAAAAGCAACACAGCGATACCAGCAAACAGTGATGCAACAGCGTATTGTCTGTTTTTCATGATTTTCTCTCCTATATGATTCACTCTATGTCTGCGCCAAGATGTCTTGCCAGCAGTTCAAGGCCCTCAGCAGGAACGCAGAAACGTTTTCTGCTTACCTGTATCTCTTTTTGCACATCAGCGAGGTCGAACCAGCGGACCTCCTCAACTTCCGATGCCTGCAATCGCAGTTCTGAAATATCCACGGGCTCCCTGTACAGATACACATCAGTGATCTCGTTATCCCTGAACAGCTTGCCATGGAATGTCTTTTCATATTTTATGCGAAACCGCCCGATGTAAGTGAGACAATTTTCATCGGCGGTTATCCCCAGTTCCTCCTCAAGCTCTCTCAGTGCGGAAGCAAGAGGTTTTTCTCCGGCAGGGATATGCCCGGCAGATGATGTGTCATACATCGACGGGAATGATTCTTTGTTTTTGCTTCTCTTTTGCAGCAGAACGTCAAAGCCGCCGTCCTTCTCCCTCACTATCCAGACATGGGCTGTTCTGTGGAGTATACCTTGTCTGTGTGCTTCCTCACGGGATATCACATCACCCGTGGGCGTTCCGCTATCATCAACAATATCAAAGTATTCCGTAACGTTTATCTCCTTTGCATATTGAAAAAAATCGAGAGCCCTGCCTTATACAGACAAGGCTCTCATCATTTTACGGCAGATACTTTCCTGCGGCAAGATACAGTGCATACCAGTCATGATGTGACAGCTTCACATCGGATGCCGCACATATATCGGTGATATGAGCAGGGTTCATGGTCCCTATTATTGCCTGCATCCTTGCGGGATGGCGCAGTATCCATGCAATTGCAACAGCCGCCTTTGATACTCCTTCACGCTCGCCTATCTCCGAAAGAGCGGCATTGAGCTTGGGATATTCGGGATCATCTATGAATGTACCTCCAAACATACCCTTTTGAAGCGGTGACCACGCCTGTATCGTTATGTCATTCAAACGGCAGTAGTCAAGGGCATTCCCGTCACGGTTGACGGAGAATTCCGTCGTCTTGTTGTTCATATAAAGAGCCTGATCTATAAGCTGTGACTGCTCGATAGACAACTGCACCTGATTAATCACAAGCGGCTGTTTTACAAATTTTTTTAGCAGCTCGACCTGCATGGGGACGAGGTTGCTCACACCGAAAAAACGCACCTTTCCTGATTTTTCGAGTATGTCAAATGCCTCGGCTACCTCCTCGGGCTCAAAAAGCACATCGGGTCGGTGAAGGAGGAGCGTATCAAGATAATCGGTCTTCAGTCTTTGCAGGATGCCGTCAACGCTCGCAAGTATATTCTCCTTTGTCCAGTCGAACTCATTGCGTTCAAAGCAGAGTCCGCACTTGCTCTGCAAGAATAAATCCTCACGTTTTATCCCGGTCATGGGAAAAGCCTCGGCAAATCGTGTCTCAGCCTCTCCGTTGCCGTAGCAGGTAGCGTGGTCAAAGAAGTTCACTCCGCAGTCATACGCTGTCCGTATAACCTTTGCGGCTTCTTCCTTGTTCAGTGCAGGCATTCTCATGCAGCCCTGAACTATTGCCGATACATTCTGAGGTCCGTTTGCAATGTTGATGTAATTCATAGTGTTTCCTCCTTAATGTCATATTCCATGATCATATATCCCCCGGGCCTTGATCAAGGTATTCGTTTCTCAATACCGAAAGATGCCTGATAATATCAGGGTTCCACGAGATCATTTGCGGGAGCTTTTCGCACGGAAACTCTTTGCATACGCCGCAGAAACGTGCATCATGTTCCTTACAGCAAGCGTGTACCCTGCACATCCCCGACTCTGCCCATTCGGGAACTATCCCATCGGCTTCAAGACACCCCGGACAGACACCTTCTGTCTTTTTCGCACATCCGTTACAGCACTCGCCGCAGGCTGTGATCGCAGTAAAATCAGTCATCTCTGTACCCTCCATAGATTTTCCTTCACGATACACCCGGCGATATGGAGCTTTAGCCCGCACATGATCTCAGCCGGGTCACATTCCACACCCAAATCGGCTTTGCAATTCAAATATGATACCGCTGTCACATTATACACCCTGTTCGTAAAAATGTCAAGTTGCCGAGCCTTCATCAGCGTTTCTTTATGAACGAATAGTCACACATACTGCCGCCCGTGCCTATCTGCTCGGTATAGGTAAACTCCGCTCCGGGCAGGTCATTGTAAAGTATATCATCCACCTTGCAGAACACAACCGTCATTTCGGGATAGCCGTATTTTGTGAATATCTGCTGATATATGCATTTACGGGTGGTCATAGAAAATGTGTCTGACGGGCACTCGGGAAAATCCACATCCCAGCCGTATCCCAGCGTAGACCTGAACTTTACGGGCATGGTCACTTTCAGAAAACCGACGAACCAGCTGTGAGCCGACAGCTTTTTCATTGAAATGATCTGCGGCTCAATAAACCTGTACATGGCATCTGCAACTATCTTTTCCGCTTCCCTGCGGTTTTTTCCGTTTTCCTCCAGGATCATCACCAGAGCGAGTGATGTAAGAAGATTGCACAGATGCCCATAGTTCCTGCTATCGGCATATTCCGTGTTCTCTGCGATAAGTCTTTCTATCCTGTCTGTCACCTGCTGTCTTTCGCTGTTGTCAAGAGAGGCAAAAAAGTCCTTGAATCTGCTCTCTCTTATCATTTTTTCGGGAATATATCTTTTCACAAACGACTCACTTTCTAATACAGATCTGCGGCCGCTCCAAAGACAAGAAACAAGCCGCAAACGCTTACATATAAGGCTTCCAAGACTTGTAGGCCGTCAAAAGATCCGGGAGCGATCAGTAAATGTCCATTCAAGAAAAGCCACAGCACCGCATGGGTGCTGTGGCTGATAGGGTCAGCCCATTGATTTTATCTGCTCATCGGCTTCCTTGACGAGCATATCCACTACCTCACCTATCTCCTCACGGTTAGTCGACCACGGTATACCGTGGAAAGCCGCTCTGAGGCCTATCTCCGAACCGCCGTCGGTAGTGAGGGACGCTACATCGGTAGAAACGCCTGTCGCAAGATCAACAACGGGATATTCGTTGGCAAGCTTGTTTATCTCCTTATTGGTCTCGATAAGGTGATCTGTCCAGCCGTAATCATCACGAAGCTTCTGTTCGCCTATGGCATTTGCCTCTTCATCGGTGCCTGCAAGTATCACGCACTCACTGTAAAGCGCAACGCCGAGAGGATTGTCAGCGCCCTTGCACAGGCACCAGCCGTTGACGGTGGCAGACTGATAGGGGTCTGAGCCCTTGGGCGAGGGAACGGGCACCATGCGCAGGTCATCGGGTGCGATGCCTGTTGCCCATACCTCGGGGTTGGACTGTATATCCCATGCACCGACTATGTTGAAGAGCTCCCTGCCCTCGCCCATGAACTGAGGCTGTATATTCCAGTCAAACATACCCAGGTCGAGCACAAGCCCCTTCTGGTTGAGATCGTACTGGAAGTCCATAGCCTTTTCGATAGTGGGGTCGAGCACATTTGTGACAAGTGTGCCGCTCTCATCGGTGGTGACAAAGGGAACGCCCGCAGAGAGGAACAGTGCCTTCTCATTGAACCAGTTGTCAAGTCCGTAATGGTCGTCGGGATCTGCTTCTATAAATTCCACAAGGAGTCTTTCAAAGCTGTCCCAGTTCCAGTCGCCGTCCTTCCAGAGCTCATAGGGGTCGTCAAGACCGTTCTCGTCTATGGTCTTTGCCGAATAGAAGCACACCTGCTCAGCGGTTATGCCGGTGACGAACTGATAATGCTTGCCGTTGAAGTTGAATATCTCCATACCTTCGGAAACATTTGACCACAACTCATCATTGATGTCGATATAATCGTCTATCGGCTGGAACATACCGCTGATTATGCCCTTGGGCAGAGCGGCTGTGTCGGCAGGAAAGAAGTCAATGCCCTCGCCGCCCAGAACGTATGTGGACAGGTCGGAATATCTTGTATTCCATGTGGTGGGATAATACTGTATCTCTCCGCCGTATTTCGTTCTGAACATATTCAGCTCGACAGATTCGGAGCCGCCCTGGGTCGTGTTGGGGTTTATGTCATAGTGAGCCAGCCACTTGACAGTCTTGTTCTCAAGCTCCACATCTCGCAGCTTGCTCGTAACGTCGTCAAGAGTTGCCTGATCTTCTTCATTGAGCACGGCGGTATTGAGCTCCACTGTTGCGGCGGTCGTGGTTGTGACTGTGGTCTCGGTGGGAGTGGGTTCGGTCGAGCCGCAGGATGCAAGACCTGCGGTCATCAGCAGAGCGGTCAGCCCCGCAAGTGTTTTTCTTATCTTCATACTTTTATTCCTTTCCTGCCATTTTTTGCTTTCTCATGATGATGCAAACGATTACACCTGTGTACATTTTACCATTTATTGCGATTTTAGTCAATCTGCATAATGTAAAATTATACGCCCGATTTTTGTCTATAATATATAATACCGGTTTTGCCCTCAGTATAGACAAGAAATACCAAGCGACCATCAATACGATACTGTGCAATCATCGGGGCAGAGATCGTCTGTACTCATAGAGATCAGTAAAACTGCACAAGGATCATCCCGTGCATTTTTATACTAATTCTTCGGCAGGCCATGTATAAAACTCAGCGTCTATGCCGTATTCACAGGCATTGTCATAGCCCTCAAGAGATCCCGGTTCACTCAGATAAGTCTCACACCTTGCTTCATGCATATCCTTCAGCTCCACAAATACCCATTCCTCGCTGTCAACATATTCCCTTGCCTTCAGAAGTGCCGTATCCTTTGAAGCGGCTCTCACCCATATGTTGACAAAGGCTCCGCCGAACTCAGACTTTTCGGGGCTCGTGTCTTTAGGGACTGCCTCGATGTTCAGATACCATATCTTCTCATCCATCCGCATCATACCCCTTTTCCATAACAAGATAGTCCCCCGTGCCCCTGCTGTATATCTCCTTCTGATCCTGACAGCCGGCATCACCGCAAAGGCTATCCCAACGACTGCGAACACAAAGCACGGAGTATACTTCACAGTGTATCTCAGTGTCTTCACAGTGCCGCTTATACCGAAAAACGTACCGTATAAGAGAGCGAGTATCTCAAGTATCGTTATCGGCGATACTCTTTTTTTCTGTTCCATTGTACATATCTCTTATGATCTGATACAGCTTGTGGTTGGCGATGCAGTCCGCAAGCGCTCTGTGGGCATTCTCGTGGTCTATCTTGTAGTATGCCGTCAGAGTGGTCAGTTTGTTGTCGGGCGAGCCCGTATCACAGCGGCGCACATATCTGAGAGTATCCAGCATATCATTGTCAAATCGCCTCAGACCGAGCTTTGCACAGTTGTCGTATATTATGTTGCTGTCAAATGATGCCACGTTATGTCCGAGCAACACGTCATTGCCCACAAAATCAAGGAAGCGGGGCAGTACATCCGCAATAGGCGGCGCATCGGCCAGCATAGCGTCATCAATGCCCGTGAGATTCACTATGAACGGCGGGAGCGGCTCAGATGCCTTTACAAGCTGACTGAACGTGTCTGTAATTTTATCGTTCCTGACTCTGACAGCCGCAAGCTCTATTATCTCACAGTCGGTAAAGCCGCCCGTGGTCTCTATATCTATGACCGTATAGTCATGTATCCTGTCGGTGATGCTCCTGCCCTTTATGCGCTTTATCGGCTCACGGGGCACCACAGGGTCATCGAGCCAGCAGTCTATGCTCATATGTCACACCTCATTTGTATTCGGGTCGGTATATCTTGTTGTCAAGACCGAAGGGACGCTTCTCGGTCATCTGCCCCGGCTCCATATTGGCACAGAATTCCTCGCACATATAGAGCTTTGCATCAATGTTGTCGATGTAGTGCAGAACGAACGCCTCCGCCACGGCAGGGCAGGCAACAGCGCCCCACTCCTGTGTGCCGTGATGCGACAGTATCAGGTGGATAAGGAGCTGTACCTTCTCCATATTGTAGTTGTGATCCTTTGTGTAGCCCTTGATGAGTGATGCGCCGAGGTACAGATGACCGAAAAGCACACCGCTCCGTGTGAATTCCGCATCCCCCGTTGGCTCAGTCTTGTATTCCCATATCTTGCCGATGTCGTGCAGCACCGTGCCGCATAGAAGAAGTTCCCTGTCTAAAGTATCATACACTCCGCAAAGGGCATCAGCGGCTTTCACCATGCGATAAGAGTGATAGAGAAGTCCTCCCCTTATGTCATGATGCATGGACACGGCGGCGGCAGACGTCATGAACGACTGCTTGTGTTCGTCGAGTATGCGCAGGGTAAGCTCCGCAAGGGGCTCAAACTTTCCGTGCATATCGTCGGCAGTGCTCTTTATCAGAGCGCATATCTCGTCGTACATGGCATCCATGTCAACGGGAGGCACCCTTACAAAGTCATTGACCGAAACAGACGGGTCTTTGTTGGGGGATATTTCGTTTATCTTCATGCTCTTTGAGCCCTGATAGTCGCTGACAGCTATCTTTACATATGCGACCTCGTTCTTTCTCACGCCCATCGCTTCAAGCTGTGCGGCTGAAGTATCGAACATCATAGCCGTTTCATCGGTATAACCGTCCTTGAAGGTGACACGCAGATAGGGCTTGCCGTTCTTTGACATTCCCTCGTTTATTGCGGCGACAAGCAGCGGCCGCTCTATGCTCTTGCCTATCTCGACCTCCGAGAGTTTTGTATATTCATCTTTCATAACAACACCTATTCCTTTTAAGAAAGATCTGATTACATGATACGGCTGACGAAATATGTCTGCCGCTTATTTCAGTATAACTGATTATACCAGTTTTAAAGCGAAATATCAAGTGCTTTTGAGAAAATGATGATATGCCGCAATTATTAAAGACTGTTTTAAGGAACATATGATATAACATTACCAAATAAAAAACCGAAAGGATGACAGGTATGAAGAGAACAAAGATAAGGATACTGGCGGCAGTCATGGCATCGGGCATAGCGTGCATACCCATGAATGTCTCGGCGGAGACAGCGGTTTCAAAGGCCGATACTGCCGTAAAGCAGGACACCGCAAAGGCCGAAAGTGTAAAATACGGCAAGGTGACCTCCGTCAGCGGCACCAAAGTCAAGCTGTCCCTCGGAACATTCGGCACGAAAAAAGTCGACAACGGAAACGCTCCGGCAAGCAAAGACACTCCGCCCGATATGAACGGAAAGCGCCCCGAAAGGCAAGGCGGAAAGGGAGGACAGCCCCCTCAGATGCCGTCGGGCAACATGGGCAAAGACCGTATGCAGGATAAAAACGGCAGACCTGATATGGAACGCAGATCCGGCACTAACGGCACTTTCACCGCAAACGGTGAAAGCATAGTGATCGACCTGTCGGGAGCGGCACTCACCAAGAACGGTGAAAAGGCTTCGGTGAGCGATATAGTAAAGGATGATATACTTACCCTTGTGTATGACGGCAGTGATATCAAAGAGGTCCGTATCGGCGCTGACACGGACAGACCCGATATGATCAAGGACAAGAACGGCAAAGGCTCAAAGAAAGACACAAAGTCAAAAGCCGCCAGTTCTGAGGTCAAGGGCAGATACACCGCAAAGGGCAAGAGCCTGTCTGCTTCATCAAAGACGCTTAAAAGCACGGATGAGGACACATCCGTCGTAATGGCATCAGATAGCGGAAAATTCATAGTCAAGTCCTCAAAGCTCTATAAAACAGGCGACACCACCAGCGAGGACGGCTCAAACTTCTATGGGCTCAATGCGGCTGTGCTTGCCGATAACGGCACGGTGGATATATCCGACAGCTATGTATATACCGATGCAGATGGCGCAAATGCAGTGTTTGCGGCAGGAGAGAGCGCATCTGTCACCGTAAAGGATACCACCGTCATCACAAAGAATGATTCATCAAGAGGTCTTGACGCTACCCTCGGCGGCACTGTGACCGCAGAAAATGTCAAGATAAAGACAGAGGGCGCACATTGTGCTCCACTCGCAACAGACAGGGGCGGCGGAACGGTCAGTGCGGTGAGCTCTGTGCTGATAAGCTCCGGTGAAGGCTCTCCGTGCATATATTCCACGGGTGATATAACCGCCGTGAACTGCAAGGGACAGGCAACAGGCGCACAGACGGCAGTGGTAGAGGGCAAGAACTCTATCACCCTTGAATCCTCTTCACTGACGGGCGCAGGCAAAAACGGTGTCATGCTATATCAGAGCACTTCGGGCGACGCAGAGGAGGGAACGGCAGTGTTTACCGCCAAAAACAGCACTCTCAGGACCACTTCCACAGGACCTATGTTCTACATAACCAACACCGATGCGGTTATCGACCTGACAAACACCAAGCTGGTCTTCGGCTCGGGCATACTCATAGATGCGGCAGGCAACAGCACCAACAACTGGGGCACTCCCGGCAAAAACGGCGGCAGTGTCGCAGTCAGAGCCGCAAAGCAGACCCTTGACGGCAGTATCACCTGTGATGAGATAAGCTCCGTATCGCTGTCTCTCACATCCTCATCTGTATTCACGGGTGCGGTCGATACAGCTGACACGGGCGATGTATCCGTGTCTCTTGACGGCACCTCCGTATGGAACGTCACTGCGGACAGCTATGTTACCGTGCTTAATAACACCGATGCGGACTATTCAAATATAAGATCCAACGGACACACGATATATTACAGCAAAGCATCAAACCCCGCTCTCGGCGGCAAAACGGTGGCACTCTCCGGCGGCGGAAAGCTGTCGCCCGTGTAATAAGCCAAATTCTGTTGTATTGTTCTTCCTACCCTATACATGGAAACACCGTCCCGATGTGGACGGTGTTTCCATTATTGCGGATAACGTCCGGCATCGGTCTCATATCAACATTGACAATTCTGTTCATATATGCTATAATCCTACATGAAGACAAAACACAGCAGGATAGTATATATGAAAAAGATAATGATATCGGGCACTATGAGCGGCTGCGGCAAAACGACCGTCACCTGCGCCGTGACAAGGGCACTGGTGAAAAGAGGGCTCAGAGTGTCATCATTCAAGTGCGGACCAGATTATATCGACCCTATGTTCCACCGCAGGGTCACAGGGACGGATGCACATAACCTCGACAGCTTCTTCTGTGATGATGATATGCTGAGAGGAATATTTGCACGGTATTCGCAGGATGCCGATATATCCGTTGCCGAGGGTGTCATGGGCTTTTACGACGGTGCAAACGGCGCAGGGTCGTCACATTCTGTCTCACAGTGCCTTGAAATGCCTGTGATAGCCGTCATAGACGCAAAGGGCATGAGCGAGTCGATAGGTGCGGTGATGAAAGGTTTTCTTGAATACAAGCCCAATCATATCGCAGGCTTCATATTCAACAGACTGCCCGAAAGCCTGATTTCTCAGACCAAACACCTTTGTGACGAGGTTGGCACTACTTATTTCGGCAGACTGCCAAAATGCGATGATATATCCGTTGGCAGCAGAGATCTGGGGCTCATCACTCCCGATGAGATCCAGGGGCTGGAAGCAAAGGCTGACAGGCTCGCCCGTCTTGCCGAGGAAAATATAGACATAGACAGGATCTTGTCTGTGGATACGGCACTGCCTGTGTGCGCCCCTGCAAAGGCACCCTATATCGGCAGAACGGTCATTGCCGTATCAAGGGATGAAGCATTCTGCTTTATGTACCCCGAAAACATTGATGTAATTACCGATATGGGGGCTGAAATAAGATATTTCTCACCGCTCCGTGATAAAGAACTGCCTGAGTGTGATGCGCTTTATCTGTGCGGAGGATATCCCGAGCTCCACCCCGGGTTCTCAGCGAACAGCTCGATGCGTGAGAGCGTAAGAGCGGCTGTCACGGGCGGAATGCCCTGCATAGCCGAGTGCGGAGGCTTCATGTACCTGCACAGGAGCATAGACGATATGCCTGCGGCTGGTGTCATAGACGGCTGTTCATACAGAACGGACAAACTCAGGCGCTTCGGATATATAACTCTCACCGCCGACACAGACGGCTTCGTTAAACGGGGAACAACGTTCCCTGCTCATGAATTCCACTACTATGAATCCGATGACTGCGGCAGTGACATGACCGCAGACAAGCCTTGGAAAGGAATATCGTACAGATGCATACACTCCTCGGAGAGTCTTTTTGCAGGCTTTCCCCATGTGTATCTGTATGCCTGCCCCGACCTGGCGGAAAGCTTTATAAAAAAGAGTATTGCTTATGGACAGAACAGAACTGATAACCGCACCTGACCAAAACGCCATATTCGCCGCCCGTGAACAGTGGAGGCGAATAGCAAAGCCTGTCGGCTCTCTCGGCGTGTTTGAGGATATGGTCGTAAAGATCGCAGGCATACAGGGCGGAGAGCCACACATGGACAGGCGGTGTGCCGTAATAATGTGCGCCGACTGCGGTGCTGTGGAGGAGAATATCACCCAGAGCGGTCAGGAGGTCACATCCAAGGTGGCACGCTCCATTGCGGAGGGCGGCTCAAACGTCAATATCCTGGCACATTGTGTTAATGCGGATGTTTTTGCAGTGGATGTAGGCATAAACGGTATCACTCCCACGGGCGTTATAAACAGAAAGGTCATGCACGGCACACGGAACATGACGAAGACGGCGGCCATGTCAAAGGAACAGGCGGTATCTGCCGTGACAGCAGGCATAGACACCGTTAGAGAACTGAAAGACAGATATGACATCATCGCCGTCGGAGAAATGGGCATAGGCAACACTTCTGCGGCGGCGGCAGTGACCTGTGCCCTGACAGGCAGGCCTCCTGCGGAAATGACAGGCAGGGGCGCAGGGGCTGACGATGATATGCTCAGAAGAAAGATCGGGGCTGTGGGGCGTGCGCTCGAAATAAACCGCCCCGACCCGAACGACCCAACGGACGTACTGGCAAAGGTCGGAGGTCTGGATATATGCGGCATGACAGGACTGTTTCTTGGCGGTGCCGTGTACAAAGTGCCTGTCGTAATAGACGGCGTGGTGTCTGCTGCCGCTGCGGCGTGTGCATATCTTACAGACAAACGCACTGCGGACTATATGCTCCCATCTCATATGTCGGCGGAAAAAGCATCTGCGGCGCTGTTTGACATAATGGGTCTTGAACCGCCCATAAGAGCAGGGATGCGGCTCGGAGAGGGCACAGGAGCGCTGATGCTGCTGCCGCTCATAGATCAGGCGCTGGCGCTGTACCGCTCCGCACACACATTTGAAAGCCTTGATATGGAGAGATACAAGCTATGATACTCATAACCGGCGGATGCAAAAGCGGCAGGTCAAAGCACGCCGAGACACTGCTTTCGGGCTACAGCGGAAGAAAGATATATATTGCCACCATGATAAACGACTGCGCCGAAGCGGAACAGACCATAGAACGCCATATAAAACAGCGTGAAGGCAAGGGCTTTGAAACGATAGAACGAACACATGACATACACAACATACACCTTCCCGAACACTGTGCGGTGCTGGTGGAGGATGCAGTCAATCTGCTTGCAAACGAGATGTTCGGCGAGAACGTCTGCGACCCTGTGACAAAGACAGCCTATACCCTGAAGCGGCTCGATGAGAGCTGTGATATGCTCATAGTAGTCACGAGCAGTACAGGCTCTGACGGGCAGAGGCTCGGAAAGCTCACCGACAGATATACCGCATATCTGGGTATGCTCAATTCTCGGCTCGCCAAGATGTCGGACACTGTGATAGAATCGGTCTGCGGGATACCTGTGACGATAAAGGAAAGGAAATGATGATATGGACGAATTTCTCTGCGCTCATGAAGACACGGTAAAAAAACTTACGGATGAGATGCCTCCCGATGAGATACTCTACGATCTTGCCGAACTGTACAAGGTATTCGGGGACACCACAAGGATAAGGCTTCTGTACGCCCTGCTCGAAGCCGAGCTGTGCGTGAATGACATGGCGCAGCTTCTCGGCATGAGCCAGACGGCCGTATCTCATCAGCTGAGAGTGCTAAAAAACAACAAGCTGGTAAAGTTCAGAAAAGAGGGCAAGATAGTATTCTATTCTCTTGCCGATGACCATGTACGCACCATAATCGAGATAGGAATGGAGCACGTAATGGAATGATCTACACACCGCTCACGAAAAAGGCTCTGCTGACGGCATATGATGCGCATATAGGAACATATGACCGCTCAGGTCTGCCCTACATATTCCATCCGTATCATCTGGCAGAGCAGATGGATGACGAACACACGGTCTGTGCCGCCCTGCTCCACGATGTAGTGGAGGACACGGAGCTCACCCTTGACGACCTGCGCAGACAGGGATTTCCCGAAGCGATAATCCGCACAGTAGACCTGCTCACGCACAAGGACGGGGTGGATTATTTCGATTATGTCAGGGCTGTACGCTCCGACCCTGCCGCCGTCAAGGTCAAGCTCGCCGACCTTGAACACAACAGTGACACTTCACGCTTGGACGTTGTGACCGAGCGGGACAGAGAACGTCTTGAAAAATACGAAAAAGCGAAACAAATACTGCTTGACATATAACGTCCGCTGTGTCATACTTGACGTGATGAGACAAGCCCCTTTATATGAACGGGGCAGTATGAAAGGAACAGCTATGAAGAAAAGAATTTTGGCATTCACTGCGGCAGCGCTGATGCTGTCGTTGACTTTGACATCATGCGCAGATACCGCACCGGTCAGTGAGACCACCGTGCAGACAGCGGCAGAGACGGCGGCTGATGTCACCGCTGTGCCCTCATTCGCATCGACACCCATCCGTGATATTTCATCAATGGAACTTGTGAAAGAGATGCACCTCGGCTGGAACCTCGGCAACACGCTCGACGCACTCATATCAAATCCCACAGGGAATGAGACTCCCGATATGTGGGAAACTGCATGGGGTCAGCCTGTCACCACCAAGACGATGATAGACCATGTCAAATCGCAGGGCTTCAACGTGCTGAGGATACCAGTGACGTGGGACGGCAAATTCGGCGACGCCCCCGACTACAAGATAAACGATGACTGGATAGCGAGGGTGAAAGAGATCGCAGACTACGCCCTTGAGGACGATATGTACGTCATAATAAATATGCACCACGAGGAATGGAATATGCCCACCGCCGAGAATGAAGCCCTCGCCGATGAGAAGCTCCGTGCGCTGTGGGGTCAGATCGCGGACTATTTTGCCGACTATAACGAGCATCTTATTTTTGAATGTATGAACGAGCCCAGACTCAAAGGCACACCGATGGAGTGGACAGGCGGAAACAAGGAGTCAAGAGAGATCATAAACCGCTGGAACGCTTCCTTTGTCGAGACCATAAGGACAAAGGGCGGAAACAACGCCAAGAGACATCTTATGATACCCGGATATGCGGCATCTTCGTCTGATACCGTGCTTGCCGATATAACCCTGCCCGAGAACGACGACAAGATAATAGTTTCCGTCCATGCATACCTGCCCTATCAGTTCGCACTGGCAGAGCCCGATCAGGCGAAGGACACATGGAGCGCTGACAAGAGCTCGGACACAAGGGATATAGACTATCTCATGGAGGTGCTCAATGAGCTTTTCATCAGCAAGGGCACTCCTGTCATAATCGGCGAATTCGGCACGAGAAACCGCCACAACACTGATGACAGAGCCGCCTGTGCAAGATACTACATACAAAAGGCAACACAGTACGGCATACCCTGCATATGGTGGGACAACAACGCATTTGTCAGCGGAGAAGCATTCGGACTGTTCGACAGAAGAACGTATGAATGGCGCTATCCGTCTATAAACAAGGCACTCAACGAAGCGAGAGACGAATAATGGATCTTATCAGGTTTGAAGAAGCCTGCAAACGTGTACGGGAAGGCGGCAGGCTCATAAAGGGCATAGGCACCAAGGGAGAGGGGTCTGTCCACGCCGTACTGAAAAACTATTTTGAGAACGACCAGGAAAGTCAGGAGCTGTCCGTGGGCAGACATATCGCCGATATAGTCGGTGAGCGAGGCATAATCGAGATACAGACTTCTCATTTCTCCGCTCTGCGTGAAAAGCTCGCCGCATTCCTGCCTAATACCCATGTCACGGTGGTATACCCTGTATTTTTGAACAAGCGGATAGTATCCCTGAGCGAGGACGGAGAGGTTCTGAGGTCACGTATCTCACCGCTCAAAGGCACCGCCTTTGAGATATTCAGAGAGTTGTTCCCCATTGCGCATTTTCTGAAGGACAAGAACCTGTCCTTTGTCATAATGATACTTGACTGTGATGAGTACCGCATTCCCCCTGCGGCGATAGGCAAACCCGCAAGAAGGCATGACCGCCTGTCGGTCACAGACCGCTTCCCCACAAAGCTCATAGATGAGATATCCATAGAAGTCCCCTGTGACTGGGAGAAGCTGATACCCTGTCTCAGAAATGACGGATATACTACCTCAGACCTGTCAGAGCTTATACACCTGCCGAGAAAGTACACTTCCGTGGCACTGTCGGTGCTGCACAGAGGCGGCATCATAAAACGGATCGGCAAAAGAGGCAGGTCATTCACATACGGGTTCTGCGGCGAAGGATCCGCAGATAATGCGTAGGGCACGATCATGCTCCTCGCCGAATGAACGGCGGGGAGCATTTATGCTGATTATTCTTTTTACATCGGTCAGAAGTTAGTATTAAAATTTTTAAGGACTTTTTAACATTGTCTGTGTTATCATAATATCAGACTTGATGCTGTCTGCTTTCAACAGACCGCATCGCGCTGTACGGGAGGAATTATGAACAAGAGAAAAAAGGCGCTGGCGGCCGCAGGCTGTGTCATAGCAGTGCTTGCCGCAGGCGGTGTGGGATTTTCCCTGCATATGAGATATGAGCCGGAGGTCTATCAGCCCTATAATATAAAGGACATGGACAGTGAGGGACGTGCATACACATCAAATTCGACAGTGTATTTCACAAAGGATATAACCCCCGAAGGACTTGAAAGGGCTTATGAGGCTCTTGGGCGCACAGCAGAGGGCAAAGTGGGTGTAAAGCTCTCAACAGGCGAGGCAGGCAACCCCAACCACCTGTCGCCCGAGCTGATAAAGGAACTGGTGCAGAGCGTTGACGGCACCATCATAGAGTGCAACACCGCCTACGGCGGCTCAAAGAGAGCCGAAACAGAGATGCATATGCAGGTCGCCAAAGAACACGGCTTCACCGAAATAGCCGATGTGGACATCATGGACAAGGACGGATATATGGTCATTCCCGTTGAGGGCGGTTCACTGCTCAAAGAGAACTGGGTGGGCAAAGACCTTGAAGACTATGATTTTATCATGGTGCTGTCTCATTTCAAGGGTCATCCCATGGGCGGCTTCGGCGGTGCGCTCAAAAACATCTCCATAGGCATCGCCTCCCGTGAGGGTAAAGTGCGGATACATTCAGCAGGGCTGTTGCATCAGCCGCCGATCGACTTCGGATCCATAATAACAAACCAGAATGATTTCATAGGCTCTATGGCTGAGGCGGCGAAGTCTGTGTCAGACTATGAGGGACACGGGGAAAAGATGCTCTACATCAGCGTCATGAACCATATCTCAGTGGACTGCGACTGCGTTTCAGAGCCTGCTGAGGTGGATATGCACGATATAGGCATACTCGCTTCCCTTGACCCCGTAGCGCTCGATCAGGCGTGCGTAGACCTTATCTATGCCGCTCCCGACGGTGCTTCCATGAGAGAGAGGATAGAGAAGAAAAACGGGCTGTACATCCTCCGCCACGCCGAGGAGATTGGTCTGGGCAACAGGGCGTATGAGCTCATAGACCTGGACGACGGTAACGAAAAATGATTGGGACGATAAGGACTGAGTTTGTTTTTGTATGGTATTATTTCACCGTACAGCTTTCACACATATTCGTCTACTGGGTGTTGGGAATGCTCATCGGCTCGGCTGTGTCGGTATTCCTCAAAGACAGGATACACGGCGCTATGCGCTCTCTAAGCACCGGTTCGGGGACAGCGGGCATATTTATTGCCTCTGCTCTGGGGATAGCATCGCCGCTGTGTATGTACGGCACTATACCCATAGCCGCTTCATTCTCAAAGGGCGGCATAAAGGACGACTGGCTCGCAGCATTCATGATGAGCTCCATTCTCCTTAATCCTCAGCTTATCATATACAGTGCCGCCCTCGGCACGACCGCACTGATCGTGAGGATAGTGTCCTGCTTTCTCTGCGGCGTTGTCGCAGGGGCGCTGGTGCGCCTTATCTGCAAAGACAAGGGATATTTCACCTTCAAGAGCTTTGAGGAGCCGAAAAGCCGTGACACCGACCCGAATATGCTGTTGCGTTTTCTGAAGAACCTGTGGAGAAACATAAAGGCAACCGGCGGATACTTTCTTATCGGCATACTGCTCTCTGCGCTGTTTCAGAGATATGTACCCGCAGATCTTATGTCAAGGCTGTTCGGCAATGAAGCATTCGGAGTGTTCATGGCAGCGACCGTGGGGGTGCCTCTCTATGCCTGCGGCGGCGGCACGATACCGCTTCTTCAGGGTTGGCTGGCACAGGGCATGAGCATGGGCAGTGCGGCGGCATTCATGATAACGGGGCCTGCCACCAAGATAACAAATCTCGGCGCGCTGAAGATCGTTCTGGGCAACCGCAATTTTGCCGTATATATCGGATTTGTCATGCTCTCAGCCATGCTCACGGGTCTGATAGTGAACCTTATTGCATGAGCCTGTAACAATAACGCCATTATACCTCTGATATTAAGTCAGAAGTATTATGGCGCTTAATTATGTATACAGGTTCCGCATACCGACATTTTTCAGTTGTATCTTATATCGGAATACTTCTTCCGTTTAGCACTGTACATCTTTTCATCGCTCTTTTTGAGAAGGTCTTCAAGCCGCTCTATATCCGCTACCTTCTTCACGAAATACCCACAGCTTGCATTAAGGGTGTATTCCTTACCCGATGAGGCATTGAACTCCGCAAGCACCTTTTCCAGCTTGTCTGCAAAGCGCTCTGCCTTTTCCTGATCGTAGTCGGGTGCAAGAACGTAAAACTCGTCACCGCCCGTTCTGCCGGCGATCTCACCGTTCTCACAGCAGGACAGTATCAGCTCGGCGAGCTTTCTTATAGCAAAGTCGCCCTCCGCATGGCCATAGATGTCGTTGATATTTTTCAGCCTGTCCATATCTATCATGATCGCCCCGAGGGAACGCTCGGGATAATTGCATATCTCTCTGAATGCGATATCGGAGCGCTGTTCAAAACCTCTTCGGTTCAGGAGCCCTGTCAGTCTGTCATGAGTGCTTTCTTTTTCAAGATCGCTCACGAGGGCACGGATACTGTTTTTGTGAAGCAATGTCTCAAAGGAAACTGCAATATTGACCATCCAAATCTTGTAGAACTCGTTGAACGGCTCATCACCGTGCATCTGTATTACAGAATAGCCAAAGCAGTGTTCACCAAAATGTATATGGGATATATAGCAGCACAGAGGTTCGGAAGATGTATCAGCAGGCAAAAAGGTGCTAACATCAAATTTTTCGGGACGCACCGTAGTACCGATCTTATCTATCCACAATGCGGGATAGACCATTTTCGTCGGGGCAGTGATCGACTGCTCATATGACTTCTTGTCGTTATCGTCAACATACGCAAAAACGAAGAACCTGTCGTACAGTCCTATATTGACACCGTATTTGGCAAATGTATCCTCTATCTCCTCTGCTGAGTCGATCTTGTTCATCTCAAGCATCGCAGACTCGGTATCATAGATATAATACAGATATTCCAGCGTATTGGCAAAGGACTCATTGGCCTTGCGGCGCACATCATCATCTGCGGGAGAAACACATCCGCAGGATGTAAGATATCTGTTAGTGGTCGGGAGAATGCTGACACGCTCATGCGGTCTGCCATTGCGAAGGTCTTCTATGATCTCAAGGCATTTCTCCGACATGAGAGAATTATCCTTATCCACGGTAGTGATCCCGGGGCAGTGCATCTTTGCTTCATACACACCGTCGCATCCGGAAACACTTATCATCTCAGGAACTTTGACGCCCATATTCTCAAAGGCATCGCAAAGTGATACAGCCATATAGTCGTTTGCACAGATAACAGCCTGCGGTCTCTCTCCGCACTTGTTCCAGAAATAATCCGCCGCTTCCTCGCCGTAATTATACCAGAAATCGCCGTGGAATATACCCACTCCGTCTTCATTGAGCCCGTGCTTTTTCATGGTGTTTCGGAACATTTCAAGTCTCTGCACAGAGTCAACATGATCCTTTATTCCGGACATATATCCTATTTTGGTAAATCCATGGTGTTCAACAAAATGATCCACCATTTCAGCGATACCGTTCAGGTTATCAAAATGCACCTCATAGAAATCCTCATTCGGAAATCCTATCAGTATAACAGGGCATGAGATCCTGCTCAGCTTCTCATAAAGCAGTTCACGGAATTCCCTGACTACTACATTGCTGTTGTCAAATATGACCGCATCAAGTTTGTCAAAAGGTATGATCTCAGCAAAATTATTTTCATGGTCGGCATAACCCTTGTAGTCCCTGCCGATAGTACCTATGATATTGAACACAAGAAGGTCGTAACCCCTGTTTCCGGCGCTGTGTATCATGCTGCGGCAGAGATCCTTCTGATAATTGCCCGTAACTCCGCACAAGATCAAACCAATGGTTTTTCTGCCGTTAATCATGCCTTTCATCTCGATTCATATAAATATCTTTTTATATTGTATCATACTTTTTTCATAAGTTCAAGTGTATTTATAAAAAAAACCTCTTCCGTCCAAGGAAAAGGTTCAGATGTATCCATTCAGCCGCACTCCCCCTAATGTGCGGCTGACGGACACATACCGTAACACACGGTAAAGAACGTCACAACGTTCAGAGAATCATTCCTTAACGCCGCCGATGGTCATACCGGCAACAAAGTATCTCTGAAGGAAGGGATAGAGACAAACGATAGGAAGCGCTGTAACTACAGTCGCGGCAGCTCTCATCGTTCTGGGAGTTACCATATTGTCAGAATTCTTCATGGTCTCAACATTTGCGTTGTTGTTCGTAACAGAGGAGAGGAGCTTCATGAGCTCATACTGGAGAGTAGTGAGGTTGTCGCTCATTCTGTTGTAAAGCATCGCATCGAACCATGAGTTCCACTGACCAACCGCCGAGAACAGCGATACGCACGCTATAACAGGCATTGACAGCGGAAGGATTATCCTGAAGAATATGGTGAAATGACCTGCACCGTCAAGCTCAGCGGATTCACTGAGGCTCTCGGGGATACCGTTCATATAGGTTCTGAGCACGAGCATATTCCATGCGCTTACCATACCGGGAAGGATGTATACCCAGAAGCTGTTTGTAAGGCCGAGGGCCTTATAAACGAGGAACACGGGGATAAGGCCGCCGTTTACATACATCGTGATAACATAGAGCATGGAAAGGGGCTTCTTGAATATGAAGTTCTTGCGGCTGAGCACATATGCGAGGAGCGCTGTGCAGAGGGTGGAAGTAAGAGTACCTATAACAGTCCTTAGTACCGAGATGACGGCACCTGTCTTCATGCCCTGCTTTGCAAGAACCGTTTCATAGTTTTTCCATGTGAATGCTCTGGGGAAGAAGGTGATGCCGCCCCTGAGCGCATCAATACCGTCGTTGAATGACATCGCAACGGTGTTGATAAGAGGGTATACGACTACAAGTGTGAAGAGTATGAGCACGATGGTGTTTATCGTGTCAAATACGATATCACCGGTAGTACGTCTGCTGAATATGTTTCCGGAGCCATCGCCGACCTCTGCGGGGGCTTTTATGCCCATCTTCGCCATGCCGGGCTTGGTGACTGAGGAATGCTTGCCAAAAGCTGATTCTTTCTTTTCCATTTTGCGCCTCCCGGATCAGAACAGTGACTCTTCGCCCATTGCCTTTGCACCTGCATTGGCGATAGCGATAAGTGCGATACTTACTACGCTTTTGAATATACCTGCGGCAGTACCGAGAGAGTAGTCGCCGTTGGAAATACCGAATTTAAGAACATAGATGTCTATCGTTTGTGCAACGCTCTGTACAAGACCGTTACCCAACAGGTACTGAACTTCAAAGCCCGCATTGAGAACGTTACCGATATTCATTATGAGGAGTATCATGATAGTAGGCTTGAGACCGGGGAGGGTGATGTGCCATATCTTTGAAAGTCTGCCCGCTCCGTCTATGGAAGCCGCTTCATACAAGTCGGGGTTTATCGAGGTGATAGCTGCGAGATAGATGATACTGTTCCAGCCTGTTTCCTTCCACAAATGAGCGAAGGTAACTATCCACCAGAAGTATTTCGGGTACGCCAGCCAGTTTATGGGTTCGGGTATGACATGGAGCGCAACGAGTACCTGATTGAGCACGCCGTTCTCCATGGAGAGAACATCGAAGCAGATACCTGTTACGATGATCCATGAAAGGAAGTGAGGCAGATACGATACCGTCTGGATGATCTTCTTGCCCTTGAGTGTCCAGAACTCGTTGAGCAGTATGGCAAAGAGTATCGCAAATATGGTACTGAACACCAGGTTCATAGCACCCATGCAGAACGTGTTCCTTATGGTTTTAAGGAATGTATCATCGCTGAACAGTCTTTCAAATTTTCCCAAGCCTACAAACTTTGAATGCCACATACCATCCTTGGGCTTGTAGTTCTGGAATGCCATGATCCAACCGAAAAGCGGAACATAGCAGAAGATTATCGCATATATCGCAAAGGGTATACCCATGAGTATAAGCGTCTTCTGGTTTTTCAATGTCTTCTTATTGATCGCCAACTTAGCCATATCGCACCACCGTATCCGAATTTATCCTCTCACTGCTGCAAAACTCACAGACATCCTTGACCTGTCAAGGCTGTCTGTCGGTTTTGCAAAAGTGAATCCTGTATTTTTCGGGCAGACCGTAGGGTCTGCCCGAATAACATATCATAAATGATTATGATCAATTACCAGATGCAACGTCGATTCTTCTCTGGATCTCTTCGTCGATAGCGTTGAGGAATACAGGGATATCGCATCTCTGGTTGTAAACGCCCATGTACTCTTCCCAAGCAGCTTCGAAGTCAGGAGCCATAACTACCTTAGGAAGGTACTCATGCTTAACATCTGCCATGGTTGCCCATACGAGACCGTGAGGTGTATCGGATGTGAAGTTGTTGGAATAAGACCACATAGGATACCAAGGAGCGTTCTCGCCGGACTTGTTGAGGAACTGAACGTATGTCTGAACGCCGTAAGCGTCGAAGCACTTCTTAACAGGCTCAGAAAGGGAATCATAGAATTCCTTGGGCTGATACTGAGGAGAAGCAGCGTTCTTCTCATCGTGATCCATACCGCCGTAGTTGGGGAAGTAGCTGTAAGAGCAGAGGTGCTGGTTGATGTAGGACTGATCGTTAGCCTTGGATCTCATTTCCTCTGTACGATAGAAGAGGCCGTCATCGCCAACGAGATAATCTTCGCCTTCGATACCCCAGTTACGGAGAGTGAGGATCTCGGGAGAAAGCAGATCGTCGATGAACTTGAGAGCACCGTCGATATCCTTGCAGGATGTTGTGATAGAGATACCGTTGGAAACGTCAAGAGCGGGATTGCTGTGATAGTGCTCCTCGATGCCCTTGTCAATAACGATTCCGAGAGGTACATATGTGCAGTCATCAAGGCCCTGGCTCTTTATGGAAACTTCAGCATCATTGAAATCCCAGTGCTGGTCAACCATACCGCAAACACGGCCTGTGGAGAGCTTGGAGATATACTGGTCATACTTCATTGTGAATGTCTCGGGGTCTACGATGCCCTTCTGATATTCTTCGTTGAGCTTCTTGAAGTATCTCTTTGCTGTATCTGTTGTGTTGTAGTCGATAGCCTTGTGAGTATCTCTGTCAACTATAACGCAACCGTCGTTTGGATAACCGTCGAGGAAGAACGGAGCATTCTCGAGGCAGAAATATCTCCAGTCATCGGAGAGTATCTCATAACCGATATTGGGTGTGCCGTCTTCCATTGTGGGGTTAGCTGCTATATAATCTTCAATTACCTTGAAGTAATCATCAAGTGTTTCGATCTTGGGATAGCCGGCCCACTCAAGTACTCTTACCTGGATCCAGAAAGCCTCATCGTTGTGAGTTGTTTCTGTATCATACATCCAGCGGTTGCCGAACTGAGGAATGATGTAGATGTGGCCGTCTTCGTTTCTTACGGAGTTCCACTGCTCTTCAGTCCAGAAGTTCTTGAGGTTGGGATATGCATCCCAGTACTGGTCGATAGCTATGCAGGCACCTGCATCAATGAGCTGCTGAGAACCTGTGGAACCATCGATGAAGTCAGGATACTGACCGCCTGCGATCATAACGCCGACTGCTTCGTCTGCGGTCTGACCTGTGAGCCATGTCATCTTGCACTTAGCGCCGATCTTGGAAGCGATGAGCTCCTGTACGTCGTTGCCTTCGTTGGTCTCGTTGCCGGGCACTGCGAAGAACGCTGTGAATTCCTTTACATCGCCGGACGCAGCAGTTGTTTCGCCGCCCTCGTTGCCTGCTTCACCGCCGGCATTGTTGTTCTCGGTCTTTGCCGCGGTTGTCGCTGCAGGCTCGTTGCCGGCAGTACCGGAACCTGAACCCGAATTGTTTGCGCAGCCTGCCATCGAAGCCATCATACAGATAGCCATGGACAGAGCCGCAATCGACTTTGTCTTAGTCATGTTTCTACCTCCATACTGTTTGACTTGCCCGAAACGGTCATTCTCGTAATGGCCGAGCCCCGGGTCTTTATAATTTTCTTTTACTGCAACTGCAAATACAGTAATCAAAAATTGTCATTTTTGTCTTAACTGCATTATAACATTACAACTTTTGTTTGTAAATAGCATTTTATAAATTGAGCAAAAATCGGTTAGATTATGGTGGTTTTAGACAATTTTTGATAAAAATACCAAAATAGTGCTTCAAATTGGGCTTTTGTATAGCAAAAATCAATTAAACAAGCGCAATAAATGATTAGAATTGTACGGAGAAATAGATTATTATATATTCAGACGATCGACAAGATCACTACAAAATTCTTTCTTCATACTTTCTTTTTCCTGAAAATCGCCTCTCACATGTGCCTGCGTGTGAGAGGCGATTTTTCTGTATCCATGCGGTCTGACGTGTTTCTGCGGTATCATCTCCGCCGTCTTTCTGCCATTCAGGCGAACACTTTCCGAACGAAATATGTACTTAAAATACGATTCAATTTTGTCATTACATATTAATTCTCATCATTGTGTATAATTTGCGCATTTGCCTTTTGTTAAGCCACTTTTATTGTACGTACATTTCAGACTGCCCATATTCTGACATTTTTTAGTCAAATTTTTCTTGTAAGTACATTACAAATTTTGCTCTCATTTTTTTGCTGTCAGGATCCGATATCAGTTTTTTTCTATTGCTTTTTAAGATGTATATGATATAATGTTTGTAGTCTTTATATCACGACAGGAGGCCTGTATGGACGATACAACAAAGGTTCTGATGATAGATGATGATGAACTGATAGCACGCTCCACTGCGGAATATTTCAATATACTCGGTCTGAAAACCGCATATGTCACGAGCTACGATGATGCGGTCGGATTTCTTGAAAGCAATGACGTATCCATACTTCTGCTCGACATAAATCTCGGCGACAGGTCGGGCTTTGAGCTCTGCAAACGGATAAGAGAGAGCTATGATATGCCTATACTCTTTATTAGTGCCCGCACCAGCGATGATGACGTGCTGATAGCTCTCAACATCGGCGGCGACGACTATATAAAGAAGCCGTATACTCTGGGGGTGCTTTTTGCCAAGGTCAAGGCAATACTCGCCAGATATGAAAAGGCAAAGGAAGCGGCTCTTGCTGCTTCAACGCCTTCTGTCGGCGAGCGCCGCTCACACGGCAGCAGGATACCTGTTCGTGAGGGCATATATCTCGACACAGCCATGCACAAGCTCATAGTCCACGGCAGACAGGAAGAGCTCAGAGCCATGGAATACAAACTCCTTGCATATCTGCTGGAGAATATCGGCAGGGTCGTCACCAAGGAAGAGCTTCTGAAAAATGTGTGGAACGACGAATACACCTGTGACGGAACTATCCCCGTGCATATCCGCCATATCAGGGAAAAGATAGAGTCCGACCCAAAAGAGCCGACTATAATAAAAACAGTATGGGGTGTCGGCTATGTGGTGGACAGTGCCGACATCACAAGCGGTGACAGGGCATGAAAAGCTATATTAAAGCGGCAGCGGCGGCGCTTTTATTCCTTTTCGTCGGGGCGGCGGCATTCTTCTTTATCACAAAGGACATTTGTGACGATAACGACCGGGAGTATCTCACCGAGCTCAATGACATTGCAAAGACAGCCGAAGAACAAAACGACCTTGACTTCCTTGACGATAAACGATACAGCTATGATTTTGTGATACTGGATCCCACCGACAATGTGCTCTATACCAGCACCGACAACGCAGATGAACTCGTACTGTCGGTCGAAGCAGCCGTCAAGAAGCATTATCCCTATCAGTACATAACCGACAACGGTCATATAAAGGGGTGCGTCATACTTTTATATGACGGCATGAACGGATACAGAGCGTCCCGTTTGCGACTAATGACGGGTATCTGTGTCTGCGGTCTGTTCACCCTCATCGGCGTGATAATACTGGGCATATATCTTCTCAGGAATGTGATACTCCCTTTCAGAAGGATGCAGAGCTTTGCGGGCAGAGTCGCCGAAGGAAAGCTGGATGAGCCCCTTGAAATGGACAGAGACAATCTGTTCGGCGCATTCTCGGAGAGCTTTGACATCATGCGTGAGGAGCTTATCGACGCAAAACAGCGTGAAACGGAGCTTCAGAAAAAAGAACGTGAGCTCGTTGCCTCACTGAGCCACGACCTCAAGACCCCCGTCACGGGCATAAAGCTGGCGGCGGAGCTTTTGCAGATGAGACTTTCGGTCAAGGCGGAGAACTCGGATGACGAGATCGTGCTGAATAAGGACGAGACACGGAATATGTCCGAAAGCATCGAGGGGATACTGCAAAAGACGGAACAGATCAATGTACTCGTAACAGACCTGTTCACATCGGCTCTCGACGACCTTGGAGAATTCAAGGTGAACTGCCGTGACGAGCAGTCGTCTGTACTGCCCGATATAGTCAGGAGCTATGATGACAAAGATCTCACCGTCACATCAGAAGTGCCCGCTGTCATTATAAATATAGACAAAAAACGTATGTCACAGGTCATCGGCAACATCATATCGAACTCATATAAATACGCCGATACGGCAATAGACATCAGCTTTACGCTGTCAGACGGATTTCTCGAAATGCGCATAAAGGATCACGGCTCCGGAGTGCCTGCCGATGAGCTCGACCTCATCACAAACAAATTCTACCGCGGAAAGGCATGGGCTGACAGCGGCAAGGACGGCAACGGTCTCGGTCTGTATATTGCAAAAACACTCATGAAAAAGATGAACGGCGACCTTATCACAGAGAATGATAACGGACTTGCTGTCACCCTTGTGATACCGCTGAGCTGAGCCGTCATGCACATATCCGCGGCGGTCGCATATTCGGCCGCCTGCGTGCCCCGGCAAAACGGTACTGCTCCGAGAATTCACAAAATAATGCTTGTTTTCGTAAGCAAATGGGATTACAATAATGTTGTATACAGATAACCTGTATACATACGGGGGTGGACGCAACGTATAGGTTAGTCATAACTAACATAACAAACTGACCGTACAGACAGCTTACACAGAAAGGATACCATATGATACTAACGGTCTTATTATCTCTTATGATGATGGCAGGGCTCTTTCTCATGCTGTGGGGCGGAGTCGGATTTATTCAGGACAAGAGGTTCTTCTCCTCCGCGCCGAAGGAAGAACTGGCTGTGATACCCGATACAATGCCCGAAAGGTTCAGGGGTCAGCACGTTGTCGGCTGGATAATGATAGCCTGCTCTGTACTGCTCATGGCAGGAGCAGTGGTGATAGGCGCATGGGACGGCATCAGGAACGGCTTCACATTCGGACAGCTGTTTCTGCGTTTCGTCATCATGCTCCTCGGTCTGAAAGCCTTTGATATAGGATTTTTCGACTGGGTGCTGCTGTGCAATCAGGGATTCGGGTTCTTCGCACACTACTATCCTGCGGTAAAGGATGTGCTGGGCACATATCTTTTCGGCTACAACCGTATGACACACCTTGCACAGATAACAGGCATATTCCCTCTGTCCGCCGTTATAGCATGGATATGCACACTGCTTTGACACGCCACCGAAAAGCGAAAGGAACCGATGTTATGAAAAGTTATGTGAAACTGAAGGAACTGCCGTACTCAAAAAAGATCCGCCGCTGGGTCACAGAACGCTATGGCGACAGCGCCGAAAAGGTCTGGAAAGAGGTCTGCCGCAACTATTACAGCTATCAGAAGGATATGCCCGACTACGGCGGCAGGAAAAACGGTCATTTCAGAGCGATATACGGCGGTCTGCTGGTGTTCGCATGGTATGCGGCGCTTCCCGACCATCCTCCGATAGAGGAGCTCCAGGGCTTTGTGCAGGATATGTTCATGGGCTCGTTTACAACGCTGGGAAAGGTATTTGACCTGAACCGTCCGACGGATATGAGGATAATAGACACAGTATTCCGCCGTTCGGGCGACCGTGACAGAAAAGACGCCGAGAAGTATCCCGACGGCTTTATCAATGTTGACCACCCATATGACAGCAGGCACCGTGCCGCAAGCTACAAATTCACACAGTGTCCTAATGCAAAGTTTGCAAAGAAACATGATATGCTCCATGTACTTCCGCTGATGTGCAATTGCGACTACTTCGGCATATCGCAGATACACGGTCTGCTTGTTCGTCACGGCACCTGCGGCAACGCATCTGTATGCGATTATCTCATCATAGGCGACAAAAGCCCCATCGCCGCCAGATACGAAACACTGACGGACGACAAGGGCTTTCTGATAACCAGACACAAAAAATGATACAGAAGCGGAGTATTACTCGCCAAACTCCCTGTACACAGGCGAGCCGTCACCGTCGCTGACACAGCAGGCAATATCATTCTCGGGCAGAAACTCGAATACGGTATAATCTTCTATATATGTGTATCTCTTTACCCTGTCTGCCGCAGCGCTGTCTCTCACGCTGTATATGCATATGCGCACCTTAATCCCCTTCTCATCAAGGGCGCTTTTGACCTTGTAATAACAGGTCAGCATCTCGTCCTTGCTCATGGGTTCGGGCACGATATCATAAAGCACCATCACATTGTCGGATATATAATCCGCAAAGGTGGTGTTTTTGTCGTAGTCTCTCGGCGGGAAATGGTTATAGGTATTTTCATACATATTCACTATATGGTCGGGACAGACCTCATGTACGGCATCGGTCGTGAGCCTCAAAAGATCATCACTGTATTTCTGATAGATATAGTCACAGCAGACAAGCATATGAGATGGTCTTTCATCCATACCATACACTCTTATCTCCTTGCCGGGCAGTTCCTTGCAGGTGCAGTAAACATCACACCCTGCCCCTCCGGGAAATAATGCTTTACGCTTTACCTTCAGCTCCACCCCGTAACGTTCCTCGCACTTTGAAACAGCGTATTCAATTGACCGACGATGGTTTCCGGCGGTAAAGCCGCAGCCCGTCAGAAATGCGGCGGCGACCGCCAGCCCCAGCGTAACAAACAATATCTTTTTCATCGTGATATACCTCATTTTCGGATCTGTATGATATGTTATTGTATCATAAAATTTGTTCAAATGCAATGGATAGACCTGATTTTATCTTCCGCATGATACCAAAATTCAAAGGCGGCAGAAAGCTCAGCCTGCGTATATCAGGCAATGATATGCAAGATAAAACACGTTTGCAAAAAGTTATGACCGACAGCAGCAAAAAGGCCGCCCCCCGAACGGGGACGGTCAGTCGGGCGGCGAATGATCGCCTGTTATTCGTTTATTGTGAACACGGTGCCTGCCTCTCCGAGGAACAGTACCTTTCCGCCCATAGGCATCGGTATCCGTGCGCCCGCGTCCTTATTATGCGATGTATATATCACCTCGTCAAATTTATTGAACACGATGATCGCACTGTTGTCGGGTCTTGTAACGGTAACGGGAGTATTTGCCATGCTGTCGGAAACGCTGTACCACTTTGCACTCTCTGTTATTTCAACAGACTTTATCGACCTGTCAAATTCGGGAATGTCATCCGCAAAAATATATTCCGTGCCTAATGTAGTTTTTATTGTCTGTCTGCCGTTTTTATCGCTGCCGAGCGTGATATTTATAAGATCTCTGCTTGATGAGGATGGGATATCTTTAGGCGAAATAAGATGCTTGCTGTCGGCTGTTTTCAGCAGGTAATCCATGCCGTGGCTCCTAAGGAAAACATAACCCTGCAGCTCCTTGACAACTCGGGGTTGTGCGATAGCAGCGCCCTCATAGTTGATTGATGAATACTTATCCCCCACAAGAAGAAGTTTCTTCCCGTCAAGTGCTTGAAAACTGTTCAGAACGTCCTCTCCGACATTGTTTTCCTCTAACATCTGTCCCGCATAGGTCTTTATGTTGATCGAACCAAACCCGGGATAAGTCATCCCACCCGATATTTTCATAAATATTCCGTCTGTATTCTTCTCAAAGGAAAGCCGGCTGCTTCCCCCTGCTGCAAGGCGCTTATCGAAGCCGCCGGACATACCTGTACTGGATTCTTCGACTTCATAGGCAAGCTCCGCAAAATCGCCGCCTGCGGTATAGACATAATCGGTGTATTCGGTCTTGCGTGAGGTTATCTTTTCCATGTGGAGATACTTGCTATCTGGGAATGTCACTTTGCAAAGTGTATCGCCCTCGCCCATGATACACATGATATACCAGCCTTCGTAAGCCTTGTATTCATCGGGGATATCCGGGGCTATCGTGCATTCGGGCAGTTCTTCCTCTGTGATGCTTATACCCTTTTCCTGCAAAACAACGTCCATGAGTGCCTGTGCTACAAGCTCATTCTGCGTGCTGCTGCCGCCGTTGGAAAGCACAGCAACGCTGATCTTCTCATCGGGTGCGGTCAGCAGATAGGCGTGATCCATCGTTACATCGCCGCCCTTGCCGACCACCTTGACACCGTTTTGCTTGTAGCGGAGCATTTCGACTTCGTCCCAGCCAAGACCTTTGTCATCACAGTATTCATTATCATTCCAGCGTGTCGCCATTGCATTTTTTGCATTGTCTGAAATGAGCGTTTCATCCCCCGTGAAGAAAGCCGCACCGAACTTTGCGGTATCGGAAGCCGTTGCATATATACCGCCTGTGCCGATTTCCATAGCATAGCTTGTTTCAAGCGGCAGTCCGCTTGCCGAAAAAGACGGCACGAGCTTTTCATTGCGGTACATATCAATGGGCGTTCCCGTGTCGGTAACAGATATCTTATCCGAGATATTCTCCCTCACATAGTCTGTGTAGCTCATGCCTGTTACATTCTCAACGATCATTTCAAGCAGATCAAAGCCGTCATTGCAGTACGCCGCATACTTGCCGGGTTCGGCTTTGAGCCGCTGAGAAGCAAGGTTTTCGAGCAGATGATCGTTATTATAGGTATCATTGTCGTCATACAATTCTGCGTTCACTCTTGTTGAACCCATTATACCTGAAGTGTGGTTCATAAGCATACGAACGGTAATGTCCTTGTATCGCTCGTCAGCCATTCTGAAATTCGGGATATATTCGGTCACAGGCGTATCAAGACCGACTTTGCCCTCATCTGCAAGCTGCATGACGGCGGCAGTGGAATATATCTTGCTGACAGAAGCAAGGCAATAGATATATTCTCTGTCAACTGTGTTATTTCCGGCAGACACATCACTTGCCGGAGCTTTTGATGTTTCCGCTTTCGGCGGTGTATTATCCGTTACACTTCCGCAACCTGTCAGCATTAGAAGTGCCATGACTGCGGCGATATTCTTTATATATTTCATAGTATCTCCCTCTTATTCGGTCATAAGCTCTGTTACGGATATTGCCTTTATTTTTCCTGCGCTGATGTAGGTGACAACGTAGCAAAATGCCACCAGTATCACATCTGCAAGGATCGTCAGCGGTATGTTCAGCTCACCCACAGTACCGAACGCCATGAGCCAGAATGCACTGTAAATGTACTTTGCTGCAAATGACGCGATTATAACAGAAACTATTGTCACGGGCATTATTTTTATGGCTATCTGCTTCATAAGGTCTTTGGAGGTGTAGCCCATACCTTTCATGATACCAAGTTTCCTGCGCTGACGCTTTACATTCGATGATGCGATAAGTCCGAGGATGACTGCTACGACTGCGGAGAGTACTATCATAGCCCCGACAGAGCCGTATTTCGATACCGTGGCAACACCGTTCATCGACTGCTCAGCAAGTGACATGAACGAGGAAAGGTCCTTGATGATAAAGTGCCTGCTGTTTCCTGTGATGACCTGTCCGTCGATCACGACTGCATAATCAATGTTCGTGACCCCATACTGCGAGGTGAGAAGTGCCAGCTTTTCATCTGCCGCCGCACGTATACGTTCTTCAAGTGTACCATCTGAACTGCTTGCATTCATGCTGTCCTTTGCAGAAGTGCCGTACTTTTCATTCAGGCTTTCCTCAAACTGCTCCTGTGTCACGCCGTCCTTCAGATACACCGAAATGATATTCGGGCGTGCATCGGGGCAGACACGGCGATAGCCTTCAGTGGTCATATACAGCATCATTCCGTTATTCATAAGGGAACTTGTCATACCCGTAACGATGAACTTTGTCTCTGTGCCGTTGCCCTTGATAACGATGCTGTCACCGATGTCCACGCCGTCATACTTCTTTCTTGCAACGGTGGTCATGACCTCGTTGTCATGCTCTGGGAATCTGCCGTCTATGAGATTTATATTCTCCGCATCGTTATAATCGTCGTATACAACAGTATAACCGGGCCACTGAGAATCATTTACGGAAAGGTATTTAGGCTGATATTTCACCAGTGTCTTTCTAACCCCCGGCATTTCGGCTATTTCCTCACTTACAGAATAAGGATCAATGCCGTTTAACAGCTCAACGTCCGTAACGATATCATATGAACACATTGATATGAGCCCGTTTATACCATCCTTGAAGAAATCCGCAGTAGTCACGCAGAAAAGTATCGCCGTTCCTGCCGCAATGATGCAGACAGCCGTTCCGACCGCTGCCCTGATATCACCGAAAAAGCTCTTCATCGCAAGCGTGACATTGATATTGCCCTTTGACTTTTCCAGCGGCAGAATGTTCCTGCCGAAATGGTGTGTGCGTATGCCTTTCCTGAATGCCACCACAGGCGGATATTTCTTGACCTTTGCCGCCTTTATGAGAGCAAATACAGTTACAAGCGCCACCACGATCAGCCCCGAAAGCAGTATCATTCCGCCCTCTGTTTTAACTGTCACGGGTCTGCCTATCATTTTTTGTATGCCTGTATTCATCAGCGGACTGACAAGAAATGCTCCCGCAACACCCAGCACCGCACCGATGCCTGCCGTTATCACATATTCGTACACATAGGAAAGTGATATTTCACGGGAGCGGTAGCCCAGCGCTTCGAGAACGCCGATCTGCTGCATCTGATCTTCAATGTCGTTGGTGATACGGTGCATTATCATAAGCACCGCCGAAAGCATGGTTATTCCCGAGAAAAACGCAAGGAAATACATGAACATATTGATGAACTGCAAGGAGTTTACCTTTTCAAACCGTACACTGTCACGATAATAATAGGCGTTGACTCCTTCTCCGCTGATGCTTTCACACTTTTCTATATATGCTTCATCGGTATACGCAGTACCTTCGGAATCAAAGAAAAGCGCAGCACACTCTCCATCGTAGCCGCCGCTGAATACCAGCTTGAAAAGCTCATAGTCGTTATCGGATATTACCATTTTATAGCCGTAGCCCGAATCGTTATACAATCCTGTCTTGTAAAAGCCTGCTATGGTGAAGGGGTATTCTCTGCCGTTTTTGCAGGCAGTCAGCGTATCGCCCGGCTCATAGCCCTCGCTGATGCTGAAAAACATGGGCAGCCATATGGGGTGTTCCAGCTTTTCTATCTCCTCGTCGGAGAGTTTGTCAGCCTTGACAAAATCCTCTATCTTCCGTTCTGCCTTTTCGTTTACGAAAACTGACGTATAAGTGCGCTCCTCGCCGCTGTTGTTTATATAATCAAGGCTGTCAGCATTTACGGCTTCTGTCTCGGTTATGTCCGTTATGCCAAATTCCGTTTCGAGCAGGTTCTTGTATTCGTCACGGTATTTGTCCTTAAATATCATAACGCAGGTGTCCTTTGAACCTGCCTGAGCAAAGCTGTCATAATAAGCCTTGTTCGCCTTTGAGATGTTCGCCATGAATACAGCGAGCATGAGGGCGGTTATCATCGTGAGGAAAACGATAGCCGCAGCTTCTTTTTTGTGGCTTTTAAGCTTGAAAAGCGATAAACGAAGTATGTTCATATCCTTACTCCTTACCAGCCCATTTTCTCAAGAAATGCAGTCAGTCCCGCACGGCGCTCCTGCCCGTCATCATCGCCGTATGGCGGCATACGATAATCGCCCACAACTCCGCCGTCACGCAGATACAGCACTCTTGTTCCTCTGAGAGCCGTTTTCAGGTCATGTGTTACCATGACGATACTCTGCCCGTTTTTATGTATCTCGGTAAAAATATCCAGCACATCACGGGAAGATGCGGAGTTGAGCGCACCTGTCGGCTCGTCTGCGAAAAGTATCTTCGGGTCGTTGATTATCGCTCTTACGATACCGACTCTCTGCGCCTCGCCGCCGGAAAGCTGATTGGGGTATTTCTTCCAGTCTTCCTCATGAAGCCCGACTTTTTTGAGAAGTTCCTTTGCCTTGTTCACAAGTTTGGGAGTATTCTTCTGCACGATAAGCGCACCTGTCAGCACATTGTCGAGCACCGTCTGATCATCCAGCAGGTACACGCTCTGGAAAACGAATCCGCAGTTGCCACGTCTGAACTGTGCAAGCTGATCGTTGGAGTAGTCATGTATCTGTGTATCACCGAAATAGACCTTACCGAGCGTAGGCTTGTCCATTCCCGAAAGGGCATAGAGCAAAGTGGATTTGCCAGAGCCCGATGAGCCCATTATAACGGTGAGGTCGCCCTCTGTTATATCAAGGTTAAGATTTTTTATGACGTGCTGCTGCGTGCCGCCGTTTGAAAATGATTTGCAGAGTTTCTCAGTCCTTAAAACAGAAGAAGCCATGTATATCATCCTTTCCTAACGTCCGTCTGACGGACTTTCTTTCTTTAAGGATATTATACATGACCTTACCTGATATGTTCCATAAATCTTTCTTGTAAGATTCTTATATTTTTCTTAAATCGGGTCTTTAAAAATAGTTTTTATACTAATTTATGACCGAAGCAATTATCTTCTGACGAAGATAGAGAAGAAATGCCAGTAAAAGCTTGAATATATGCGGTTTTGCGGGCAGAGATCCTCTATACATTGAGGAAGAATTAGTATTACTGCCTCATCAACCCTTCGGGCTCCTGCCGAAGCGCTTCACATATGCCCTGTAAAAACATGAATAATCCCCGAATCCGCAGGAGAGCGCCGCCTTTTTTGCCGACGAGCCGCTTTCTATCATGTCCTTTGCAGCAACAAGACGCTTGGCGGTGATATATTCCCAAGGTGATGTGCCTGCCGCCTTTCTGAATACACGTCCCAGCTGTGACCTGCTGAGATAGAACTGCTCCGCCAGCTTATCGGCTGAGATGTCGTCGAACAGGTGCTCGTTCACATAGCCGAGGAGCTGTTGCTCAAATGACTGCTCCCTGCTCTTTATATGCCCCTTTCGGAGCCTGCCGAGCCTGTCAAGCATCGCCATTATCCCCACCGACGAGCGGACGCTCCGTGTGTATCTGTCAAGCCCCTCCTCGCACATATCCTCAAATATCTTCTCGATATCGTCCGCAATGAACATATTCCCCTCACCCAGCTCTCTGTCCGTATATACGGCTGTTAGCATCCTTTCGGGGTCTATGCTGTCAAACAGCGACAGAGGGAAATTCACCGCATATCTCTCATAGGTATCGGGACGCAGTATGCGTATGCAGTGTGCCTCTCCCGAACGCATGATGAGCGTGCTCCCCCTTGTAAGAGGATAGACCGAGCCCTCTACAAGATATTCCGCACTGCCTGAAATGAAATAGAATATCTCGCACCTGTCGTGAACATGGAAATCATACTTCCTGCCGTCGGGCGCATGATCGACGGCGTGCCTTATGTATATATCATCCATGATAAATTCTTTGAGCATATCCATATCATCACCCCGTATCATCATACCACACTATGACCAAATTTGCAATACTTATGCATCAATTAGCAATTGCATTGTGAATTTGTCTGTGGTATCATATGTGCATAAAATCAAGGAGGTCATGGCTATGGCATTCAGTATAGCGGCATTTGCCGATGAAGCGGCATCTTCACTTGACGGTCAGATCACTGCGATGCGTCAGAACGATGTAAAGTATCTGGAGATAAGAGGCGTTGACGGCGAAAATATTGCAGATATCTCAGTGCAAAAAGCAAAGGATATACGCCGCCGTCTTGACGATGAGGGAATAGCAGTCTGGTCGATAGGCTCGCCCTTTGGCAAGATAAGTATGTCAGATGACTTTGACAGCCACCTGGATAAATTCAGACGATGCCTTGAAACTGTGGATATACTCGGAGCGGAACATTTCAGACTGTTCAGCTTCTACGGCGCAGACAGCCTTGACGCAGTATGCGAAAGGCTCGCAAAATTCATCGAAGCAGCTCAGGGAAGCGGCATCATCCTGTGTCACGAGAACGAAAAGGGAATATACGGCGACACTGCCCCGAAATGCCTTGAGATACACAGGGCTCTGCCGGAACTGAGGGCGATATTTGACCCTGCCAATTTCGTTCAGTGCTGCCAGAACACAATAGAGGCGTGGGATATGCTCTCGCCCTATGTGGAGTATATGCACATCAAGGATGCGCTTGCCGACGGGTCGGTAGTGCCCGCAGGAAAGGGAGATGGAGAACTGCCCCGTCTTCTCTCGCAGTACCGAGGCAGGATGCTGACGGTAGAGCCGCATCTCAGTGTATTTGACGGTTTTGAAGGTTTGGAGAAGGGCAGTGAACTGCACGGTAAATATGTATACCCTGACTCATTTGCGGCATTCTCAGCGGCGGTATCGGCGCTAAGAGACATTATCGGGAGGTAACTATGGATAAGGTAAGACTCGGCATAATAGGTATGGGCAACATGGGCAGCGGACATCTCAGGAGCATAATCAACGGGGAATGCCCCAGAATAAACGTGACCGCTCTCGCGGACACTGACCCCGAAAAGCTCAGAAAGGCGGAGAAGCTGTTTTCGGATGCGGCTTGTTTTAGCACAGCCGAAGCGCTCATGGACAGCGGTCTTGCAGACGCCGTACTGATAGCTGTCCCCCACTACGATCACCCGAAGATAGCAATGGAAGCATTCAAACGCAGTCTCCACGTCATGACGGAAAAGCCTGCGGGCGTATATACACGTCAAGTCCGTGAGATGAACGAAGCAGCAGCACGGTCGGATGTCAAATTCGCCATAATGTTCAACCAGCGCACGAACCCGTTATACGCACGGGCGAGAGAGATCGTGAAGAGCGGTCAGCTCGGCGACACAAAGCGGCTCGTATGGATAGTCACCAACTGGTACAGAACGCAGGCATACTACGATTCGGGCAGCTGGCGTGCCACATGGAACGGTGAGGGCGGCGGAGTGCTTCTCAATCAGGCGCCTCACAACCTTGATCTGTGGCAGTGGATATTCGGTATGCCGAAAAGCATCAGGGCATTCTGCACTGTGGGCAAATATCACAACATCGGTGTAGAGGATGATGTGACCATATACGGCGAATATGACAACGGCGCAACAGCTGTATTCATATCCACCACGGGCGAAGCCCCGGGCTCAAACCGTCTTGAAATATCGGGCACAAAGGGCAAGCTGGTACTTGAAGAAGGAAAGCTCAGATACTGGAAGCTGAAAGAGGACGAGAGATACACCTGCTTTAACTGCAAGGACGGCTTTGTATGGCCTGAGACCGAATATGAGGAATTCACCGCCCCCGAACCCGACGGTCATCCCATACTGCTCAACAATTTTGCTGATGCTGTACTTGACGGCACAGAGCTGATCGCACCGGGGGAAGACGGCATCAATTCACTGTCCATATCCAATGCGGCATATCTGTCATCATGGACTGACAGCCGTATAGACATACCCGTTGACGAGGATGCCTTTGAAAAGCACCTCAGCAAACTCTGTCAGAATGAGCGCACCGTAAAGAAATCAGTGGTCATAAACGAAACTGCCGAAGCTCTAAGCGAACGCTGGAAAGTAAGATGGTAACGGCACGCCCGACGGTGTGACCAACAGCAACATATCCCGATATCCGTATCATATTCCTGAAAAAGAGGCAAGGAATAATACGGATACCCATATAGAAGTTTTGCCCCCAAGCGTTTATGCGCTTAGGGGCATTATATTTTATTTTATACGGTTGCTAAGATAAATCAGAATTTGTCGTCATTTACAATTATCTTCACTCATACAGACCCGTTCTCCGAAGAGATGTGTATGGTTGTTGGTGACGTTTTTCGGCTGCTCCGTAAAGATTCACCTCTGCCAGCATTAACTCTTCCTGATCTCCTGCCATTTCAATCGTCTCGCCATCAAAGCCTGCAACAATAGATTCACCGGAAAACTCCATATTTCCTTCTCGTCCAACTCTGTTGCACATTGCTACATTGACACTGTTTTGGAATGCCTGAACCTTTATCTCCCATTGAAACACATCAGAAGGCTCTGACTTAGTATTTGCTGTAGGGACAATAATCAGCTCCGCACCGCGCAAAGCCTCAGTACGAATACTCTCCGGGTAATGGCGATCAAAGCAAACAACAATCCCGATTTTACCCAACCTCGTATCAAAGACTATAAACCCTTCTTCAGACGGAGTGTAATAGCTCTGCTCATAAAACATTTCACATTGAGCGACATGAACCATCTTCTGTCTGCCGATAATTTCTCCCTGATCATCAATCAAAAGGCTCATATCGTATCTATGCCCTTTTTCCTCAATATAAAAGTTGGGAGAAGCAAATATGTGGTTTTCCCGGCATGCATCTCTTATTCCCTTCACATATTGACTATCTTCCGTAAGAACATATTGCTCCACATCGCGGTCTGGGAATTGGGGAAAGAATGGAGAGAGCTGAATTTCCGGAAAGCAAATCAGATCCGCTTTCTTTTCCGCCGCCTCACGAATAAGCTGCAATGACTTTTGGAAATTCTTTTCGATATCTGTATCCATTTTCATCTGCGCAAGAGCAATCTTCATCCCGGTCACCTCATAAATTCAGTTCGATCATAACCCCACCGATTTCAGCGCCTGATCCAAATCTGCTATGATATCATCCGGATCCTCGAGTCCGACACTAAAGCGGATAAAGCCCTTTCTGAATCTCTCCGGATATAGGTTGATTCGCTCATCATAACTCGGTTGTGGAAAAATCAGGCTTTCATCATGTCCAAGAGATACGGCAAATGTTACGACCTTAAGTGCCGCGCAAAAGCGTTCAACGGTCTTATCATCTGTATCCACGCCAAAGGATATCACGCCACCGTATCCGTTTTTCATCTGCCGCTTTGCCAATTCATGACCCGGATTACTCGGAAGTCCCGGATAGGATACAAAAGTTACGTTTTCCCTCTGCTCAAGCCACTCGGCTATCTTCTGGGAAGATTCATTGATCCGCTGCATTCTGAGAGGGAACGTCACCGAACCTCTGAAT
>JAGAZJ010000022.1 GCA_018110925.1 Oscillospiraceae bacterium | reverse complement strand
GACCAGCCCAGAACGGTGGTGAACGCAAAGAGGAGTATGGCAAGGGCGATGAAGCATCTGCCCAGTTCAAAATCGCCTATCTTGAAAACGGTGTTGAATGCCTCCGCCACGAGGGTGGAGTCGCTGTCTGTCACCGCAGTGCCCGTTGAAAGGTCGATAACGCCGGATGTGAGTATGGTGAGTGCTGTCATGGTGCAGACCACCATAGTATCGGCAAACACCTCGAATATGCCCCACAGACCCTGCTTAACGGGCTCAACTACATTTGAATTGGAATGTACCATAACGGATGAACCGAGACCTGCCTCATTCGAGAACACGCCTCTCTTGCAGCCCATAGTGATGACCTGCTTCAGAGCAACGCCGCCCGTTGCGCCCCATACCGCCTTTGCGGTGAATGCACTGCTGAATATCGCACCAAGCGCACTGCCTATCTGGGTAACATTCCTGAATATGATGACAAGTGAGCCGACGACGAACGCTACCACCATGAAGGGAACTATCTTCTCAGCCACAAGAGCTATTCTCTGAAGGCCGCCGATGACGATGACACCGACAAGTATCATGAGGACTATACCCGTTATGAGCATATAAAGAGAAACGCCGGCACCGTCCGAGGATGTGTAGAGTATCTGCTGTGAAAGCGGCTTTATGTCAAAAGCAGATGTGAAGTTCACTACGATCTTGTTTATCTGCCCCATATTGCCGATACCGAAGGATGCCAGCACCGCACATACGGCAAATATCACTGCCAGCACACGGCCGACGCCCTTCATCCCCTTGTATCCGCCGAGACCGTCCTGGAGATAGTACATGGCACCGCCCGACCATTCTCCGTCCTTGTTCTTTCTGCGGAAGTAGATGCCGAGGATATTTTCGGAATAGTTCGTCATCATGCCGAAAAACGCCGCTACCCACATCCAGAAGACCGCACCCGGGCCGCCTGTCATTATCGCCGCCGCAACGCCTGCGATATTTCCCACTCCGACCGTCGCCGCAAGAGCGGTACACAGCGCCTGGAACTGAGAGATAGATGCCCTTTCGCCCGTGTGTCCCTTTACCTTTGAGTCAAACAGACTTCCTATGGTCTTTTTGAACCAGTGACCTATATGCGTCACCTGAAAAAAGCCCGTGAGAAACGTCATTATCACGCCGACTGCGATAAGCAGCCACACACCGACCTTTGTCCACACTATCGTGTTGACCGTATCGTTGACATTCGTCACGACATCGAGAAACTGATCCATATCATCACCCTTTGTATTTTTATTGACAAAAACACTTCCTATGTATTCTATCATATTTGAATACGTATTGTCAAGAATTTTGTGGATGTTGTCACATAACAAAGGCGGCATATACTATATGTATATGCCGCACAGTCTGTCGAATAACCCCTGATTCGCAGATGAATCAGGGGTTAAGCATATATTTACGCTGAAATAGGGTGTAAAAATGCAAAAAAAGCGAAAAACAATTCTCCTTCCACTTGTGAACTGCATACTTTTTCAGATTCATG
>JAGAZJ010000021.1 GCA_018110925.1 Oscillospiraceae bacterium | reverse complement strand
TGAGCAAACTTCTGCTTGAAAGGAGCTATGCTGTCCGTTATAGGAGAGCATAGCTCTTTGTGATATTATACATATCCATTATGGTTCGCTTTATTCCTGAATCTCCCTCATCAATGCTGCGCCATCCTTGAATCCGACCTTGTATGCAGCTCTCATCTCATCGGCGGCAGTATCGCTCACGCAGTCGAGGAGCTTGTGAAACACATCAATCTGCTCCTCACTCAGCGAATTCTCAAAGGGAATACAGAGCTTGCCCCACTCGTCCGAGAACTCAGCAGCGTGAACATCACCCCGGCGATAGTTGTAAAGCGCATCGATCATCATAATCCGTCCTTTCGGTTATCTCAACATTATTGCTATTTTACCGATTTTAAGCTGTTTTGGATATGGTGTCCTAATTTATCGCTTACAAATTAAAGCAGTATCCCCGAAAGTGCTGTCATAAAAACATACCGCAGTTTGACGGATTTTAATGCAAAATGACAAAATCCGCCTTTACCCCTTGACAAATATAAGAGAACAGTGTATTCTTATTTAAGAGAACAACGTTCACTATCGGAGGATAATATGCCGAGAGATAAGACCGAAAGCCATGAAAGGATAATAGCGTCTGCAAAGGACGAATTTCTGACTCGTGGGTTTGAGAATGCTTCCATGCGACGAATAGCCGCAAACGCAGGGATAACTGCTTCGGGGCTGTACAAGCATTTTCCCAACAAGGAAGAAATGTTTGCTTTTCTGGTACAGCCCATGCTCGATGAATTTCTTGAACTTTACCGTTGCAAAGAAAGAGAAGAGAAAGATGCTATCGAGCGTGTGGGTGCATCTGCCGCCTTTCAGAATGAGGATGCAGTTTATGCCATGGCTTTCATATACGATCATCTGGATGAGTTCAGACTGCTCGTCTGCTGTTCTCAGGGTACACGTTATGAGAACTATGCCCACAGGCTCGCAGAAATGGAGGAGGAAAGCTCTCTGAGATTTATTGAGGTGCTGCGCAGACGCGGTGACCATGTGCCCGAATTCGACCGCAGGGAGTTCCATCTGCTGGTGTCTTCAAATGTGGAGGCTGTTTTACAGCCTTTGCGTCACGATTTCACACGGGAAGAAGCCATGCACTATGCACAGACGATCAATACATTCTTTGCCAAGGGCTGGAAGTGGCTCTGCGGAATTGAATGATAAATGGATATCGGCTTATGCCGGTATTTATTTGATGGATGGTTAGCTAACGCTAATTTTAAAGGAGGATACAGATGACATGGCTTGCTGAAAATATCATGTCGATCATTCTGCTCGTCGCACTCGTGATGATAGTCGCTTTTATCATCAGAGCCAAGATAAAAGAGAAAAAAGCAGGCAAAGGGTGCGGCTGCGGATGCTCGGGGTGCAGCGGATGCGCTTCGTGTATGAGGATTAGACCCGACAGGGATCGGGATAAATAAACTCAGGAGGTACTATGAAACTTACAGAAACAACTGCGGATATGCAGGGGATGATACGGTCACTCAACGGTGACGATCATTTCATGAATCGTATCACATCCATAGGTATGACGGAGGGAACGCCGTTTCAGACGGTGCGCAATGATAAGAATATGCCGCTGCTCATCTATGTAAGAGAGACACTTATCTCTCTCAACAGAGCAGATGCGGAAAGGATCGAGGTAGATAAAAGATGAGCAACAGTATCGCACTTCTGGGACAGCCGAACTCAGGCAAATCCACGATATTCAATAATCTTACGGGAGCACGTCAGCACGTCGGCAACTGGGCAGGCAAGACCGTTGAAAAGAATGAGGGTGTCTACACCTATAACGGCACTAAGTATACTGTTACAGACCTTCCCGGAAGCTATGGCCTCTCCGGAAATTCTGATGAGGAGATAATCACCACCGATTTTATAAAGTCGGGACAGAGCGAACTGACGGTCATTTTGGTGGATGCTTCTCAGCTGGAAAGAAGTATGTTCATGCTGGCGGAGTTTGCCGGTCTCGACAAACCTGCATTACTGGTGCTCAATATGATGGATGTTGCCAATGACATGGGCAAAAAGATAGATGCAAAGGCACTTGAAAAGAAGCTGGGCATCCCTGTCCTGCCCTTCAATGCCACCGATACCCGTGACTATGACAAGCTCAGAAAGCAGATAGCCGACGAACTGAAAAAGCCCCACAAACTGGCTGTCACCGCCCCGGAGGGACAGGCGGACGTCAAGTCGGACAGCAAGGCGAAATTTGAATGGGTGAGCAGTCTTCTGCAAAATGTAACGGGAACATCGGATAAGATGTATAAGATGTCTCGCTTTGACCGCCTGATGACAAGACCCCTGCTGGGCAAGATCATCTGTATCGGTGTCGTGCTGCTGGCATTCATCGTTGCCATGATAATCATGATACCCTTCATGCACATGGGTCAGATGATACCGGGATTACTGCATGACCCTGTTGATAAGCTCCTCACGGGCTGGAACGTTCATCCGTGGATCGTGTCCATATTCAGTACGATGCTGCCGAATGTGCTTTACTTTACCATATCAATGGCAAGCTTCGTGTTTGGTGTGAACATCGTATTCGGTTTTCTGGAGGAGATAGGCTTCCTTGCCCGTGCCGCATATCAGTTTGACGGGCTTCTCTCAAAGCTGGGGCTTCAGGGCAAGGCGATATGCCCCATGCTGATGGGCTTCGGATGTACCATCGGCGGTGCCTGCGGAACAAGGGTAATGGACAACTGGGGGCAGAGGATGCTCGCCATGTCCATCGTCTGGGCAATACCGTGTGCGTCTATCTGGTCGATAATCCCCGTGATATCGGGAATGTTTTTCTCATGGTGGCAGACGATGCTCGTTTGTGTCGGCATTCTTCTGTATGTGGTCGTCACCATGGTCATCGTTTCAAAGCTGTTCAGCAAAAAGCTTTCCCCCAGGGATACAAGAAGCGGCATGATAATGGAGCTTCCTCCCTATCACAAGGCACATTGGAAACATATCGTAAAAGAGGCGTTCTTCAAGGCGCTGGATATCTTTAAGAGAGCGCTCGGAACAGTAACGCTGGTATCAATTATTTTCTATGTATTCTCGTTCAGCAAAGACGGCAATATAGACAACAGCCTGCTGTACCGTGTAGGTACGTTCATTGAGCCTGTCACACGTTTCTTCGGTATGGGCTGGCAGACATTCATGGCGTTCGTAAGCGGCGCATTTGCCAAGGAAGCTGTTCTCGGAACACTCAATGCTGTATTCATGGGTAACAATTCGCTGATGGATGCGACCTTCTACGCAAAGACCGCCCCAACGGATACCGCAATGCTCGGAAGTGTCATGATACAGGCGATATCTCCCGCAGAGGCGCTTGCTTTCATGTTTGCGACAACATTCAACATTCCCTGTCTTATGGCTCTTTCCACCACCTACAAGGAGTCACATTCGCTGAAATGGACCGTCAGGGTCGCATTGTTCTATGTCTGCAATGCACTGGTGCTTTCCTGCATAGTATACCACATAGCAAGCCTTTTTATGTGATGACGGGTGCTTTGCGTCAGATGAAAAAATGTCAGTGAGATAAGGGATCTGATGTGGTCAGGAATGGGGGTATGGTATGATCCCGGCTAATACGGTCTGGCTGTCAGCGGTCATGTATGTGATCATTGCCGTTGCAGTTATGAGATCTCATTAAGACATAATACTGATTACTCCTCTACGTACAGACGATCTTTGCCTCGATAATCGTACAAAGTATGGTATATATGCGATTGCTCGGCATTTCCTGTTCTATAAGGCCGTAAATCAGTATAAGGACTGTCCGATCCGTATGGTTCGGACAGTCCTTGCCTTTTCGGGCAGTTGAAGTCATATGTGCATTTCACCAAATTCAGTCACTGTAAAACCGTGCAAAATCCCGAAATTAAGGAAATCTGCTTCCACCTATTGACACGGTGTCAGAATAGTGCTATACTGTCTGTAATGACACGGTGTCAGAATAATATAAAAGGGGGCGGAGTGATGCCTAAGGGTTCACCCGAACTGACTGCTTCACGCAGGGACGAGATCGTGGCCGCTTGTGAACAGCTTTACAGGACAATGAGCTTCAAGGACATAACGATCAAAGAGATCGGCGCTGTGACTTCATTTACAAGAACATCGATATACAACTACTTCCGTACAAAGGAAGAGATATTCTTAGCCCTGATGCAGCGTGAATATGAGGAATGGGCGGCTGAGACAGCCGCACTGACGGAAAGGGACAGCATGACAGCCGCAGAATTTGCGGACGCAGTTGCACACTCTCTTGAAAGGCATGAACAGCTTCTGAAGCTCCTTGCAATGAACCACTATGATATGGAGGATAATTCAGCTCCCGAACGGCTGACAGAGTTCAAATCCGCATATGGCGCATCGCTGGATGCAGTGAGAGCCTGTCTGAAAAAATTCTTCCCCGATACCGACAAAGAGAGCTTTATATTCGTGTTTTTCCCGTTCCTGTTCGGAGTATACCCCTATGCGGTGGCAACGGAAAAACAGCTCACCGCCATGAGTGAAGCTAAGATAGAATTCACTGTACACAGCATTTATGAGATGATATATTCCTGCATAATGAGACTTTTGGGAGGTACAAGGTGAAATACACGAGGCTTGGCAATTCGGAACTGAACGTTTCAAGGATATGCATGGGCTGCATGGGCTTCGGCGATGCGGCAAACGGTCAGCATTCATGGACGCTCGATGAAGAGCACTCCCGTGAGATAATAAAGCACGGGCTTGAGCTGGGCGTGAATTTCTATGACACGGCAATAGCCTATCAGTCGGGCACGAGCGAACAGTTTGTGGGCAGGGCACTTCGTGACTTTGCAAAGCGTGACGAGGTCGTGGTGGCTACAAAATTCCTGCCGAGGACTTCCGCCGACATAGAGGCAGGAATAACGGGTCAGGCGCATATCGCACGAATGATAGACAGGAGCCTTGAAAATCTCGGCATGGATTATGTTGACCTGTATATCTATCATATGTGGGACTGGAACACACCTCTCTATGACATAATGGAGGGGCTCAACAACATCGTCAAGGCGGGCAAGGCACGCTATATCGGCATATCGAACTGCTTTGCGTGGCAGCTTGCAAAGGCAAATGCTCTGGCGGAAAAAGAGGGCTTTGCAAAGTTTATCAGCATACAGGGACACTACAATCTGATATTCCGTGAGGAGGAGCGTGAAATGGCTGTGCTGTGCGCAGAGGACAACATTGCTATGACCCCGTACAGCGCGCTTGCGAGCGGCAGACTGGCGAGACTTCCCGGTGAGACATCAAAGCGTGCCGAGGAGGACAGCTACGCCAAATTCAAGTATGATGCCACAAAGGAGCAGGACGAGGTCATTATCCGCAGAGTGGCTGAGACAGCAGAAAAACACGGCGTATCCATGACAGAGGTATCCCTCGCATGGCTTCTTACAAAGGTCACGTCCCCCGTAGTGGGCGCAACCAAATCCCACCATATCGAGGGTGCGGCAAAGGCAGTGGATCTGGAGCTCTCACCCGAGGAGATAAGCTATCTTGAGGAGCCTTATATACCCCATGCTCTTGCAGGCGTGATGGCTCAGAACAAGCCTGCGAACAGGAACGAAAAACACGTCTGGTCAACAGGCTCACAGAAGATATGACTGATACCAGTCCATGAACGGAGGTAACTTATGTTCAATAGCAAACTGACCCTTGCAAACGGTACGGAGATCCCACAGCTTGCACTCGGCACATGGCTCATAGATGACGGCGATGCGGCAGCGGCTGTAAAAACCGCACTCTCTCTGGGATACCGCCATATAGACACAGCACAGGCATACGGCAACGAGCACGGCGTAGGCGAGGGCGTGCGTGAAGGTATGAAGGCTTACGGTCTGTCCCGTGAGGAGATATTTGTCACATCAAAGGTAGCCGCAGAGCACAAGGATCACAGAAGTGCCGCAAAAGGCATAGATGAGACACTCAGAAAAAGCGGCCTTGACTACCTTGATATGATGATAATACATTCTCCTCAGCCCTGGAGGCTGGTTAACCAGTCCGATGACCGTTTCACCGAAGGCAACCGTGAAGCGTGGAGAGCGCTGGAGGATGCATACAGGGCAGGAAAGCTTCGTGCCATAGGTGTGTCGAATTTTCTCCGAGGCGATATAGACAGCCTGTGGGAGACCGCACAGATAAAGCCCATGACAAATCAGGTGCTTTGCCACATCTCAAATTCTCCCCTTGAACTCATCGACTACTGCACCGCAAAGGGCATAGTTATGGAGGCATACTCACCCGTTGCCCACGGCGAAGCAATGAAAAATCCGGCTATCATCGAGATGGCTCAGAAATACGGTGTTACCGTGCCTCAGCTCTGCATCAGGTTCGACATACAGCTCGGCATGGTGGTACTGCCAAAAACAGCAGACCCCGACCATATGAGAAACAATGCAGATGTCGGATTTGTAATTACAGATGAGGATATGCAGGCTCTCAAGACCATAAAGCATATCGAGGATTACGGCGAGCACAGCTTCTTCCCCGTGTTCGGCGGAAAATTCTGAGTACAGCTATATTCCGGTTTGTCCCTTAATGAAAGCGAGTGGTATTATGAATGAAAAGATAGTTCAGACAGCAGGCAGAGACCAGCTTGGCGAGTTTGCTCCGTGCTTTGCGCACCTCAATGATGATGTGCTTTTCGGTGAGGTATGGAACGAACAGGCGATAGATGTAAAGACAAAGTGTATCATCACCGTTGTGTCACTTATGGCATCGGGCATCACTGACTCTTCACTGTTATATCACTTGCAGAACGCCAGAGCGCACGGAGTCACAAAAGAGGAGATTGCCGCCATAATCACCCATGCGACTATGTATGTGGGCTGGCCAAAGGGCTGGGCAGTGTTCAGACTTGCAAAAGAGGTATGGAATGACACTGTTACCGGGATGACCGATAAGGACAGGTATCAGAACACCATATTCTTCCCTGTGGGCGAACCGAACCCATACGGCGAATATTTTAAGGGGCAAAGCTATCTTGCGCCCATCTCAACAGAGCAGGTGCCGGTATTCAACGTGACCTTTGAGCCTGCCTGCCGTAACAACTGGCATATACACCATGCCAGGAGCGGAGGCGGTCAGATGCTCATATGTGTGGGCGGCAGAGGTTATTATCAGGAATGGGGCAAGGCGGCAGTGGAGCTTGTTCCCGGCACTGTTGTAAACATTCCCGCCAATGTGAAGCACTGGCACGGTGCGGCTAAGGACAGCTGGTTCTCACACCTTGCCTTCGAGATAAAGGGCGAGGAGCGCAGCACCGAATGGTGCGAAGCGGTCTCAGACGAAGAGTATTCAAATCTGTGGTGATAGTATGAAAAAGATATTTCTTGCAGCACTTATGTGTCTGGGACTGACAGCCTGCAGCTCCGGTGCGGACAGCGAGGTCACGGTACAGACAACGGTACAGACCGAACAGACGACCGTATCACAGGTCGTGACAGCGGCGGAGACAGTTACCGCCGATGAAAACGTAGTCCTGCAAAAGACCTCTGCAAAGGTGAGCGAAACGGAGCAGGCAGAGCATAAGGAAACGATCGTGATATATTTCTCTGCCACAGGCACTACAAAGGGCGTTGCCGAAAAGATAGCGGCTGTCACTGATGCGGATATATTTGAGATAATCCCCGCAGAGCCGTATACAGATGCAGACCTTGACTGGAACGACAAAAACAGCCGCACTACCATAGAGATGAACGACCCGGATGTGCGCCCTGCCATTGAAAATGACAACGTTGAACTGGACGGCTACAAGACGATGTATATCGGCTATCCCATATGGTGGGGAGAAGCACCCAGGATCATGAGCACATTCGTTGAGGCTCACAGCTTTGATGATATGACCGTCATACCCTTCTGCACCTCCGGAGGAAGCTCCATAGGCAGAAGCGATGATGCCCTTGCATCTCAGGCGGGGAGCGGTAAATGGCTCGACGGCGACAGGCTGAACGGCAATATCTCAGAGGATGAGATAAAGGAATGGATAAATGATCTGAAATAAGGGAGGCTGTCATGCAGTCAAAGACTAAAGCCGCAAAAAGAACAGTCGATGTGGTGCTGACAGTCCTGCTGCTGTTTCTCATGGCATATCAGGTCACAGGCGATGTGCTGCATGAATGGCTCGGCATAGCCATGACGGTGACTCTTATCGTTCATCATGTGCTCAACCGCGGTTTTTACAAGTCGCTGTTCAAGGGAGAGTTTTCTCCCTATCGCATAGCAATGACGGCGGTAAATACTTTATTGCTCATATCCTTCTGCATGACGGCGGTGAGCGGTATGGCGATGAGCGGTCATGCGGTTCCGTTCATGTACGGACTTATAGACGTAATGACTGCAAGGACGATGCATCTTGCCTTCTCATACTGGTCATTTATTCTTATGGGCGTGCATATCGGTCTGCATATGCGGGCGATGACTGCTGCACTTGACGGCACGGGAAGGATCGTATTCAAAGCGGTATTTGTGGTGTTGGCCGCTGTGGGGCTGTGGCTGTTCATAAGGAGCGGCATCGTGAACTATATACTGTTCAGGACGCACTTTGCCTTTCTGGATTATGAAACCGCAAAGTGGCTCATCATCCTTGAAAATCTGGCGATGCTCATATTCTGGGCGTTTGTGGGATACATCATATCCGAGCTGACACACAAACACCGTGACAGCAGAGGTGCGGTATGAAAATAATTGTACTTATGGGAAGCCCGAATATAAAAGGGTCTGCTTCAATGCTGGCGGAGCAGTTCAAAAAGGGCTCGGATGAGGCTGGACACAGGACTGAGATCATAGACGTCTGTAAGCTCCGTATAGCTCCGTGCACCGGTTGTGTGGCTTGCGGCTATGAAGGAGACTGCGTACAGAACGATGACAATGACCTGATAAGAGAAAAGCTTTTGTCCTGCGGCATGGTGGTGTTTGCAACGCCGCTTTACTACTATGGTATGTCGGCACAGCTGAAAACGGTGGTGGACAGGTTCTGCGCATATAACAGCAGTCTTAACAGAAGGCATCTGAAGTCCGCACTGCTCACAGTTGCATGGAATTCGGACGGCTGGACGTTTGATGCGCTGGTATCTCACTATAAAACACTGGTGAGATATATAGGATTTGAGGATATGGGCATGGTGCTGGGCTATGGGTGCGGCACTCCGTCAATGACACGGTCAGGCACAGCTCTGAAAGAAGCATACGAACTCGGACGATCAATTAAATAAGGAGATGTTAAAATGAGCAAGAAACTGGTAGCATATTTTTCCGCAAGCGGCAATACCGCAAATCTCGCAAAGAAATTGGCGGAGGCGGCAGGTGCAGATCTGTACGAGATAAGGCCCGCTGTCCCATATACTGCTGATGACCTTAACTGGCAGAATAAGAAGTCAAGGAGCAGCATCGAGATGTCAGATCATTCTTCACGTCCTGCCCTTGCTGACAAAAATGCGGATATTGCGGCGTATGACACGATATATGTGGGCTTTCCCGTATGGTGGTACATCGCGCCGACCATCATCAATTCCTTCCTTGAAAGCTATGACTTCTCGGGCAAGAAGATAGTCCTGTTCGCCACATCGGGCGGGAGCGGCTTCGGCAAGGCGGTGGATAACCTGAGATCCAGCGCACCCGATGCACAGATCACCGAGGGCAATGTCAATCCCTCCGCTAAGGATATAAAAGCTCTGGCGGCGCTGGTATAGAATTTCAAGCCATAGTATTCCTGATATGAGGTCAGAAGTACTATGGCTTTTTTCATTGACAGTACAGTGATGCTGTGCTATAATTGTTACTGATAACGGTATTTAGAGGTGATAAGATCTATGGAAGCACGACTTGAATACTGTGGCAATTATGTAGAGATCACGGATTTTCACCACTTTGTTGATGACGAGAAAAATGGTAATCCCTATAATTGTGCGTTTGATATCAAAGTGAGATCAGGTATGTTCTCGGGCTTGGCGGATGGCTGTGAGTATGATTATAAGGAGTTACAGAAATTCATTGAAGCTCTTGAAGAAATGATATTATTTAAGAGAAAAGAAACAGCATTTATTGAAATAGGTTATGGTAACAAGATCGTGTTTGAGTGCGACAGAACAGGTCATATAAAGGTTTCCGGTGATATACAGGGTGATGTGGGCAGCCATATTCTTAAATTTGAATTTATGACGGACCAGACGGTTTTTCCGAAATTCATAAAAGAACTGAAAAGCCTGTAAGTCCGGGTTTATCTCGTCAAACATTAAACACGATGCCCCTGAGTGAAATCAGGGGCACAGCTTCTGTATGGGTATCTTTTTAAAGCGTAAGGAAGTCCATCATGCTTTCGTGGATATGTGTTTCAGCGAGACCTGTCAGCACATTTTGAGCAGATAGTACATCACTGCCTTTTCTGCGTGACGTCTGTTCTCGGCCTCGTCAAGTATGGTCTGCATATGCTTTTCAAGTACGCTTTCGGATATCTCAAAGCCTGCATGGATGGGCATATCGTGGAATACCAGCGCATCAGAGCCTGCCAGCAGTTCATCGTTTATCTGATAGGGCATCATCCTGGCAAGAGTCTCTTCCTTCTGCTTCTGATACGCAGGGTCGTTGAAAAACTCCATATCCACCCATGTGTCTGTGTAGATGACCTGCATCTTCTTTGCATATTCTGCCGCCTCCTGCATCGACATGGATGTATCCAGCTCCTTGTAATAGCCGGTGGATTTTGCCGCCTCATAGAACTCCTCGCCGCATACGGTATTGTTCACCAGCGGAGTGAGACCGTAGAGAGTGCCCTTTTTCATCTTTGAGAAAAACTCCACCAGAGAGTTGAACACATTGTTCTTGGCGCCGATGTACATGAAGTTCACATCGAGGCTACCGAATTTCTCTATAACGGTCAGGGCATCGGCAAGTATCTGGCATGGGTGGTACGAGCTGTCACACCCGTTTATGAAGGGGACATCGGAGTTCCTGCCGAAAAGCTCGACAGTTTCGTTCTTTATCAGGCGTGCCATGATGATGTCAACGTTCCTGCCCACATACTTTATCTCGGACACAGGCTCTCCGAGGACAAAGTTTGAGTCCTTCCAAAGCTGATTGTAGTATGTGCCCCCAAGCTCGGTAATGCCTGTGGTGAATGAGAGAAATGTCCTTGTGGATGTTTTTTCAAACAGGGTGTACAGCTTCTTGCCCTTGAGACTGTCGGCATACTTTGCAGGATCTTTTTTCATATCCAGCGCCAGGTCAAGTATCTTCATCAGTTCATCAGCAGAAAAATTGCTGAAATTGAGAATATTTTTCATACATACCTCCGTTCCGACTGACCTTCGTGCAAAGAGCAGGGCAGTCCGAGAAAATAAAAAAGCCGTCAATGCGGCTGTCATCTCATTGAAAATATGTTCTAATATACCATAAATCTTCGGATTTGTCAAGTGTTTTTTTCTGTTATGTTGCGGCTTTTTTTACAGTCGCTCTTCAAATCAAGTTCCACTGTGGAATGTGCCGGCAACCGATTTCTGCGGGCTTTTTTGCCAAACCTATTGCAAAAATAAAAATAATGTGTTATAATGGGGTCGGGGTCAGAGCATCAGCGTTCAGATGGAATGCCGACAGGGAGCTGTTTTGTATGACATACGGATATGCTCTGTCACAAAGATACGAAAGGACGACAGGATATGCTTAAAATAACCAAGAAACTTGAAGAAAGAACTCTTACCGTTGAGGCATCGGGAAGGATCGATACCACTACCGCACCCGACTTTGAAAATGAGATAAAGGATTCTCTTGCGAGTGTATCCGAGCTGATCCTTGATTTTTCAAAGGTGGAGTATATCTCCTCCGCAGGTCTGAGAGTTCTTCTGTCCGCTCAGAAGATAATGACGAAGCAGGGCTCCATGAAGCTCACTAACGTAAGCTCTGAGATAATGGAGATATTTGAGGTAACAGGCTTCTCCGATATCCTTGATATCGAATGAGAATGTGCGCCGTACATCACCGCCCGTGGGGGACGGAGCTGTGGACGGGTGTAGCCAATTAAACAAAACGAAGGGGGCTGTTTGTTGCATTTATGTGATGAACAGCCGTTTGTGTAACAGGAGAGAGCTATGAAAGAACTGATCATTGACGCACTGGTAGAAAACCTTGACAAGGTGACCGAGTTTGTAGATGCACAGCTTGAGGCAGTTGACTGCCCCATGAAGATACAGATGCAGGTGGATATCGCAGTGGAGGAGATATTTGTGAATATCGCCCACTATGCCTATAAGCCCGATGTAGGTCCCGCAAAGGTAAGGGTGGATGTCTCCGGGGATCCGTCTGTGGTGGACATCACCTTTATTGATCACGGTGTTCCCTATGATCCTCTTAAAAAGGAAGACCCCGATGTGACCCTCTCCGCAGAGGAAAGGCAGATCGGCGGACTTGGCATATTCATGGTGAAGAAAAGCATGGACGATGTATCGTATGAATACCGTGACGGACACAATATACTGACGATAAAGAAGGCGCTCGGTGCGAGGTGATGTGAGATGTTCAAAAAGTACGGTATCACTTTCGGAGGCCTTCAGCAGAAGATAATCAATCTTGTGCTTGTTTTCCTGCTGGTGCTGACGGGAGTTTTCGGCGGGATGTCCGTGTTCCAGAGCAACGCCCTTTCTGATGTGGTGGGTGGAGCGAGAGTAGAGCAGGAACGTTCCATAACACAGGTCTCAGAAGCTACCATGCACGCAACCGTAGAGGGTACTATGCAGCAAAGCACAACTATGCGGGCTAAGATAGCCGATGATGATTTCCTGGAGGTCGTCGAGAATATAAAGCTGATGAGATCGGTCGCAGAAGACCTGTTTGAGAAAAGAGACATCATCGTCCCTGCGGCTTTCAGCCTGCCTGACCCTGCCGATGACGGCAAAGTCACGGCTCAGGTGCTGTATGAGCAGGGCGTTGACTATGCGAATTCCGAGTATCTGGGCATCGCCTCTCATATGAACAACCTCATGATAGCAATGTACAACAATTCCTCCAATGTGGGATCCTGCTATATAGGTCTCGCAGACGGCACTCATATAGCCGTCAATGATATGTCATCCGACAAATACGACGAGAGCGGCAGACTGATACCCTTTCCCGTGCGTGAAAGACCGTGGTACAAGGGTGCTGTTGAAGCAGGGGACATATACTTTACAGGTCTTGAAAACGACACATATACCGACGGAATATGCATAACCTGTTCAGCCCCCGTGACAGTTGACGGAAAGCTTGTTGCCGTTGTCGGCATAGATGTGACCATAGACAATATGGATGAGATCGTGAAGTCAAAGGATGCGGCAGGTTTCAGCTGTGTTGTCAGCGACAGGGGACAGGTCATATTCGCTCCCGAGGACAACGGGATATTCGATATAAAGGTCTCAGCCGAGGCAGAGGATCTTACCAAATCCGACAACAAGGATCTTGCGGAGCTGGTCAGCAGGTCGCTTTCAGAGCCGACGGGTCTCTCACTCGTTACGATAAACGGCAGGGACTACTATATGTGCGGCTCACCTATGAAAACAGTCGGCTGGTCTGTCATCACAGTGGTGGACAAGGAGATCACCGAACAGCCCACAAAGCAGATGCTCGACGAGTACAGCAGGATAAACGATGAAGCGACCGACAAATTTGAAACGGGCGTGAAACGCACGGAGAAGACCACACTGGTTATGATACTGTTGGTCATGATACTGGGTTCAGCCGCCGCACTGTTCGTTGCCAACAGGATAGTCAGACCCATAGAGCATATGACGGCAAGGCTCGACCGCATAAAGGCGGCAGGCGGAGAATTCGAGATGGATGAGATATACCGCACGGGCGACGAGATACAGGTGTTGGCAGAGTCCTTCAAAACGCTGTCAGACCGCACCAGGCAGTATATCACCGAGATAACCGAGATAACCAAAGAAAAGGAACGTATCGGCACGGAGCTTGAACTTGCAAACAAGATACAGGCGGATATGCTCCCGAATATATTCCCGCCGTTCCCCGAAAGACCGGAATTCGATCTCTATGCGACCATGACCCCCGCAAAGGAGGTCGGCGGAGATTTCTACGACTTCTTCCTCATAGACGACGACCATCTGTGCATGGTGATGGCAGATGTATCCGGCAAGGGTGTGCCTGCGGCACTGTTCATGATGATGTCAAAGATACTCGTCAACAATTTTGCGAACATGGGCATATCCCCCGCAAAGGTGCTTGAACAGACAAACACCGTTATATGCAAGAACAATGAGGAGGAAATGTTCGTCACCGTATGGCTGGGCATTATGGAGATATCCACAGGCAAGGTCACTGCGGCAAACGCAGGTCATGAGTATCCCGTTATAAAGTCGGCTGACGGCGGCTTTGAACTGCTCAAGGACAAGCATGGATTTGTGGTCGGCGGCATGGAGGGCGTGAGATACAAGGAATACGAATTCACCATAGATCACGGCGGAGCTTTGTTCCTTTATACTGACGGCGTGCCCGAGGCTACAAATTCGGAAAATGAGCTTTTCGGCACGGACAGGATGCTCACAGCGCTCAACGCCGTAAAGGATGCCGAGCCCAAGGAGCTTCTCGTTAATGTTAAGCAGTCTGTGGACGACTTTGTGGGTGAAGCGCCGCAGTTCGATGATCTGACCATGCTGGCGTTCGTAAGACACAGATAAGGAGACATGACATATGGGTTATACCTTAAAGCTGAGCGGAAGGATAGATATATCCAATGCTGCCGAGACCGAAAAGGAACTTATGTCCGAGATAGATGCGCACGGCACAGACCGTCCCGATATAGACGCATCGGAGCTCACATACATCTCCAGCGCGGGACTTCGTGTGTTAATGAAGATACGCAAGCGCTTCTCACAGTCTCTTGCCATAACTGAAGTGTCCGAGGGCGTGTATGACATACTGAGCACTACGGGCTTCACAGAGCTTTTTGATGTGAAAAAGCGTCTGAGGGAACTCTCTGTTGAGGGCTGTGAGGTCATAGGCAAGGGCTTTTACGGTACTGTCTACCGTCTTGACGAAGAAACCATAGTAAAGGTATATGAGCCGGGCTGCTCCGTGGACATCATAGAGAATGAACAGCAGAAGGCGAAGACGGCTTTTGTCAAGGGCATACCCACCGCAATATCCTATGACATGGTGCGTGTGGGGGATTCATACGGGGCGGTCTATGAGCTGTTCAGGTCTGAGACACTCAACGACATCATAATAAAGCACCCCGAACAGGCGGATGATATAATCGGAAAGTATGTGGCGTTTATCAGGCAGATACACAGCCTGAGAGCCTATGGCGTGGCTCTGCCCACGGCGAGCGGGAGATTCTGGCACTATCTTGAATTCATGAAGGATGAGATAGGCGATGAGATGCACGACAGGCTGAAAAAGATGATATCCGCACTGCCCTATGACGACAAGTTCATTCACGGCGATCTGCAGATGAAAAACGTGATGATGTGCGATGGCGAGATGATGCTTATTGATATGGACACAATGAGCAAGGGTCAGCCTATATTCGACTTGCAGGCGCTGTACGTGACGTATATGCAGTTTCTTGAGGATGACCCGGGCAACAGCATGGCTTTTCTGGGCATTACGTCTGAGATGTCAAGGCATATATGGAACAGGGTCATACGTCTTTATCTGGGCAGCGAGGACGAGGCGATAATCCGAAAGGCGGAGGATAAGATAAGGATACTGGCGTATGTGCGGTTTCTGTATATCATCCTGTCATCGGATCTTAAAGGCACGGACCTCGGCAGACTGCGCATAAAGCACGCCAAGGAGGGACTGGCCGACCTTTGTTCAAGGGTCAGTGACCTTGCACTGTGATATCTTGATTACATGATCCCCCTCAAAGCGGATACGATTTTTCGTAAGTGCTTTGAGGGGGATTTTTTAACCAGATTTACGACCGCTTCGTTTTACGTCTCAGGCTTATCCGTATAGAATTCAAGATAATAGTTATAGATCGTTTCAGGATAGCCCTTGCCGTCTGACAGGCGTTTGGCGATGCGCCAGTGTCCTTCGGGCAGAACGCCGTACAGATCTTTCCAGTTGATGTCGAGCAGCAGTTCACTGCCGTCTGTCGGTATGGATATAGGCTCATCTGACCATGTTATATTGTCATTGTAGGATATCTCCTCAACGTTTTCCCATTTGCCTGTATTCAGATCGTAGTATTGCAGGAAGAAATAGTTATCAGTGTATATCTCGGCATTGCCTGTCTGGGATATGTATAATTTCATGCTGATATTGCTTTCGCTATCTTTTCGCAGATGTACATCCCAGTCGCTCCCTTTATTGGTTTTATCAGAGCTTTTAATAAGCGTCCTGTTCTGATATGGACTTATCTCGCCGTTGAGATATCTCAGATACAGCTCAGTGTCCACTTCCGAGAAATCAAGCTCGGCTGTTTTTCCGCCGGATTTATCAAGAAGATCCCTGCTTGTTCCCCAAAGCTCATAGAACTTGACGATGCGCCTTTTTCCGTTTATTGTCTGCGTTTCAAAATAATAGCTGTATCCGTCGCTCTTCTCAAGTATTCTGTCAGGCTCTGCCAGTGTTACTGAAAAATCCATAACATAGGCATAGATATCCGTGTTTTCGGCGGGAATTACAGTTTGACTTGCGATGCTGTTATATTCAGGGATAACGGCTGCTCCGTCTATGACCCGTCGCTTGTTTTTTTCGTCAAGCATCGTTGCTATCTCAACAAATCTTTCATCTGCTATGTAGTTTTCAGGATGAACTTCACCTCTGCCGAACATACTCATCAGATATTTGATGCCAAATTCACTGCAAAGGAAAACATCCTCAAGTTCTCTGCCGTCAAAGCTTATCTTTGTCATTCCCTCGGTAGAATACTCATATTCGTCTTTTTTGTGTACCGGATTGCCCGTTCCTCTCGGATGTCCCCAATACATGGCGGTATCTGAAAAGTCATAGGAATTCTCCATGAAGACTAACTGATCTCTCCAGACAAGATCTTTGCTTTCAAATATCAGATCCACATATGCGTTTACACTATAGCCATTGTCTGATATAACAGGCTTTGATATGTATACAGTGTCAATATATTGCATCACTCCTGTTTCCGGGTCGGAAAGCTTTGATGTCTGAAACTTATCCCGTAATTTCGGCATTTCTTTTGCATAGGCGAGTTTTGCTTCTGTCTCAAAGCTGTGTTCCGGAAGCCGTCGCCCAAATGTGTTGATGCTTGCAACATCTGCGAATTCTCCTGAGCGATGCCATTTGCCTGTTATATTGTCATAATAAACAGGTAGCATTTTTCCGTGTCCATCATAGAATCGTACCCAAAGATTTGTTCTGGCGGTCATATTACCATCGCTGTCCGACATGAAAAACGGTTGGTCTATATATACATCGGATGCTCCGAGAGAGTAGAGGTCTGAATAGTTTTCAAAATGGCGTAAAAAATCGTTCAGGAGAGAATAGGTGATATTATCGGGTTGGGTCACACTGCTTACGCTATCCAAGTCGGTAATAGCGGTTGTGTGTTCAAATTCTCCTGCTATTGACAGGGAGGAGTAGAAATTTGTGTGCATACTGAATTTATTGTTGCCTGTACATTCAAAGAAAATCGCAGTATCGTCACGATCTTCAGATCGGTTTGTGCAGGCAAGCAGCATACCGTATGCAAGGCTTTCAGCCTGATAATACCTGATGTCAGGAGAGTGCCCGTTCGGAATGACAATGTACAGGTCATTACTGCTACCGTTTTTCTTGACAACTGCACGGTATGAATGGTCTGAAAGTCTGTAAGTGCCTTCGGGGAACACCTCTGCTTTTTTTGTCAGGTATGTCATCAGCCTATCATAGTCATTATCGGAGAGTTCATAATAACTTGTCATGACCGTGCCGGAATTGCGTTCTTCCACTGTCATGAACTTCTCGTATACGGTCCGTTCGTTATTGTTATCCGAATCATATCTGTAAAGGGATATATCGTTTGTATAAACAGGGGATAAAAGTCTTATTCTGTAAACACTGTCATCACTGTTTTCAAGTTCTGCGGATATTTCGGTATACTGACGGGGAAGTTCGGGGCATCCTTCAACCTTAACGGGATCAAGGTCAGTAAGAATTTCCTTTATCTCGTTGACGTCAACTGTCACGGCTTCGTATCCGCCGGGCTTGCCGCCCTCCACATTGTATATACCGATGCAGGCTGATGTTATGTCCTTGCTGAACAGGTCGTTCTTTTTCGGGTCAGTTAGCATACATACGCATGATACAGTTATGATCATCAAGGCGATTACAGTGGCGGCTATCCCGTATTGCTTGTTTCTGAGTATATTCTTTATGCGCTGTCTAACACTGTTATTGCCGAAGGATACAAGTTTCCCTCCTGACAGGCTGCTCTTTTTCACTGAAATATTCAGAAGAGCTTGGGCATAACCTTTTCTGGCATCGCTTCCAAGTTGCATAAGGGCTGCTTCATCGCATGACCGTTCCATATCACATTCCAATAACCGGAACATTATCCAAAGAAAGGGATTGAACCAGTGTACGCACATAATGGCGTATGCAAGCGGCTTGATTATATAATCAGCCCTTTGTATATGAATATTCTCATGGGCTATCACAAATGGCACATCCTCTTTTCCGATACTTTGCGGAAGATATATCTTCGGCTTGATTATACCAAATACGAACGGTGTGTCTGTATCGGAACAGACCATGATATTGTCACGCAACGGAAATGACGAGCCTGTCAGGCGCTTTTTAAGTCTTATAACACTGACTGTGCTGTGCATAAAAAGTATTGCCATGCCACAGACCCACAAACCAAACAGTATGTCCGATAGTGACATTTTTTCTTTTGGCGCTGTTTCTTCTTTTTCGTACCGAACGTTTGATGTATGATCAGGAAATCTTTCATCATTTGGCGCATTGCTCTGTTCCTGCGGCTTTAAATATCTCTTTGGCTGAGATTGTTCGTTTTGCTGAACGATCTTCGTATCTGCCTGCCATTGTTCGGATGCCGGTTCGCTAATAACAATACTATCGTTCATATCAGGCATCTGCGGCAGATCGACAATGTTGAAAATACTGAGTACAGACCCGATGCTCACCGGTATAAGGAGACGTATAAACGGTATCAGACACAGGATATAGGAGTATTTTGACGGCAGTTTTTTCATGAAAAAGCGAAGAACAAACACAGCCGCACAGATATATGCCGCAGTGATACTCATATTGACTACTGTTTCAAATATCATCATTTGCCTCCGTATAGCGGTCTATAAGTTCTTTTAACTCCTTTGCCTCGGCAGGAGAGAGCTTTTTATCATTGAAAAAAGCAGTTAGAAATAACGGCAGTGAACCGTTGAACGATCGTTCCAGTATGTTCTCCGACTGTGCATTCATTTGTTCATTTCTTTTTACAAGAGCGGTCACTACTCCTTCGGAATTATTGGCAGCAGACTTTTCCGTAAGATGTTTGAGCACAGTGTACATCGTAGATTTTTTCCAGCCAAGCTTCTGCTCAGACAATCTTACCAGTTCCCCCGAGCGCACCGGCTCTTTATCCCATATGATCTCCATAAGCTTCATTTCACTCAGGTTAAGTTTCATATCATACCTCACTGTAATTACTGGTCTATTGTATTAGACTGATTATAGTCTATCATAATAGACCAACTTTGTCAATAGAATTTGTTGTGTGGAACATCGTTATAATGCATAAATTGATTAATTAAAAATATGCATAATGACAGGCTTTTGCTGTTTGTCAATCAGATGTTGTCAATGACCCGTGTATCATAACGGCACTTGCTTCAGATAACGGTGTTGTCCCTGCACCGACCATTGACTTTGAAGATGAAACGTTGTATAATAGAGGACAGAATTGTTCGTACAAAAAACGATGATAAGGAGAACCGCTGATGAGTAAATTCCGCAAACAGCACATGGCGATAGAATGGCATGAGCTTGTAAATGAGGACACGGTACGCCCCGCTACCGAGGCGACTTTAAAAGAGAAATCCACGATAGTGGGCAGGACAGGGCTTCTGATGCTCTCCGCAGGCACAGGGGCGTGGCGGGTGCGTGCGGCAATGAACAAGATGGCAAGGGCGCTGGGCATAGTCTGCAATGCCGATATAGGGCTTCTGGCGATAGAGTACACCTGTATAGACGGTGAGGAAACATATACCAACGCCATTTCCATAAATACCACGGGTGTAAACACGGATAAGCTCACATATATCAAGGATTTCTCCGACGGCTTCAAGGACAGGGCGGGCAGATACTCCGTCGAGCAGATACACAGGATACTTGACAAGATAGAGAAGATGCCCTCAAACTACAAGCCGATACAGATATCTCTTGCGGCGGCGCTGGCGTGCTGTGCATTCACATTTCTGCTGGGCGGCGGCCCCATAGAGATGCTTGTGGCGTTTGTCGGCGCAGGGGTGGGGCAGTTCGTGCGTAAAATGCTCATTGACAAAAAGATAACCCTGCTCGCCAATGTCACGGCGGCGGTCGCTTCGGCCTGTTTTACCTATATGGCGCTCATAAAGCTCATCGAACTGGTTTTCGGAGTGCCGTCGGTGCATCAGTCGGGATATATATGCTCCATGCTGTTCATCATACCCGGATTTCCGCTGATAACGGGCTTTCTTGACATAGCAAAGCTGGATATGCGGTCGGGTATAGAGCGCCTTGCCTACGCCTTTCTCATCATCGGCATGGCGACACTTACGGGCTGGGTTGCGGCAGAGATGTTTGATTTCCGCCCCGAGAGCTTTACAGAGATGCAGATACAGCCTGCGGTGCTTTTCGGGCTGAGGCTCGTTGCCAGCTTTTTTGCGGTCTACGGCTTCTCTTTCCTGTTCAACAGCCCTCAGAGAATGGCGCTGATAGCCGCAGTGATAGGCATGGTCGCAAATACGCTCCGTCTGGAGCTTGTGGACATCACAGGCATCCCTGCGAGCGTGGGCGCATTCATAGGTGCGCTGACCGCAGGTCTGCTTGCATCCGCCATCAGGTCTTACGCAGGCTATCCGCGCATATCGCTCACAGTACCCTCCATCGTTATCATGGTACCGGGTATGTTTATGTACAAGGCCATCTATTTTATCGGTCAGAGCGACATCAGCACCGGCGGTCTGTGGCTCACAAAGGCACTTCTCATAGTTACCGCACTGCCCCTGGGTCTTGTCTTTGCAAGGATATTCACCGACAATAATTTCAGGAAAAGCAGCTGATGACGGATATCTGTGCTTTGCCCTGTCTTTTCGGACTGCCTCGTGCTGACAGGGCAGTCCTTTTGTCAAACGGGCATATAAACGAAACATACGATGTGCATACAGACAAGGGAAGGTTCATACTTCAATCGGTGAATACCCGTGTGTTCAAGGATATCGGCAGACTGTCCGAAAACACCGAAAGGGCTGTCAGGGCTGCCGACGGCTGTGATGATCTGTGTGTGCCCCGATATATCAGCGTTAGCGGCAGTATATTTGTCAGGTCGGATGGAAATGTCTGGCGAATGTGCCCGTACATACACAGTGAGAGACCGACCTCCGCCTATGATACGGGTCATGCCTTCGGTGCGTTCATGCGCCGTGTCGGCATGGAGGAGCCGTTTGTATGCACCATAGACCGCTTTCATGACACACGTTCATATTATGAAAGACTGCGCTGTTCGGGAACAGAACCTGTGTTCCTTTCGGCTGACGATATGTGCTTTGATGGCATCCCGAAGCGAAATATCCACGGCGACGCAAAGCAGGACAACTGTATCGCAGGAGAGCCCTGTGCGGTCATTGACCTTGATACTCTCATGACGCACTACGCAGCCTATGATTACGGGGATATGGTCAGGTCTGTGTGCCGGGACGGCTTATCCGGGCTCTGTGACCTGACAGCAGGATTTGCACGGGGGCTTGGCGGCATATTGTCAGAGGCGGAGATACAGTCGCTCTATAAGGGCATAATATGCGTGACAGGTGAGCTTGCGATGAGGTATATGCTCGCCGCAGGCGGCAGGGAGGATCTGGGTAAAGCCCCTGCCCAGTGTCTTGAACGGGCAGAGAGCTTGGTTTCACAGCTCGATATGTTCAGACGGAACGAAAGATATATCAGAGAATGTATAGATAATTATTTCAGGAAGTGATAGAATGAGATTCATGCACATATCCGACCTTCATCTCGGAAAGCGTCTCAGAGAGTATTCTCTCATAGAAGACCAGAAATACATCCTTGACAGGATACTTGATGCGGCGGACGAGCAGAAACTGCAGGCAGTGGTCATAGCAGGGGATATATACGACAAGCCCGTGCCCCCTGCGGAGGCAGTGGCTTTGTTCGACAATTTTCTGTACAGTCTTTCCGTCAGGGGCACTGCGGTGTTTGTCATAAGCGGAAATCACGACAGTGCCGAGAGGGTATCCTTTGGCGGCAGGATAATGGACAAGGCGAATATATACCTGTCCCATGTCTATGACGGCAATATCGCCCCTGTGCGCCTTCATGACGAGCACGGTGATGTGTGCTTCTGGCTCCTGCCCTTTGTCAGACCTGCAAATGTAAGACCGTATTGTGATGATGAGATAAATACCTATACAGACGCAGTTGCGGCGGCAGTATCCCGTATGGACATAAACACGGAAGAAAGGAATGTGCTTGTGGCTCATCAGTTCGTTACCGATTCAGAGAGGTCGGATTCTGAGACATCCGTGGGCGGTCTTGACAATGTGGATGCATATGTCTTTGAGAAATTCGATTACACCGCTCTCGGTCACATACACAAGCCGCAGTTTGCGGGAAAGAACATCAGGTACTGCGGCACACCGCTGAAATACTCACTGTCCGAAGCATCACACCAGAAATCGGTCACAATCGTGGATATGGGGCGTAAAGGGGAGACAGAAATACGCACTGTGCCGCTGAAACCGCTTCATGACCTGAGAGAGATAAGGGGAAGATATGATGAACTGATGCTCAAAGACAACTATGTGGGTACGGCTGTCGATGACTATATCTATGCAGTCCTTACAGATGAAACGGAGATCGTGAATGGCGTGCAGAAGATGCGCACCGTCTACCCCAATATCATGGAGCTGAGATACGAAAACTCCAGGAGCAGGGCGGCAGTCGGCGGTCATGCCGCAAAGAGGGGAAAGACAGAGAACGAACTGTTCGGTGAGCTGTTTGAAAAGGTCAACGGCAGACCGATGACCCCTGAGCAGGAAAAGACAGTCGAAGACCTGTTCAGCGAGATAAAGGGGGAGAATTTATGAGACCGTTGAAGCTGACTATGAGTTCATTCGGCCCATATGTGTCACAGCAGATAGATTTTCAACAGCTGGGTCGCAGCGGCCTTTATCTTATCACAGGCGAGACGGGAGCAGGCAAGACCACTATATTCGATGCCATACGCTATGCGCTGTACGGCGACCTTAACGGCGAGTACCGCAGTACATCCATGATACGCTCAAAGTATGCCGATGAGAGCGCCCCGACAGAGGTGGAGCTGGTATTTGAATACAAGGGTCAGCGCTATACCGTCAGGAGAAACCCCGAATACGAGAGAAAGAAGCAGAGGGGAGAGGGAACTACCAAAGAGACTGCCGGTGCAGAGCTGATACTGCCCGACAACAGCGTGGTTTCCGGGGTGAAGCCCGTTACAAGGAAAGTTGAGGAGATACTCGGCATAAGCGGCGGTCAGTTCTCCCAGATAGCCATGATCGCACAGGGACAGTTCCAGAAGCTGATATACGCCAAGTCGGATGAAAGAACGGGGATATTCCGCAGTGTGTTCGGCACGGAGATATATTCCCTGTTCCAGAAACGCATAAACCTGATGGAAAAGGAGCTCAGACACGATATACAGGAAAAGGAGAATGAAAGAGCACTGTATGTGAGGTATGTGATCTGCCGTGAGGACAGCGGATACGCCGAAATGGTGAAAACCGCTAAGGAGTACGGCATCACATCAGAGAACCTTGCAGACCTGCTCCATAAGCTCATAGCAGAAGATACCGCAGAGGCAGAGAGTTTGTCAAAACTCCTTGGTGAAACAGAAAAGAGGATATCCGATGCAAATGTGCGCTCTGAGCAGGCAAAACAGCGTGAGAGCATAAAGAAAGAGCTTGTTAATATAGGGAAGAAACGCAGTGACAGTGCCGAGAAGCTGTCTGTACTCGGTAAAACGGTCGATGAAAAAGCGGCACTGCTGCCCGATGCGGACGATTTTGACAGACAGGCGATAGGTTTAGAGAACAGCCTGTCTCAGTATGATGAGCTGGACAGATGCCGCAGGGAAAGAATATCCATAGAGAAGTCAATAAACGATAATGAAAGAATGAGACTTGCCGCAGGGAAGGAAAGAGAAAAACTTGCCGTGGGGATAACGGCACTCAGAGAGGAAAGAAAGGGTCTGGAAAACTCCCCAGCCGAGTTGGAACGCTGTAAAGGGGCACTTGACAGGGTAGTTAAAGAGATAAACGACCTGACTATACTTGAACGCTCTGCGAGGGAGCTTGGCGCACTCAAAAGAAAATGTGACGACCTGAGGTCGGAACTTGAAAAAGAACGGTCTGAGAGCGTGCGTATCGCATCGGAAAAGGACAGCGCCGAACAGCATCTAAATGAGATGAGGGGCATATTCTATCTTGAGCAGGCGGGCATACTTGCAAGAGACAGGCTGAAAGAGGGCGAGCCATGCCCTGTGTGCGGCTCCGTGCATCACCCGATGATAGCATCCCTGCGTGACGATGCCCCCTCCGAGCAGGAGATAAAGCAGGTCGAAAGAGCTCTGAAGGATATATCCGATCGCCTTGCCGCACAACAGGACAGAGAGAAGAAAGCATCAGAGCTTTATTCACAATACAGCGGACAGCTTGAGACCAGAAAGGAGACCGTCAGAGACAGCCTTATCGCCGCAGGGATAGACCCCAAAGGCTCTCTTGAACACATCAGAAATGCGCTGGCGGCAAAGGAAAACGAGAAAGCCGCCATTGAGAAGGCTGTCTCGGAGCATACGCTAAGGACAAAGCGCAGGGATGAGCTTGACGCTCTTATCCCTCAGACCGAGAAAAAGGAACAGCAGAAGGCGGAAGAAGTCGTGAATGCCGAAAAAGCGGCCGAGAAGCTCAAAGCCGACCATGACAATATCTGTGCAAGGGGTGAGGAGCTGTCCGCACAGCTGACCTTTGACAGCAAGGAAACGGCATCAAAGGAGATAACGCTCCTTAAAAGCCGTGCCGGTGCCATAAGAAGTGCTCATGAAGAGGCAAGGAAAAGGTTCGATGAGACCAAAAACGAAATATCAGCCGCTGACGGACAGATAGATGCGCTCAGGAACCGGCTCTCACAAGGGAAGGACATTGACCTTACTGCCCTCGATGCAGAGCTTGAAGCGCTGAACAAGGAAAAGACACGTCTCACAAAGGCGTTCAGCAGTACCGACCACCGTATAAAGACAAATACGGATATAAGGGAAAATACAGCCGTACTGTGTGAGGATACCGGCAGGCTCGAAAAGAGATATGCCATGATAAATGAACTGTCCGAGACAGCCAACGGCAAGATATCGGGCAAGAAGCTTGATCTTGAAACATATGTGCAGACCGCTTTCTTTGACAGCATACTCGGCAAGGCAAATGTACATCTTATGAGCATGAGCGGCGGAAAATATGAGATGGAGCGCCGTGAGGAGGCTGACAGAGCCAATTCAAGCTATGGCCTTGAAATAAATGCCGTTGACCACTACAACGGTACTAAGCGTGACATACGTTCTCTTTCGGGCGGTGAGTCATTCCTTGCGTCGCTGTCCCTTGCCCTCGGGCTCTCGGAGGAGATACAGGAGTCGGCGGGCGGCATACAGCTCGATACAATGTTTGTGGATGAGGGCTTCGGATCGCTTGACAGCGATACTCTCGACAGGGCTATGAAGGCACTCACGGGTCTCACGGGGGGCAGACTGATAGGCATAATATCCCATGTGGATGCATTCAAAAACGAGATAGACAAGCAGATCATCGTGACAAAGCAGAAAAGCGGCGGCAGTTCCGCCCGAATAATACTCTGAACCGATTTTTTAATCTGATTCTAATTATTTAATCTGAATCTAATTTGACATCTCTCATTGACCGTGTTAAAATATATATGTATGTATGATAACACAGGAGGTATGATGATGCAGTTTACAACTTTGGGCGACAGGAACGCACCTGCCGTGCTCCTTATCCATGGTATGCTGAGCTCTGCGGATGACAGCGTCCATTTCGGCAGGTATCTTGCAGACGATCACTATGTGATATGTCCCACGCTTGACGGCCATGCCGATGACGGCAGCGACCTTGTGTCCGCTGAGGATGAGGCAAGAAAGATCACAGTATGGCTCAGGGAAAACGGCATACGTTCTCTTGCACTTATACAGGGAAGCTCTATGGGAGCGGAAGTTGCCCTTGCCGTGCGTGATGCCTGCATCCGTTCGGATATCAAGGTGGATCACTGTTTCTTTGACGGAGGACCTTTCTTTGACTTTTCTCCCGTGTTCAGAAAGTTCATGGAAATAGTATTCTCAGGGCTTGTCGGTATATTTGAAAAAGACCCGGAACACGTTTCGGAAAAACTGAAAGGCAACCTGTTCGTCAGATTTGTTTTGGGCAAGAAGCGAGATGAGTTTGAGCCGTTATTTGCTTCCATGTCCTCAAAGCGGCGTAAGTTCAGCAAAAAGACGGTCAAGGGCATGGTAAAGACCTGCTATAACTGCGCATTGCCCGACCTGACAAATGATGTACAGCGCACACTTGTGTTCTTCTTCTCTACCGACGAACCGGCAAGAAAGTCGAAGAAGCGCTTGAAAAAAGCCTATCCCTTTGCCAAATACCGTGATGTGAAAGGATATGCACACTGTCTGTTTCAGGTAAAGCGTCCCAAGCGCTACGCACGGCTTTTAAAGGATGTCATGAACGGGGAACGGATATGATTACCGTGACCGCAAAAAATGACAAGTTCGCATGAGAACAAATGTCTTATGACCGCTCAAACGGCGTGTCTGTGACGATTGATGCGCTCTCCGCCCGAAAGCGGAGAGCTTTTTTTGTGATTTTTGGCAAAATCTCTTGAAACCGCATCGAAAATGTGATATACTGAATTTGATTTTGGATTTTTCAAGATTGAAAGGACGATGTATATGCAAATGGAGTGGAGCTATGTATTTGCAGTGGTCATATCGGGACTCGTGCTGGTCTTCGTTGCGCTGATACTGCTGATACTTGCGGTCTCTGTCATGGGTAAGATATTCACTGCCAATGACAAGAAAGCCGCCGTTCCCGAAAAGACGACAGCACCTGCACCCGTCAGAGAGATGCCTGCGCCCGTCGAAACAGCGACAGATGACGATGAAACAGAGATCGCCGCAGTGATCGCAGCGGCAGTTGCCGCCATAGCGGAAGAGAGCGGCAGGGCTTTGCGTGTAAAGAGCATCAGACCTGCGGGCGGTCAGCGCCGCAGTTCAAGAGGTCAATGGGCTGCTGCTGCTGCCCGTGAGAGCATACAGTAAGGGGTGTCGGCGTTTATGGAAATGATAGATCTGTTTATCCAAACACTTGCCGAGCTTGCAGAGACTTCGGGATTTGCATCGCTCGGCTGGCAGAATGTAGTGATGATGCTCATTTCGTTCGTGTTCATGTATCTTGCGATAAAAAAGGGATATGAGCCGCTCCTGCTTCTGCCGATAGCATTCGGTATGCTTCTTACCAATCTGCCGTCTACGGGGATGTATCACCCCGAGCTGTGGAACATAGACAGCGGTCATGAGCTTGATTTCGGCAGGATACTCCATGAGGGAGGGCTTCTGGACTTTCTGTACATCGGCGTAAAGCTCCAGATATACCCTGCGCTCATATTCCTCGGCATCGGCTGTATGACAGACTTTGCGCCTCTTATAGCAAACCCAAAGAGCTTTCTGCTCGGTGCGGCGGCTCAGGCGGGAATATTCCTCACTTTCCTGGGTGCGGCACTGCTGGGCTTCAATGCCAATGAGGCGGGTTCCATCGCTATCATAGGCGGTGCGGACGGTCCCACGTCCATATATGTGTCGAGTAAACTGCTCAGTACGGGCGGATATCAGGTCGAGGTCGGAACTATCGCACTGGCGGCATACACCTATATGGCGCTTGTTCCCCTGATACAGCCACCCATAATGCGAAAGCTCACGACAAGGAAAGAGCGTCTTATCAGAATGGAACAGCTAAGAACGGTCAGCAAGACCGAGAAGATATTGTTCCCCATTGCAGTTACCATAATCATTGCACTTCTCGTTCCCTCGGCGGCTCCTCTGGTAGGTATGCTCATGCTGGGCAATCTCTTCAAGGAGAGCGGCTGTGTTGACAGACTTACAAAGACCGCACAGAACGAACTGATGAATATAATCACCATATTCCTCGGAATATCCGTCGGAGCTACTACCGTTGCCGAAAAGGTCATATCATTTGCGTTCTTCAAGGTAATAATCCTTGGTGTTATCGCATTCAGTGTCGGTACTGCGGCAGGTCTTATCTTCGGCAAGATCATGTGCGCCGTCACCAAGGGCAAGGTAAATCCTCTTATCGGCTCCGCAGGTGTATCTGCCGTTCCCATGGCTGCAAGACAGTCTCAGATGGTCGGTGTGGAGGAAGACCCCACGAACTTCCTTCTCATGCACGCTATGGGTCCCAATGTTGCCGGAGTTATCGGATCTGCTGTTGCGGCAGGCGTTCTTCTCAGCATAATACCTCACTAAAAGTATCACAGGGCTGTTTGTGCAGCCCTGTTTATATTATAAGACCTGTCCCGATCACACCGGGACAGGTCTTTCTTGCGTTTACAGATATTATGCATTGGCTTTGGGTCACATCCCTGCCATTATTGCCCTGACATCCCTGCCTATAAAGCCCACACGCTTGTAGACATATGCCAGACGGGATATGAGCCTCTCGTTGTACATCTGGGACAGCTCCTCCCATGTGAGATTGGTGCTGATGATAGTCGGACGTGAGGTGTTTATCCTTGTGTTTATGATGTTGTAAAGGGTGGACTCATAAAAGGGAGTGCGCTGTTCGGAGCCGAGATCGTCAAGTACGAGCAGATCCGTTTCAAGCAAAAGGTCAAGAACGTTCCTGTCCTCCTCGGCTCTGCCGAAATGCTCACGCTCTATGTCACGGAGCCTGTCCACTACTGAACCGTAGATGACGCTGTGACCGAGGTTTATGACCTCTTTTGCGATAGAGACGGAAAGATGTGTCTTGCCAAGACCGGGATTGCCGATCATCAGCAGGCTCTGGGACGACATGGAAAAATTCTTTGCGTAGTCACGGCAGAATGCGGCAACGTTGCTCATTAGTTTGTACGCATCAATACCGTTGATGTTCACATCCCTGTACATATTGAGGTCAAAGTGAGCAAAGTCCGCATTGGGCATATTTGCATCACGGTTGAGCTCGTCGGAGGCTATCTTGTTTATCAGCCTTTTGAGGCAGTCGCACATTGCTCTGTCGGTAAAACCCGTGTCTTCGCATATTTGACAGCGGTAGTGGATCTCAAGGTGATCCTCGGGATAGCCTGCGGCGGTGAGAGTGTCTGCGATCATGCGGCGGCATTCGGTGTTGTTCTTGCGTATCTCCTCCAGTGCCTGTCTGTGGTCGCCCTTGTTTGTTATAAGTGACTGTGACAGCTTTACCGAGGTCTGAGCCAGCATCGTCTGCATCTCTTTTATCTGCGGAAGTTTTGAATATATCTCTTTCCGTCTTTCCTCTGCGGCGGCAACAGCCCTGTTCCTGCGCTGTTCCATCTGCGCATTGGCAAGATGCCTTATCTCTGTTCTTGTCAATTATCAGCACCCCCGTCAAGAAATCCCGTAAAGTTCTGCATCGCCAGCATATCCGTGTCATATATGGTCTTCTGCGGACGTCCCTTTTCGGCCGGCTTTCTGCGCTCCTCGCTCATGCGCTTTGCGCCATCAACGGTGTTTATGCCGTCTTTGCGCCACTTGCAGATTATGCCGTCCATGTATTTTATATCTATCCTCATTTTCTTGTCCGTGCATATCTCTGCTGCATGGTTTATCATCTCATCGGTGACGTTCCAGTCGTTCCAGCGGTCAACACACTCGGTCTGAGCGGAGCTTAGACGTGCCGCTCCTATGAGCTTCATGATATGATCTCTGCCGCTGTCCCTGCGCTGTATCTCGATAAGTTCCCTTTCTGCGTCGGCATAGGTGAATATGCCCCTTTCGCTCCAGTCACAGGCGACCTTTTCTATATAGCTCATCTGTCCCTTTCCTGCGGAGAAACATCTGCTGACAAGCATCAGTATCACATCCGAGGGAATGCCCAGATGGTCGTGTATCCATATCAGTGTGCGCTGTTCATCGTGGGTCAGCGGCCGTGCGGCGTACTGCTCCGTACTTTCAAAGAGAAAGCGTATGTCAGGCGAGCCCTGTACACGCTCTGCTATCTCGGTGGGCATGAGCATCTTGAACCTGGGCGGAGAAGCCTTTTTCGGCGAAGGAACGGGAGCGGGCTCACATCTGTCCTTGTCTGTGACCACGCCGAGCTGTGTCCAGAAATTCAGTGCATCCTCGACGTCATCCCGTGAGATGTTTCTGTCTATCTCTGACGGGTCATCGGGCAGACATTTGTTGGCACACAGCCACATAAGCACTTTTGCCGCCTTTGGCGAGGCGAGCTTCAGGCCGTCTGCGGCGCTCCTCGGTACGGCGAACACGTCGTCGCCCCAGTTTATCCTGTATTTCATCCTGTTATCCCCTTGAAATCTGAGTCGTAAAAGTAAAGCATATATATCTTACCACAAACGCCCGAAAAAAGCTATATAAAAATTGCACTATTTATGGGGCTGTAAACTGTTTCTTCCTCTGTCTGCACATGGGTCGAAATCAGTATCATATGCTTTGCGGCTTGCAGACCACCATATACAGCTCATAAAAACAACAGTATGTTTTAGTGCAAATGACATATGATCAGAGCGGCTTTGTTATGTTAAAATGTTCATATTCAACAAAATTCGACTAATAGTCGAAAATGTTCTTGACAAGACGCAGAGTGTGTGGTATTATAAAATCAATAAAACCGACTATCAGTCGAAAACACCCCCGTCGAAAAAGGAGATCATCATGGGACACTATACATACAATCCTAAGAAATTTTATCTGATAGTTTTTGCGCTGACATGGGGCTTCTGGATAGCCGCCATACTTCTGAAAGACACACCGCTGATGTTCGTTCTTATGCTGCTCGGCCTGATAAGCCCTGCTGTAACGGCTATGGTAACTGTGCTGGCATCCGGCAACAAGATGCTGAAAGACGACCTCAAACGAAAGCTGGTTGGATTTTACCACCTGAAACCCTTGTATATCATTCTCGCCATAGTCGTATTTGCGGCGATAGTACTGGCATCTATCGGCACATCTGTGCTGTTCGGCGGCTCGCCCGACCAGCTGTCGTTCACCGAGGATTTCTCGTTTTCCATAAGCGGCACATCTGCACTGCTCACCATATTCCTTGCTTCCACACTGGAGGAACTCGGCTGGAGAGGATACGGCGAGGATGCAGTGGGTTCATATCACAACTGGTTCACCGAGTCGATAATATTCGGATGCATATGGGCTTGCTGGCATCTGCCCCTCTTCTGGGTGCCCGGCACATACCACTACGGACTGAGAGAGATGGGCATATTCTATATGCTGAATTTCCTCATAAGCACCATACCCTTTGACTTTATCCAGACATGGGTCTATGTCAAGAACAGAAGAAGTATGCTGGCGACCATAATATTTCACCTGTTTGTGAACATCATGCAGGAAAAGATAGCCATGACTCCCGAAACAAAGTGTATAGAGACCATATTCGTGTTCATAGCGGCGGTAGTTATCGTACTGACAAACAAGAAGATGTTCTTTGAGACCGACCATGTGGGCAGACTGCTTGAATATCAGACGGAGGATGAGGGCAGATGAGCGGAAATTTCAAAAAGTTTCTACTTCTCTGGGCAGGGGAACTCATATCCTCCATAGGCGGCGGACTGACCAGTTTCGGGTTGGGAGTGTATGTGTTCAGGCAGACAGGCAGTGCGGCATATATGGGGCTTGTGACACTGCTTGCCTTTCTGCCCACACTGCTTCTGAGCGTTCCAGCCGGGGTGCTTGCAGACCGCTTTGACAGAAGGCTTCTTATGATGATAGGGGACGGCTTCTCGGGGCTTGGCGTAGCTTTCATTCTCATCTGTATGAAGTGCGGCGGTGCGACGATGCTCCAGATATGTACAGGGGTGCTTGTGAGCGCCGTGTTCTCCTCGCTTCTTGAACCGAGTTACAGAGCCACGATAACCGACCTTCTCTCAAAGGAAGAATTTTCCAAGGCGAGCGGACTTGTCTCTCTTGCGGGCAGTGCAAGGTATCTCTTTTCACCGGTGATAGCGGGATTTCTGTTGAGCATAAGCGATATTACACTTCTCCTTGCAATAGATATATGCACATTCTTTGTTACAGTTACGGCAACGGCGATAGTGAGAAAGAGCATAACGACCAAAAAGGCGGAGACCTCCTCCTCATTTGCCGAAAGCATCGGTGAGGGCTGGCAGGCGGTACACGGCAGGAAGGGCGTATTCAAACTGATACTTGTGTCATCCGCCATAACGATGTTCATGGGAGTTTTGCAGATACTTGTTGAGCCTATGGTGCTGTCGATAGCCGATGAAAAGATACTCGGAATAACAGAGACTGTCTGTGCCTGCGGTATGCTGGTGTCCGGTCTGATACTCGGCATCACAGGCATAAAAAAGGGCTATGTGAAGATACTGCGCATCTCATTTTTTATGGCAGGGGCATTCATGGCCGGCATATCGCTGTTTGAGAACGTGATACCCATATGCCTGTTCGGCTTTATGTTCTTTGCAGTACTGCCCTTTGCTAACAACTGTCTTGATTATCTGGCACGCACGAATATACCCGATCATCTGCAAGGCAGGGCGTGGGGCTTTATCGGTTCGCTTTCGCAGATAGGGTATGTGGCGGCATACGGTCTGTCGGGCATAGCTGCTGACGCTTTTGGCAGGCTGACGGGGTACGGTGTCGGCAGGGGAGCGGCGCTGATGATACTCATATCGGGAGTACTTCTCGCAGTCTCTGCGGTGACACTGCTTCGTGACCGTGATATACAACAGCTTGAAAACGAAAACGCCGCAGATGCAAGACAATTAGTATGATAGATAAAATAGCCATAGCTTCTTATGTGTGTCAGAAGCTATGGCTTTGTGTGTCGGCTAAGTCAATTGATTTTGCCTGCCTCAATGTGAAGTATATGTGTACAGCAGCGGTCTATCAGCTCCATATCGTGGGTGACGATAAGAACGGTGATATTGCTACCGAGAGAGCTGAGAAGTTCGGCGGTACACTCCATGCTCCTCAGGTCAAGACCGCTGGTGGGCTCGTCAAAGACCAGCAGTTTCTTCCCTGCAAGCAGAGCGGAGGCGATAGCCACACGCTGTTTCTGTCCGCCTGAGAGTGACATGGGGTGGCGGTCCTTATATTCGTATATGTTCAGCCTGTTCAGTATGTCGAGTGCCTTGTCAGTGTCTGTATCATCGGCGCCGAGCATGATCTCCTCCATAACGGTCTCTGCAAAGAGCTGATGATTAACGTCCTGCATGACCATATAAGACAGAGCCATCATATCCTTCGGGCGCAAAGCCCTTCCTGTTGTCACTGTGCCTCTGAAGCCCTTTTGCAGACCGCACAGGCATTTTGTGAATGTGGATTTGCCTGCGCCATTGTGACCCACGACAGCAGTTACCGAGCCTGTGGGTATCTCCAGACGGTCTATGTTGAGCGCCGTGTGTCTGCCGTAGCTGTAAACGAAGTTCTCGAGGGTGATGACATCTCTTTGATCAAACGGCTTGATACGGGACAGCCCCGTTCTGCTGTCAAGATAATCGTGCTTTGTGTATACAGGCCGCAGACCCATACCTGAAAGCGTTTCTGAGTCCAGTGAGAAAAAGCTCTCTCCCGCAAACTCCGAAGATATTCGGCCGTTTTCCATAAACAGCACTCTTGTGCAGAGACCGTTCAGCCAGCCGAGACGGTGCTCTGCGATGACGATGGTCTTGCCCTGTGTCTGCCATCTGCGTATCGTCTCTTTCAGCTCCTCTATCGCATCAAGGTCGAGATTTGATGTGGGTTCGTCAAGTACGATAAGCTCAGGGAGCATAGCCGCTACCCCGGCGCAGGCGATCTTCTGCTTTTCACCGCCCGAGAGCCTGAATATGCTCCTGTCAAGGAGCGGCCGTATATTCATTTCGGTAACGGTCCTGTCCATGCGTGAGCGTATCTCATTCTCCGGCAGACCCATGTTCTCACAGCCGAATGCTATCTCTGCGGTTGTATCCACACAGAAAAACTGGCTCCGAGGATTTTGGAACACACTTCCCACCGTGCCTGCCAGGTCTTCTATGGCGGCAGAGCGTATGTCCTTGCCGAAAACCGTGATCTCACCATCGAGCTCACCCTCGTAATAATGTGGGATAAGCCCGTTTAATAGCCTTGTGACCGTTGTTTTGCCGCATCCGGAACTGCCGCAGAGAAGTACACATTCACCTTGTCTTATTTCAAGGCTGACATCGCAGAGAGCGCCTGTATCACCGTTTGCGTATCTGAAAGAAACATTCCTTAATACAGCGCTCATCCTGTCACTCCTGTCAGACCGAGTATCCACAGCACATACAGCGCAGATGAGAGAATCAGCACTATGACATCCTGTACATGAAATCCTATCCTGCATATATTGGTGCGGCGCACTTTAGTGCCGAGCCCCCGTGTCAGAGCCGCCGCAGACAGCTCGCTTCCTATATTCACCGAGCAGACCATCAGCGGCACAAGCCGGTACTCGATGAACTTGCCCGAGTTTTTTCCACCTATCCGTATATCACGCATTTTCATCGCAGTGTTTATCGACGAAAATTCCTCGAACACCGTCGGGAAAAACCTGAACATCACAGACATCGGTATGGTTATCTGCCGGGGTATGTGCATACGGTGCATTGCGGCGATGAATTCGCTCACCGTCGTCGATGAGAGCATATATGCGCCCATTATGAGCCCCGGCATAAGCCGCACGAATATCAGGCAGCACAGACCGATGAGACTCAGGATCATACCTGTCATATGGGGCATACAGAACATCTCCACCGTCTTCATCAAAGTATAGACCAGCCCCGATAATGCCGCTCTCTTATACTGCCTTGCCGTGCAAAGAAGTATCACGGGCAAAAGGCAAAGCACGACAGTGGCATATTTTACTGCCGCTATGTCACTGCCCGTATTGCCAAGGGCAAATACCACCAGCGTTATCATTACGAACAGTTTTGTCCTCGGATCGAGGACAAGTCCTCTGTTCTCCACATCCGCCGTGAATAGTCCCGTCATGTTACAGTCTCCACGATGCGGCTTCACGCCTGCTCTCAACGAATGTGCGGTATATGCCGTCCTCGCTCATAAGGCTTTCGTGCGTTCCCTGCTGTGCTATCCTGCCGCTGTCTATGACAAGTATCTGGTCGGCGTTTCTGACCGTTTTGAGCCTGTGGGCGATCATAATGATGGTCTTCTCCTTTGTGAGAGCCTCCACTGCCTTCATGAGTTCAGCTTCGTTCTCGGGGTCAACATTTGCGGTGGCTTCGTCGAGTACGATAACGGGAGCATCCTTCATTATGGCACGGGCTATGGATATGCGCTGTTTCTCTCCGCCCGAAAGTGAAGCACCGCCCTCGCCTATAACAGTGTCGTAACCATCGGGGAGCTTTGTTATAAAATCGTGACAGCAGGCCTTTTTTGCTGCCTCTATGACCTTCTCCATAGGCGCATCGGGCTGACCGAAGCGGATATTGTTTGCTATGGTGTCTGCAAAGAGATATACCTTTTGGAACACGAAGCTGTAATTTCTCATAAGAGCATCCATGCTGTATTCACGAACATCTCTGCCGTCCAGAGTTACTTTGCCGCTGTCAACATCCCAGAAACGTGAGAGCAGTGAGGTGAGAGTCGTCTTTCCTCCTCCCGACGGGCCGACTATTGCGGTGGTCGTGCGTTCGGGTATATCGAGGGATATGCCGTTTATGACGGACTTTTTCTCATAGGCAAAGGTAATGTTCTCTGCGGAGATATTGAAGTGCGCAGGGGTGATGTCATCGCCTGAAATGTCCATCTGAGGTGTATCCAGTATCTCCTGTGCCTGACGAACACTGACATCGACAGTCCTCAGCAGTGCGGAGTATTTGCCTGCGTTGTCAAGCTGTGCGTATATCATGTATGAGCTTATTATCATTATGATCGTGGTGAGCAGATCCATATTTCCGCCCGTGTGCAGAAGCACGGATATGAGCACGATCAGAGTGCCGACGCCTTTGAGCCAGAAGCTCTGCATGGTCATAAACGGTATAAGCTTCAGCTCCATTGCGGAATTGGCGTGCTCATTCTCGTCTATGGCTATGTTAAGGTCACGGCTCCTTTCTCCAGTGAGACGGAATGCCTTTACCTCTGATATGCCCTGTATGTATTCTATTACTTTGGCAACAAGTGCGGAGTCCTTTTCCAGCTTCTGCTTTGCCATACCTGCCGATACTTTCATCATGCCGCTGTTTATGAGGAAGAACACCACAAGACCGACGCAGAGCACAAGTCCGATCCGCCAGTCGAAAAACAGTATCATAACTGTTATCACAGCAGTTGTGAGAAGACCCGAGCAAACAATCATGACAACTCTTGTCGCAACATTTTCAAGGTTCTGCATGGTGTTAGTGGTAACAGACATTATGTGACCGAGACTGTTCTCGTTGTAGTAGCCCATGGGCAGATAACGCAGATGCTCAGCGAGCTTCATGCGCTTGTGAGCGCAGGTATTATAGCCGCCCTCTGTCTGGAGCATGGTTGCTTTTGACTTGAAGATCCCTGCGCCTATGATGCTCACAAGCATTATGCCGAGACAGGTAAGGCAGGTCGCAGATGTCACGCTGCCCTCAAGCAGTGCCTTGACCATGCAGGCTATGGCAGGTATTTTCAGTGCCTCGAACATCGCTGTGACAAAGCTAAGTATAATGGAGGTATAGAACCTCTTTCTGTCCTCTTCACCGCAGAAGTCAAAGAAGTTTTTGAGTATCTTAAACATTCTCATCACCGTCCTTTGCCGAGATATGTGCCGCCCACATTGAATTGTATAGACCGTTCATTTTCAGAAGCTCCTCATGTGTGCCCTGCTCTGCGATATTGCCGTCCTTTATGACATAGAGCCTGTCGGCGTTCTTGACCGTGGAGAGCCTGTGAGCGATAACGATGAGCGTCTTGCCCTCGACCAGCTTCGCCACGCTTTTCTGTATGACAGCCTCGTTCTCGGGGTCTGTATACGCAGTTGCTTCGTCGAGGATGATGATGTCAGCGTTTTTGAGCATAGCCCTTGCTATGGCGATACGCTGGCGCTCACCGCCCGAAAGATGTCCGCCTGAATTGCCCACTGTCGTATCGTAGCCATTTTCAAGCCACATGATGAAATCGTGGCAGCCGCATTTCCTTGCCGCTTCCTCGACCTCCGCATCAGTGGCGGACTGCCTGCCGAGACGTATATTTTCACGCACGGTCAGGTCAAAGAGATAGTTGTCCTGTGAAACAAATGCGATCCTGTCGTTGTAGTCATCAAGGGGTATGTCCTTTATATCCACTCCTCCGTAGGATATACTGCCGCTGTCGGTGTCCCACAGGCTGGCGATAAGCCTTGCCACGGTGGACTTGCCGCTGCCCGACGGGCCTACCAGTGCGACAAATTCACCCTTGCGGATGGTCATGGATATGCCGTGGAGTATCTCATCTCCCGAGTAGCCGAAATGTACATCATCAAGCACGATGTCGCCGCCCTGCATGGTCTTGTTGAGCTTTTCGGGACGGTGCATCTCGGGCGCATCTATCACGGAACGCACTTCGGTGACGATGGTGTCCATCTGTGCGATGTCGTCCGAATAGGACATTACGCCGATAACGGGCTCAATAAGTCCGACTGTCAGGATTATCACGGTGATAAAGTCTGCTGTGCTTATGGTCCCGTGCATGGTCATTATACCGCCTATGGGCAGTACGGACAGCATCGTTGCGGGCATTATGCACATAGCAAAGGTCATATACACGTTGCAGGAGCGCATCCAGTTCACAAAGCTGTCAGCGCTCTCCTTTGCGGCAGCTGAGAATTTTTCATAGCTTGACTGCGCCTTGCCGAATACCTTTATGACCTCTATGCCGTTTATGTATTCCGTGGTGACGGCGTTGAGGGCTTTCGTGGCTCTGACTGTCCTGCCGTAGTTCTCCTCATAGCCGTACATCATGAGCATATAGCACACTATCCCGAGAGGAACGGTGATAAGTGACGCAAGACCCAGTTTCCAGTTTATCACAAAGGCGTATATGAGTATTATCACGGGCGCACCGATACCCGTTGTGAATTCGGGAAGTATATGAGCAAGTGTTGTCTCTATGCTGTCTATACGCTCGACTATCGTGCTTTTGAGAGCTCCCGACGGTATGTTTATCACATTGCCGAGGGGCATCTTTGCCAGCTTGTCAAGGGCTTTCTTTCTTATCACCGCAAGGGTGTGGAAAGTTGCCAGATGTGAGTTTGCGGTAGACAGCGCATGAAACAGCGCATGACCCAGCCACAAAAGACATATCGCCGTGCAGTCCGTGATATATGCGCCCTTGTCTGTACTGCCCTCAATCAGCCCCCTGACTATACGGGCAATAAAATAATACGGCACAATGCCGCATATGGTACTGAGTGCCGCAAGCAGTACGCTTGCGATGAATTTACCTCTGCGCTCTCCCGACTGGCTGAGGAGCCAGCCGAATGAGCCGTGTCTGTCCTTTCCCACTATATATCCTCCTGTCTTTTTCTGTAATTCTGGGGCGTAGTGCCCATGACATCCCTGAATGCCGCAGAGAATTTTGAAGCATTGTCATATCCCGTCCGCTGGGCTATCTCAGAGATATTCAGATCTCTTTGCGATATGAGCATAGCGGCGGCGGCTTTCATCTTGAAGTCTTTGATGTACCGGTATACGGGTGCGCCGTAAACTGCTCTGAATACCTTTCTGAACGTTGCGGCAGGCATACCCGACAGCTCTGCCAGTTCGTCGGCGGTGTAGGATCTTTCCAGGTCTGTCGTTATGATGGAATGTACCTTCTTTACCCTGTCGGTCTGACTTGCGGGGAAATACTGCCTCTGCTCGCTGTTCTGTGTTGGGTCTGCCGCATCAAGGAGCAGGAGCAGCTCTGCTGTCTTTACCTTGAAGTAATTGAGCCTTATGCTCTTGGGTGCATGATAGAGCTGACCGAAAATGAGGTTGAATGTTTCATTCGTACGGATGAGGTATTCTCTGTCATCGTGACAGAACTTGTCTGCGAGAGCGGCAAGGTCTGTGTGCAGGAACGGGAATTCTCTTCGGATAGCTCTGTCCGCCAGCTCTTTTATGAAGCCGATAGTGATGCCGTGGTAATGACAGAGGGGCATCTCGACTTTGCCCGCATGGTGAACACGTTTGTCTATGCGCATATCGCCCGCCTCCATATAGTACCTGCCGCCCATTGCGTTCTCATGCTCTATCCTGCCCTCACGGCAGTGATCTATACATAGCACCGTTTCTGCATTCTGATACTCCGAAATGCATTCTCTGAGGTGAAAGTCATTGTACATCAGGTATATGCCCTCAAACACACGGTACATGGTCATGAAACCCTCGCCCGACCCGTCATCGAGCCGCAGTACCCTGCATTCTCCGTCGGCGGCTACCTCATGCACATTAGAGCCGAAGCCCGCTCTGTCAAGGCGGTCAAAAAGGTCATTCATGCTATACAGGCCTTCTCAAAGTGCTTTTTCATAAGCGCTCTGCCCAAAAATCCGCCTATTATGCCGCAAACGAAGGATACGACGAATAGCACGGGGCACATCCATACGGGCATCAGCTTTGTGACCGTGTCTATATAGTCCTGACCGAAATTCTGTCTTGACGACCAGTATTTTTCGGCGGCGAAGAACAGCGGCAGGTAGTTTGCGGCCACCCAGAGGCTGAACACGCCGTTTGTGAGAACGGCTTTTGATGCGCTCCTGTAATTGCCGCTCTTATACACGAGCTCGGCTATCAGACCGCTCACTGCCGATACTACGAGCGGCGGCCAGCTCATACCTGTCAGGAGCATGAGGATGCCCATTATGACGCTCATTATCCATATCATGCCGAATTTCTTGACCCTTGTAAGAAACAGCATGAAGGGAATGCCGCCTATTATGGGTACAAACACGGTAAGGAGCGGCAGGAATATTGGTATGAAGCCAAGCATTGCCACTGCGAACAATATGATGAAATAGATCGCAGAAAAAATACCAATGTTTATCAGATCTTTACCTTTCATAATTACCTCCGAGTTAGATTAGGCTAACTTAAAACATAAATATTTGCCCTTTACAAAGGCGATATATATTATAGCACAGTAATATGGATTTTTCAACTCCATTTTGCTTCGGATAATCCATTCTGAAAAATTTATGTATGCACTGAAAAATACTGTCCCGGCTCGTTCACAGACTGTGACGGTCTTGCAAAATGAAGTTACATCTGCTATAATGGAGTTATCTTATTCAGGGGGATATAGCATGATACAGCTCAGAGAGATAACACGGGAAAACCTGGACGATATACTGGCGCTTGATATCAGGGAAGAGCAGAGGCGTTTCGTTTCGCTTGCCGCACAGAGTCTTGCACAGGCGTATGTGTACAGAGACACTGCCTTTCCCTTTGCTGTGTATGACGGCGACAGGGCGGTGGGATTAATTATGCTGGGGTATTATGAGGCAAAGGACTGCTATACTCTGTGGAAGTTCTTTATCGACAAGCGGTATCAGCATATGGGGTATGGCAGAAAGGCACTTGAACTCGGCATCGCATTTCTGAAAGAGCGCTTCGGTGCTTCGGAGGTATACACAGGTGTGATACCCGAAAATGATACAGCAAAGCGGCTTTACAGCTCTGTGGGGTTTGAGTTTACGGGTCTGTTTGAGAATGGTATGGAGGAGATGCGTCTGACGCTTTCGTGATGACCGGACGGTGAGAAGGATACGATGTGGCGATGGCTGAATTGAAATGATCTTTCAGACACATCCACACTTAACATATGTCAATGACAAACCACGTTCATTATGATATAATGCCTTTCAGGAGGCTGATCATTATGAATGATACGAAACAAAACGCAAGAAGAGCCTTGACACCGGCAACGATCCTCACACGGTTTGTTGCGGGGGCAGGCCTATACGAACTATAAGCCCGGAATGAATTTCCTTGATATCACAAGCTATGTGACGGTAAATAAGTACATCTGTTTTCTGCTGCTCATCATCGGAAATATGGAACTGCCACCAAGTGCGGTACTGCTGTTTATGGAAAACGGTATCAGCCTGAAAGATGAGATATACAGCACAGAAACGCTTGAAAAAATCTGCGCTCCCGTTATGGGCGAGACTATGGCATTCCTGTTATTCAATGTCTTGTTTGCAATGCTCGACTGGCATAATTATGGCTACTCGTTCATCATCGGGCTTGTATGGATATGGGCATACAAAAAGACAGGACACCTCATCGCTCCAATGATCGCTCACGGCGGGTCCGTTATAGTCTATTTGTTTTATTATCTGATCAGTTAAAGGAGGGTATTATGGATAAGCCATACATTATCAGCCGCATGAAAGCTCTTTCAAACAAACTCGGCCTTGAATTTGATGATGAAGTGTATGATGCAGTGATCGGGTTCTCGGAGTTCAAGATATATTCAAAGGGGTCACTGCTCGCAGGAACAGGCGACAGAGCGGCGTATGCGGGTATCGTGATGAAAGGTCTGATACGCAGTTATTATATAGACGGCGACGGAAATGATATCACACAGTTCTTTTCAAAAGAAGGCAGTATGTGCATGGATGAAGGGCTCATGGGATTTGATGAGATGCTCAAAATGTGGGAGGCTATTGAGGAAACAACGGTCATGCTGTTTGATGTAAAAAAGATGAAGGAGCTTATCTTCAGCAGTGAGAAACTCAAAACCGTATGGATACAGCTCCTTGAAAGCGGTATGCGCTATAAGATGTACCGTGAATGCGGCTTCCTGACAGAAAATGCGACCGAACGCTATATCAAATTCCGCAGAAACGATCCCGATCTTGCAGGGAGAGTACAGCAAAGATATATTGCTACATACCTCGGCATAAAGCCCGAATCCCTGAGCAGGATAAGAAGCGCCATGAGAGAAGCGGACGACAGCAGTGCTCCGTCGTCCGAGCAATAAGTAAAACCGGCGGAGAAGCGATTCTCCGTCGGTTTTGTCAGCTGTTATGCGGCCATGTCGCCGTCAAGTGAACTGTAAAAGCTGTCTATGTTCTGCTCGGGCAGGGGTACGGGATCCCAGCCGTAATCCTGATACTGTCTGATATCAAGGCCATTTGCCGCAACATAGTTTGCTATTATCTGAGCTCTTATCTGCTCTCTTGTGTCCCCCTCGGATGAGGAAATGAACTCGTCATAGTGTTCGCCGAATATTTCCTTTGCGCTGTCGGTGTAGCCGGAGCCGTCAGCCACGCCGTCAAAGCCTGTAACCTCATAGCCCTCTTCGGTGGTCTTTATGTGTATGCATCCTGGGTATGAGCCGCCGGAGACATTTTCAAGGGTGTCGCCGTTCAGGTCGTAGTTGAACAGCCAGAAATCGCCGTAGACCTTTATATCCTCTCTGTCTGTCTCATCTTCGTATATGATTACAGGGCAGGGGATCGAGACATCGCTCTCTTCATAGTTTTCTTTGAAGTTTTCGATGTAATCATAAAGCACGGTGTAGAACAGCTCAGGACCGGGGTATTCGTATTCGGGGATATCCGTCTTTTCAAGCAGATACTTGTACTGCTCGTAAAGCTCAGTGTAATGCTCCAGACTTTCGGGGGCTTTGGTCACGCCGTCGCCGTAGATAGTAGTCCAGTCATTCTGCATGGATACAGGCACCCAGCCGTGTTCATTGCAGAGACCGTACATCTTGTCTGCCTTTTCGATGTTGCCGTATTCTCTGTCTGTGTCGTCACAGCAGAGCATGAATGCCATACTCTTGTATCGGCTGTTTGTAAGGGTGTAGTCTGCCATGCTCTGGTCGCCTGTGGTGTTGCCGAATGAGAGTACGGGGTGAATGCCTATCTCCTTTGCAATGACGGAGACCTTGTTCATTTTGAGGTTCTTTATGATGAACTCGCCGCCTGTCACCAGCTTGTCGTCCTTGGTGAACTGGTATTTAAGACCGTTCTCTCCGTTCTGACCCGACGCAACAAGCGTTTCATCCGAGCCGATTATCCTGTTCATGGGTATGCCGAGAGTTTCTTCAAGGCCGCCCCTTACGATGAGTCTGTCAGTGCCGCTGACGATATATGACGAGAAGCCGTATTCATCGAGCACATCGAGTATCTCAAGCATGGGCTGATAGAGTGACTGAGCCCTTGTCATGCCGTTGTAGCCGGGGGCGGGCTGAGAGCCGAACTCTGCCACATACGCCTCAAATTCCTCAACGGTCATGCCTGCAAAGGCGGTTGCTATCGCTGTGCCGTGGTCAACGTCCATGTTTTCGGGGTATGTGCCGTCCTGTATCCAGCCGAGGATCTTTGCGGCGGTGTATTTCTCAAAATCCGATGCCTTGTCCTTGTAATCGGGGTCTTCAAAAACTCTGTATACAAGCAGAAGATGATCGAAGTACACGGGGTTTGTCTCGCTGAGTATAGTGCCGTCCAGGTCAAATACTGCTATCCTGTCCTTTTCGGGGATGAAGTCTGCGCTGAGTTCGTCTGTTACATTTTTTAGGTATGCCGAGAGCTGTGTTTTTGTCTGTGAACTGTCTGTCCAGTGGGCAAGTATCTCCTCGGGAGTTCTCTTTGCATCTGTCGGTGTCTCTGTCTGTGCCTCGGTCTGTGAAGCCTCTGTCACTGTGGTCTGTGATGCTGTCACGGATGCTTCGTCGTTTGCGGATGTCGTCTTTGGCTTACTGAGACTTACTGCATACAGCACGCTGACGACGATCAGAAGAGCGATGGCGGTTATAGCTGTCACTTTCCAGATCTTGCTTTTCTTCATTATACTTTTCTCCTTTTGTCGCTCATCACGACAGTGGTTTTTACCATATAATAATACAATATCTGATGCGATTTGTCAATATCGGATAACATTATCAAATCATAGATCGTTTTTGCTGTTTGCGCTGTCTGCCTGACAGGAGACGGGTCACGACCCGAATCTGTACGTTTTATCGTTTATGCTTCTTCGGCATATCATTTGCCTGTTCAACAGACTTATCAGCTTATCATTTGCATTTGACCGGGCTGATATGAGGGCGGATGTGCAGGTTTAATATTTTTATATTCAAGCTGAATTTGTCAAAAACTTTATATTGACATATCCGTTGTTTCTGATATAATCAAATCAAAGGAACTTGCCGGGAGAAACACCTTCATGCGCCTTGAACACCTTGCAGAAATAGCTGGTGTCATTGAAGCCGGACAGCTCAGCCGTGCGCTTTATGGGAGTGCCACCGGCAAGAAGCTCCTTGGCACAGCTTATCCGCACGCCCGTCACATAGTCAAAGGGCGTCATGCCCGTTCTGCGTTTGAATACACGGCACAGATACTGTTCCGACACGCCTGCAAAGTCTGATATTTCCGAGAGCGACATATCCTCGGAAAAATGCTCGGAGATATATCTCATTGCCCGTGATACGGCGGCAGACCCCGAGGGCGTTTCAAGGCTCTTTTTCATGCTGATATGGTACTCCGCAAGGTATCTGAAAACATATGAATCTGCCAGCAGTGCATCATATTCACCGTTCTTTTTAAGATGCCCGTATATGCCGCTGTAAGCCGCTTCAAGTCCCGATATGTCCTTGTGAGTAACCACGGCGTGGTTTTGCAGCCCCAGTTTGGCAAGGAATATATCGCAGGAAAAGCCTGTGAACGTGACCCATTTCAGTGTCCACGGCTTGTCTGTGCCGTAGTATTCGTGAGGCACATTCTTTGCAAGAAAGAAGGACATCCCCTCTGTGATGCGGTATTCCCTGCCGTCAACTTTTAGCACGCCCTCGCCCCGGATGCAGAGATTTATCTGGTGGTCGGGATAGCCGTTTCGTCTGACACAGTTGTACTGGTCGTCGGTCACACCGATGCCTGCGGCGGTGACAGGGCTTATTCCCTTTATTACGGGATATATGGATTCACCCATGTATGTGCCCCCCTTTAGCTGTTTAATTTTATTATACACAAGATCTCATCGCAAAGGAGAGAAATAACATGAACAAATCACGTCTTTTTTGTGACGGATGGGAATTTTCAAAAAATCCCATTGGCACAGAGTACATCGATGCCAAAGATTGGCACAGTGTGGATATCCCTCACGACTGGCTCATCTATCAGACAAAGAACCTGTATGAGACTTCCACGGGCTGGTACAGAAAGAGATTTCTTGCGCATAAGGACAGACGCACCGCTGTGCGCTTTGAGGGCGTATACATGGACTCAAAGGTATATGTCAACGGCGTCATTGCAGGGGAGTGGAAATACGGCTACTCCACCTTTGAGTTTGATATAACAGACCTTTTAAAAGACGGTGAGAACGAGATATCCGTGCGTGTCGATTACCGTTGTCCCAACACACGCTGGTATTCGGGAGCAGGCATATTCAGGGATGTATATATAAAGGAATACGAGCCTGTACACATATCCCCGGACGGCGTATACATCACTGCAAAGGGCGACGGTACTGCACAGATCACGGTCGAGTGCGAGCGCCCTGCGGATATGAAGGTGGACGGTCTTTCACTGTGCGTCAGCATAGAAAAGGACGGGGCTGTACTTGCGGAGCAAAAGCTCCCTGTATGTGCCTGCGACATAAGCCGTATACCTCAGCCCGTTAGACACGAGGGTATGAGATATTCCCGCAACAGTTTCATATTCAGACTTGATGATGTCAGAAAGTGGGATATCACCGACCCTGTGCTGTACACCGCAAGGGCAGTGCTGTTCAGCGGAGATGAGAAGGTGCATGAAGAGACTGTCAGCTTCGGATTCAGGGATATTCGCTTTGACACGGACAAGGGCTTTTTCATCAATGACCGCCATGTCAAGCTCCACGGCTGCTGTGAGCACCACGACAACGGCGCACTTGGAGCGGCTTTCAACCGTGCCGCATTCAGGCGCAAGCTCGAAAAGCTGCGAACTATGGGCATAAACGCCATAAGAACGAGCCACAATATGCCTGCCGTGGGCGTGCTGGAGCTTTGTGATGAAATGGGCTTCCTTGTGCTGTGCGAGGCATTCGATATGTGGGAGATGCACAAGACCGAATATGACTATGCAGGCTTTTTCAAGGAATGGGTCGATAAGGACGTTGCCTCATGGATAAGGCGTGACAGGAACCACCCCTGTATTTTCGGGTGGTCTGTGGGTAATGAGATATATGACACTCACGCTGACGAACACGGTCAGGAGATAATCTCAAAGCTCGTCGGACTTGTCAGGGAGCATGACCCGAGAGAAAATGCCCATGTGACCATCGGCTCAAACTATATGCAGTGGGAAAACGCACAAAAGTGTGCCGACATTGTGAAGCTGGCGGGCTACAATTATACCGAAAGGCTCTATGAAGAGCATCACAAGGCTCACCCCGACTGGTTCATATACGGCTCCGAAACGGCGTCAACGCTCCAGTCGAGAGGGATATATCACTTCCCGCTGTCACAGTCGGTGCTGGCTGACGATGACAAGCAGTGCAGTGCCATAGGCAACTGCTCCACAGGCTGGGGCGCCAAGAATACCGAGGCGTGCATCATACCCGACAGGGATGCGGAATTCTGTGCAGGGCAGTTTATATGGACAGGCTTTGACTATATCGGCGAGCCCACTCCCTACGATACCAAGAACAGCTATTTCGGTCAGTATGATACTGCGGGCTTCCCAAAAGACAGTGTGTATATCTACCGTGGGGCTTGGACGGACTATAAGACCGCACCCTTTGTGCATATATATCCCTACTGGGATCACATCGAGGATACTCCCGTTGATGTGCGTGTTGCAACCAACGCCCCGTTTGTGAAGCTGTTCTTCAACGGTGAATGTGTTGCCGAAAAGAATATAGACCACGCTCACGGAACGGAACTGACTCTTGACACTGTAATAAACTACAAGAGGGGAGAGCTGACCGCTGTTGCCTATGACGAAAGCGGCACAGAGATAGCCCGTGACTCGGTACGTTCATTCAAAAATGCCGAGAAGATAGTTCTCAAGCCGGAAAGCACCGCTCTCAGAGCTGACGGCAGAGATCTTATATATGTGGATATATCTGCCGCAGACGAGGACGGAAATCCCGTTGCCAATGCAAATGACCGTATCTTTGTCGAGGTCACGGGCGCAGGCAGGCTCGTGGGTCTTGACAACGGCGATTCCACCGACTATGAGGAGTACAAGGGCACATCGAGAAGGCTGTTCTCCGGCAGGCTGCTGGCGATAATAGCCGCCACCGATAGGACAGGCGAGATATGTTTCAGGGCATCATCCCCCTCCCTCACCTCCGCCGAGGTAAGGCTCACCGCAATAGCAGGGGATTATCCAGAGGGTATCACCAGCATTGAGAAAAACGTTCCCATGCCCTCCGACTGCCCCGATGAAAGCAAAGACATACCTATCCGCCGCATAGACTTTGCCTGCGGCAGCAGAAAATTCACCGAGGGTCATGAGACGATGGTGATAGAACCCGTGATATATCCCGCAAATGCATCGCAGAGCTATATTGACGAGATAGAGTACAGGATAACCACAGTGCTGGGCATAGAGTCAAACCTTGCCACGGTCGAGAAGGACAGCGGAAAACTGACTGTCCGCTGCAAGGGCGACGGTAAGTTCTATCTCAGAGCGCTTGCAAGGAACGGTACAGATCAGGTACACATCATTTCCGCCCTGCCTCTCACCGCAGAGGGTGTGGGCAATGCCACATTCGACCCGTATCACTTCGTCACGGGCGGCCTTTACAATATACAAAGCGGAAATGCGGGCAACGGCATAGACAAGGGCGCCGCCTTTGCCCATGAGGACAGTTGGTTCGGTTTTGAGAACGTTGATTTCGGCCCCGTGGGCAGTGACACCATAACCATACCAATATACGCAAATGTCACCACGCCGGTAAAGCTGGAGATATACGACAGCACACCCGACGGAGGAGAACTGCTTGGCAGCTTTACCTATCATCTGCCCCCTCAGTGGCTCACATATCAGCCTGCCACCTATAAGCTGAACAAGAAGCTGAAAGGTATGCACACTATTGTTATGCGCTCTGCAGACGGTTACAGCGTAAAGGGCTTTGAGTTTGAAAGACCCGAAAAGGAGTTTGCAGAGATAAACGCCGCCGACAACGAGAGCATCTACGGCGACAGGTTCACCGCAGGCAAGGACGAGGTAACAGGCATAGGCAACAACGTGGTGCTTGATTTCGGCGAGTTTGACTTCACTGACCGTCAGCCGTCGAAGCTGTGCATAACGGGCAGATCACTTCTGCCTGTGAACTCCGTTCACCTCATAGTTGACGGAGAGAAGACACAGCGTATACTCTGCGAATTTGCAAAGGCGGAGGAATATACAGAGCGCTCCTTCCCCGTGGAGGGCATCACGGGCAAGTGCAGGATCTCCTTCGGGTTCCTGCCCGGAAGCGACTTTGACTTTAAGTCCTTCAGATTTGAATGAACGCAGATAATTCCAACGGAGGTTATATGGAACTATATGAAGCGTTAGACCGCAGAAGGACGGTCCGTGAGTTTGAGGATGAAACTGTTCCTGTTGAGGTTCTGGAAAGGATCATTGGTGCCGCATTCAAAGCGCCTACGAATGATCACATGAGGGACTGGCACTATATTATCATCCGTGATAAAAAAGTCACGGCAAAACTTCTTGATATCATTCCAAAAGAAATATCGGACGAGGATATGGATGCGCTCATAAAGGACTGGGATCTGAGTGACAGCACTCAGCAGGAGTGTTACCGCAATGCAGTCCCGAAGCAATACAGGATGCTGTTTGATGCGTCAGCGGTCATCATACCGCTCTTTAAACAGAAAACGGATATCCTTCATCCCGATAATATCTCTCATCTCAACGGGTTTGCATCCATATGGTGCAGTATAGAGAATATCTTTCTGTCTGCGACGGCAGAGGGATACGGATGTAATCTGCGTATACCTCTGGGGAATGAGGCTGAGTATGCACGGGAAATCCTCGGTTTTCCCGACGAGTATATTATGCCCTGTTTTATCGGCATCGGCAAGCCCAAAAGCGGCATAGTTCCGGTGAAACAGAGAGCTGTTGATATCAGAGAGCGGATACACCGGGATATGTTCTGACCTGCCTGTATAACAGCTTTGCCCCGAAGCAAGCCATAAAAACGAGCCCGGCACTTTTTCGTGCCGGGCTCGATATTTTAGTATAAAACAGGTTTACGGACATCAGCTGACCACTATGAGAAGGGGAGCTTCCTGACCGTTCTTTGAAGCAGCATACTGATAGGAACTGCTTGTGTGGTAGAGAGGTGTGCGCCTCAGCTCTATCTTTGTGGAGCGTTCGGGCGAGTTGCTGTCATAGGTGTCAAGAACATAGAGATTGGGGTCTGATGTGTCCTTGGTGAGCCTTACAGCGTTTAGGGCAGAGCCGTTATAGATGAGCATCGCGGGCTTGCCCGTGGTGAGCTCGGTAACGAGAGAGTCAAACGCCATATCGCCCTGATAGCCGAAATCGTATATATCGCACTTGTCGGAGTAGGGCAGATAATAATACCAGCGTATCATGTTCATTATCTGAGCATCGTTGCCTGTGCAGAGCGTGCTGTCGATAAGCACCGACTCATATCTTGAAAAGCTCTTTATGTCATTGAATGTGATGTGCTTCAGGAATATCTCTGTGTCGGTCTCGACAGGGGGCTTGAAGTCAAAAGCCGATGTGGCTACTTTAAGTCCTGCCTGGTCGATGAACTGCCTTGTGCTCTCGGTATACGGCAGAGTGCCCGCATAGTTTACCTTTGTGAAGCCCCACTTCTTTTTGATGGCGAGATACTGGTTGTATCTGTCGAGAACACCCACCGATACGGAGTGCAGATCTACCTTGCCGTCTGCAAGCTCTGCTATTCCCGATATATCATATCCGGGAACCTGTATGCCGTCCTTTGTGGTGTACCCTTCCGCTGAAACAGCCAGCTTGCCCGTGAAATAGTCGTCTATAAGACCTGCTATGCCGGGGTCTGCGCCGTTGGGGGCGAAGTCTGAGCGGAAGTTGTTGTAGCCTATACCGTCACGGGTGACATTGAATCCCGAGTCAGCGATGATATAGCCCTTTCTGCCGCTTTCTTCCTCAAGGGTTATCTGGTTGAAGTACATGAAGTTCTCGATCTTCTTGTAGATATTCTCGAGAGCGTCTGCATTTGTTGCCTGGAAGAACTGTCCGTTGGTCTGTGTGGCAATGTTGTAGAGATAATCCGAGTCAACATCCTTGCCAAGACCTATGGTGAACACTGTTATGCCGCTTGTCTGGGCTGCGGCTATCACACTGCCGTCACGGGCGGGGTTGGATGTGGTGTTCATGCCGTCCGTGAGAAGCACGATGTAGTTTTTGTCGGCGTTGTTTATGCTGCCGAATTCCTTTATGGCGTGCTCCATAGCATTGGATATCTCGGTGCCTGTGAAGTTGTTGTTGGTGCGTGTGCGGATAGCGTCTATCTTCTGCTTTACTTTCTCCGTGTCGTTGGATATGGGCACGATATTCGTATATCCGCCGGAGAATTCGCCTGCACCGTAGTATGCGGTGTCGCCGAACATATCAATGAGATTGAGCGTCAGATCGAGTCTCTTGAATTCCAGGTCATTCTCCTCTGAACCTGCGCAAAGCTCTTCGGGGTACATGGAGCCCGAATTGTCTATGAGGAAGAATATCTGCGTCTTGCCCTCCTGCATGAGTACTGATGTATCAGCGGCGGCATAGATGCCTGTTTCCTTTATGTGTGCGCTCACGGTCTTCTGCTCGGTGTCAAGTGTGCTGGGCACGGGCAGGAATTCGAGATTTTCCGAATCAAAGCGGAACACCGAAAGGGCGTTCTCGTTGTAACCGTGCATTGATATTATGTTCTCGGGGTATCTGAATGAGATCACAGCATCCTTGAAATCCTTGTCCGTGTAGAACTCTGCGGCGTTGCACACAAGACCGGGCGAACCGTTTATCGAGTTGTTGCCGACAGGTTCAAGAGTTGACATACAGGGCTTGGGAATGCCTGTTATCTCGACAGTCACATTGTCAGATGACAGCACCTCATCGCCTCTTATCTCTCCGTCGGGGAGTATGCCGTTGGTGGAGACTGCAAGGGGGTCAAGTCCTGCGGTCACTTCAAGACCGTCGGGTATGCCGTCTTCGTCTGTGTCTGCTATTACAGGATTGGTACCAAGGTTCAGTTCATTGTCGTCCGTAAGACCGTCCTTGTCGGTGTCGGCAAGCCACGGTGTCAGGACTATCTCCTTTTTCTGTTCCAGTGAGAGAGCTGCTCCTGCGGGAAGAGTGTATGGGAAGCTCTTTTCCGTGACAAGCCTGTTCTCGCCTGTGAGCTGCTGTGACAGGTCGTTATAGAAGGATTCGTTCAGGTGTCTGGTATAGATATACAGACCGAGGTATGACAGCCCCAGGAACACGATCACTATAAATATCGCTCTGCCTGCCGAGAGCTGCTTCATTCCGCTGTTGAACAGCTTGTCTGCGGTGTTGCCGCTGTCCTTGGAAGTGCCGTGGGACACAGTGCCCGTTTCCGAGACATGGGTTATGCTGCCGCCCTGCGGCTTTTCTTCCTTATCTCTCAGCCTTGCTGCTTCCTCACGTTCCTTGGCTTGCTGTTTGAGCTGTTCCCTGTGCTCCTTGTTTGCCTGAAGCTTTGCTACACGCTCGGCTTCACGCTTCTGCATATCCTGCCAGCGCTTTATCTCCGCTTCTTCTTCGGCTGTCCTCTTGCGCTTTGCACTGCTCAGATCCCTGTCAAGCAGGCTCTCTGCGGCAAGTCTGCGCTGTTCTTCCTCAGCCGTCACAGGGGGGCCGTGGTGATGTGTCGTGCTGTCAGTGGTCTCCTCCTGCACTTCGGGTATGTCTTCGGACGGCATATCCTTTCTTGAAGGCGCCTGTATCACCCTTGTGCGTACTGGTCTTGATGCTTCTGCCTTTTTCTCCTCTATGCGCTCATAGACATTTTCGGTAGTGGTCCAGTCACCGTCGGTCAGAGGTACTTCATCGTCAGGCTGATCCTGTGCAGCAGGGGCTTTCGTTATTTCCGGCGGCGGTGCGGCCTTCTGAGCGGCGCCGTTCTGTACGGCAGGGCTTATCGGCTTTTCGTCCGAGGACTTCTGCACGCTTTTCTTTTCAGGCTGTGCCTTGTTCGGTTTCCTTTTAGCCAATCGATCCACTTCCTTTGCTAAAAAGATTTATTTGAACTGTGATGGATGTCTTGTGAAGAAATCTACCTTTGGTTCAAGGAATTTCAGCTTTCTGTCATTTCCGTATATGGTCTCAAAGCTGTCGAATATATTGCTCCAGTCCCAGAGCTCTTCACCCGACATGAGATATTCCCTTATCATCTCTGTGCCTCTCGGGGCAATGGGGTGAAGCAGTACTGCGGCGGTCTTTATCATATGGAACACATCAATGAGGTACTGTCTGCGGAGCGCTTCGGCATCGTCGCCCTCAGCCTTGTCCGCCTCCGCCTTGACCTTTGCCATATATTTGCTTGCCTTTCTGATGTAGGAGTCAAGCACATATGTTACCTGATGGAACTCCGTCCTGTACATGAAACGTTCATATTCAAGCACCGCCTGCTCCGAGTCGTCGAGCACGCTCTGTGTGACATTGCCCACGGGCATAACACCGTCAAAGTACTTCTGTGCGTCATAGAAGCAGGTTCGGATAACTCTGTTGAACACATTTGAGAGCAGAAAACCTTCCTTTGTTACGGGGTCGCTCTCATCCTCCTTCGCAACGGGGTTGAGGGGCTTCGGCTGGAAGCTGACGCTCCTCATGCCGAGACCGAGACCCAGCCAGTGCATACGGAGCTGTTCTGCGGTGTAGAAGTCAAGAAGCTCTGCCGCCATGGGAGGCTTTACCGAGCCGCTGGAGGATGCCTTCTTGTCAAGGAAAAGTATGTGATGATTTGCTACCAGCACGGGCAGACGCAGATGACCCTTGGTGTCTTTCACATCTATATCATCTATGTTCTCACTCTGGAATGCGAGCCACATAGCCGACTGAGCCACGCCGTAGAAATATATGTTGTCCTGACCGATGAACTGATATACCTGTGCTTCGTCATCGCACCAGTATTTCTTCCATTCATCGTCGTCACATCCCTTTGAAGCGAGATATGCCTTTGTGAACGAGATAGGTGCCCAAAGAGACTCAGGCCATACCCACACGGTGAGCCCTTCCTCTCCTTCAAGCGAGGGCGCGGGAACGCCCCATTCAATATTGCCTGTGAGTCTGAAAGGAACAAGTGTCTTGCCCTCTCTGAACCTTACACCGTGCTCTGTCAGGAGAGCGGATGCCTTGTCACGCTCTGACAGCTCCCTGAAAACGATGGTGAAGGAGGTCTTTTTCTCGTCGTCTATGTATTCATGTTCCGGCATCCGGGGAGCAAGCTCCTTGTAGGTGTCGAGATATGTTTTCATTATGTATATGACAGGGGGTTCAAGAAATTCCTTTATCGTCTTGGTGACTACGGAGCGCACATTGTCCTTTTGCTCCATTTCCGCTGTCATTTCTCTCAGCTTGCCGTTGAAGTCGGGCAGTCTGAAATACCAGTTCTCCACATCCTTCATGACCGGCTTGTCGCCTGTGAGGGTGCTTCTGGGGTCGATAAGATTTATGGGGTCATAGCTGTGACCCAAGTCGCATTCATCCGCATATGCCTTTTCGGACTGACATCCCTGAACGGGGCATTTGCCGATGACCTGTCTGCCGTTGAGGAACATACCGGCTTTTTCATCATAGAACTGCGCTGTGGAGCGCTTTCTAAGGTGTCCCATCTCATAGAGCTTTCTTATGAAGCTGTCAGACACCTTGTTGTGCATCTCTGCCGTGTCGCCTATGCCCGATGCGCCGAAGAGGTCAAGGCTTATATCGTAATCTCCGAGGGTTTTCTTCTGATCCTCGTGATTTTTTCTTACATAATCCCTTATATCGCCGTCAAAGCCTGCTTCTTTGGCTTTTCTGTAACCCTCTGCGATAGGGGAGCCGTAGCAGTCGGTGCCGGATACGAATATGACATTGTCTTTGCCTATCCTGTCACGCAGAAAGCGTGCATATACATCTGCGAAAACGAACACACCGCCCACATGACCGAAATGCAGAGTCTTGTTGCCATAGGGCATACCGCCTGTTATGACCGCTCTTTTCGGGAATGAGGGACGTGTATCCCTTGATACTTTTTTAGAAAACTTTTCGCTCAAATGAGACCCTCCATGTTTAAAAGACAAAACACCGTTTATCTTTACATACTGATACAACTTATATTGTATCATACAGAGAAAAAAAAAGCAATAGAAAAAATGATAAAATACATAGAAAAAGGACTGCCGCTTTACACGACAGTCCTCTGATAAGTAAGATCATTCGTTCTTGATGATGCTGACGTTGTTGTAAACGTCCATACCCGTACCTGCGGGGATGAGCTTA
>JAGAZJ010000020.1 GCA_018110925.1 Oscillospiraceae bacterium | reverse complement strand
TTCTTTCAACTTATTTGTAAGTTACCTTACTCTCATTGTTCAATTTTCAAGATTCTTTCAGAGCTCCAAACCGCTTTGTTACGCTGTTTTTCAGCCCTCCGCCGCCCCTCTCATCGGGCGACTTATATATCTTACCACATCACTACCTTTTTGTCAAGAACTTTTTTCAACTTTTTTTATCTTTGTGCACCTTGCTCACTACTTGCCGCCCCTTTTTTATCCCTTTTGGGCGGTGTGACAGGCTTTGACCCTGTTTTTGTCTCACTGATTTATCGCGGCGCTGTGACACACATTAAAATCAAATTAGAAACCGCTCGTTTGTATTGACAAAAACACCGCTTTGCGTTATACTGTGTATATCAGATATACACAGTACGAACAGTAGCCACTGTGAGGTATGCTTATGAATATAGTCATCACCAATTCTGCTGACAAACCCATATATGACCAGATATATGACCGTCTTAAAGAGCTCATCATGACGGGTGAGATCGAGCCTGATCTTCCGCTCCCGTCGATACGGGGTCTCGCCAAGGATCTGCGCATAAGCGTGGTCACTACCAAGAGAGCCTACGACGAACTTGAAAAGGACGGCTTCATATACACCATTCCCGGAAAGGGCTCCTTTGTAGCAAAGCAGGACTCGTCGCTGCTAAAAGAGCAGTATCTTCGTGATATAGAGGGTCATTACGCCGAGATCCTGCGCCTTGCCGCCCTCGGCGGTATCAGCGATGAGGAGCTCGACCACACATTCAAAACCATAAAGGAGATGATCTGATGAACGAAGTTAGAAATGCTATTGAAGTCCATGGTCTGTGCAGATCCTTTAAGGGCTTTTCCATCAACAATATCGACCTTGTACTGCCTATGGGCACCGTGATGGGGCTGGTGGGCGAGAACGGCGCAGGCAAGAGCACTACTATAAACCTTATCATGAACGCTCTTCATAAATCAAGCGGATCTGTGACCGTGCTCGGCACGGCTAACGATGACGATTCTTTCACCCGGACAAAGCAGGATATTTCTGTTGTCACCGACACTTGCCTTTTCCCTCAGACCTTCACTGCGGCGCAGGTGGCGAAGATAATGCGCCTTACTTATGTCAACTGGAGGGACGATATATTCCGCTCCTATTTGTCTCAGCTCGGTATAGACCCCCGAAAGAAGATAAGCACCTATTCCAAGGGCATGGAAATGCGGCTCTCGCTTGCTGTTGCACTGTCTCACAAGGCAAAGCTCCTTATACTCGACGAAGCTACCAGCGGTCTTGATCCCTTTGTAAGAAACGAGATACTCGGCATAATAAATGAGTATACCCGTGATGAGAACAACAGCGTGCTTATATCCTCTCATATAGTCAGTGACCTTGAGAGCATATGCGACTACATCTCTTTCATACACAACGGCAGTATCCTTTTCTGCGAAGAAAAGGACAGACTGCTTGAGGACTATGTGATAATCAAACTCCCGGCAGATGCTGTGCCCGATTTCCCCGTAAAGGCCGAGCGCCGGGGCAAATATGACAAGGAGCTTCTCATAGCAAGATCCGAACTTCCCGACGGCATCTCCCCCGAACGTGCCGACCTTGAAGATATCATAATATTCATGACACAGGGAACGGGGACAAAACTTTCATACATACACGAGTGAGGGACCGACAATGAAAAACACATCTTCCGTAAACGGCACAAAAGCCTTGCTCTGCGCCTTTCAAAGCTCATTCCTTACCGTTCCGTACATTTCGGTGCTGGCATTTATTCTCGGCATCACAGCCATCATTCCGTATTCATTTGGTTTTATCGAGATCTTTAATGCCTTTGTAGTGGTCTTTTCATTCAGATCGGATACCGTCCGCAAAACTCTGAGATCCTCGCCTTTCATGCCGTACAGAAACAGGGACATAGTCAATGCGGCATATCTTTACTCCCTGACGACCTTTCTTTTGATCTCGCTCATCGGCTTTTTCATCGATCTGATATTACAGCATTTATTGATGCATCTGTGGTCTGAAACAGCAGACAGCTTCATCACATATTTCTTTCTGTCTGTTGTAAGCACATTTGCCGTGATGATCTTTTTCTCCGTTGTTCTGCCGATCTTCCTTTTATCCGACCCGGATAAACATACTATTATAGAGTTTATTGCAGGAGCTGTCACATTTTCCGCCGTAACATATTTCCATGCAAAAACATTCATAGATAATGCACCGCCGTATTTCTCGGCTGCCGTATTCATCCTCCTGTCGATCCTGCTTATAACAGCATCATATCTGATAGTCAGAAAAAAATACAGAAATGACATAAAAAGGAGCAATTCATGAAAGACAACATCAAAACTCTTTTGTCGGAAGACCTCAGATCCCTCCGCAGACCCGTATACATCGTCATTTTCATTCTGCTCATCATCACCGCACCGATAAGCGAGATATTGTTTACCACGAACGCCCTGCTCTGTGCATTGACAATGCTCGCCGCATCAAAAAACATCCCCGATGAAGAACGCTCTCATGAGGATACACCGATACAGTTCACTGCCGAAAAATACATCTTCATCCTGAGCACTCACTTTATCATATCACTGGTCATATTTGTCATAGCGCTCTCATTTTCAATGATAGGCCCTGATCCTGCCGACGGCTCTTTCATCTCGGTCGAATATGATATCTGTTATTTTCTGATAGATATTGGCGCATCCATGCTGTACTTTTCCGTTATGATACCCGCAATGCTGTTTGGGATCAAAAAGGGCAAGGGGCTTATCGGCAAAATACTGCTGTCTGTTTTTCCTCTCGTTATCATAGGCATTCTGCATCAGGTGATCATCGTCTCATTTCATGACAAGGTATATGGTCTCATCATTTTCATAACAGCCTTTGGCGCTGTTATGCTCTCAATGTCCGTTATCCTGACCATATGCATACGAAACAGACGGCAGACCGCCGCAAACGGCATCAAAGCACTTCTCAGAAAAGATATAACATATCTGAGCACCAATAACACAGCTATGATGCTGCTGATTTGTATAACAGGTCTTATGTCGTTTTTCCCTATATTGGCTCAGTTATCCTTATTGATCCCCTTTGCCGTGGTAATGTCCGCTTTTCATTCAGACATATCCGCCAAATGGTCTGATACCGCTCTCATGCTTCCTTATTCAACGGAACAGATCACGCTCGAACGATATATATTCGCATTTGGTGTCTTCCTTATCTTTCTTGTCCCCTCTGCCGCAAGTTCATTATTGGGCCCGTACAACGGTCTGCTGCATTCGTTTTATCTTTACTTCTTTACCTCGCTCTTGGTAATTGACCTTTTTGCTGTGGTCATCCCTCTGAAAGCCATGATACGCAGTACGGATATTTTCAGTCTGATAAATCTGCTGTCAGGCATCGTGTTCCTGGTATCACTTTATATGATAATCGACCGTATCATTTACATACCTGCCTTCATTCTCCGTGATTTCGGGTTTATGAAAACATATGTCTTATTTGCTCTGCTCGGATCGCTTGTGGCAGTATGCCTGTCATACCTTATCACCCTTGCGATCGAAACACACAGACAGAAAAAGTGACACACATTAGTACCTGCTTAAAATCAGATTAAATTTTTATCATCTTCATTGACAACCGGCCTGCATTGCTGTATACTTTTATTATCGGCCCCGACACACTTCCAGAACGGAGAAATAAATGAAAGACAGTATCAGCACCCTTTTATCCTCGGACCTGAAAAACCTTTGCAAGCCCGTATATATCATTATATTCATCATACTGGTCATCACTGCGCCTTTCGGCATGGTATTCGCCTTTGCACCTGCACTGATCAGCGCACTGGCACTTTATAACGCATCGAAGAATATAGACAATATAAAGAAGACCCCGACGTTCATAACCGAAAAATATCTCTATGTCATTATCACCTATTTCCTGCCTATGCTGGTCATTACAGGTGCGGCGGCCGCTGTGGGCGTGCTCAGGTCGATCGATGACGACAGCTTTTTTTCACCCGGATCTATACTGTGTCTGTCCTTATCGAATCTGTTCATCGACCTTGTCTTTTTCTCACTGCTTCTTCCTGCCGTATTGCTTCGTACACGAGAACCGAAAAGCCTGAAGGAGTTACTTTTTGTATCTGTCCTTATCTTGACTCTCCCGGGAATATTCCTCTCTATGATCGTTTATCCATGTGATATACTGAAAATTTTCAAAACTTTGGTTGTCGGTCTTACGGTCTTTGTCATATCGTATTTTATTTCACGTCTGATCGTCGGACTATCCTGTTCTGTCAACAGCTCTGCGCTCATGCTGTGCAAGGACCTGCTGAATACCGTCCGAGGCGGTTTATACGGGATATGCTTTGCTGTATCTATGCTTTTGTCCCATGCACAATATCCGTTGTTTTATACCCTGCCGCATTTTGCAGCATTCCTTGTGATAATGAACACACTGTATGCGAATAAAAATCCGTATGCCGCATCCTGCCCGAAGGATCAGGCCGTGCTGGAAAAATATCTGTTCTCGGTCATCATATATCTCGTTTTCATTATCCCGTCATTTGCATTATCGTTTCTGAAAGAGCTCAAACCCTCCGGTGTCTTTTCCCTGAGCTTCATTGACCGGCACTTTATGACTTTTGCAGTTGTAATGACGTTTATCTCTGTGATGATCCCGATAAGCATATGTTCTATGTCACGCCTTCTGAAAATTCTTGCCTTCATTATCTCACTTGTTCTGTATTTCCCGGCAGTGACAGCGCTGACAGATGTAGACAGCATAAAAATGATCGAAAAATGTCTTATAAAGCTGTTTGACCTTAAAATGTCGTATTTTCTCGCTCTGCGGCTTACTCCGATATCAAGGGTGATCTATGATCATCTGTCGGGATATCGGATACTGCCCGTCGCTGCCGTATTGACCGCATCCGTGCTCATATCACTTCACCTGAGCAGAAATAACACCGACACATGACATAATAAAACGGACGCCGAAAATGATTGCTTTTTTGATAACGTTATGGTATAATGCGAAATGGTCGTAAACGATCGGCCTATAAATATATTGGGGGAAAACACAACATGGGTAAGGAAAAAAATAAATTCAAAAGGGTCTTATTGATCGCATTTATCATCATCCTTCTTTTGCTGGCATTCGATGTGGTATCTACCTGTATCAAAGCGAGAAAGATACCGCATCACTTCGCATCAGCCGAAGAAGGCAGGGAACTGCTTCTGGCAAATACCGAATATTATTCCGATTTCTCACAGAATGATATTGATTACAGACTTGGAAGAAAAGGCGGAACACTTGATGAACTGCTCAATGCAACCACCGATGAGATAAGGGATTTCAATATCTTTGAAAAATACCTGATCGACCGAAACATTGCAAAAATGGTAACCAAGCTCGGTAAGAACGGCTGCAAGCTTCCGGAGATCAAAGAAGACATAGTATACATAAAAACGGATATGAACGTTGAAGGCGGCAACAGCGGATATACTCACGGTACCCAGATCTATCTGAATTCCGTGAATATTTTGGTGAGCGCTGTTCCCGGAGGAGGAGAGTATTTTGAGCATCTGATGTGGCACGAGCTGTTCCATTGCCTTACCAGAAACGATCCAGATTTCAGAGCCGAGGTGTATTCTCTCATCAGCTTCACCGTTGCAGATCATGATTTTGAGATGCCGCCCTGTGTAAGTTCAAGATATTTCCATAATCCCGATGTGGAGCACCACAATTCATATGCTACATTTAATATCGACGGAAAAGATACGGATTGTTTTCTTGTGTGGATATGTACAGCAGATTATCCCGAAAACGGGTCAACAAACGGTTTTGAGACAGATGTGGCACTTGTACCCACAGACGGAACAAATATATACTATACCCGTGATCAGGCATCAAACTTTGATGAAGTTTTGGGACAAAATACAAATTATGTGATCGATCCGGAGGAGTGTATGGCTGATAACTTTGCGGATGCGATGCAGTACGGTACAGGCGGAAGGGACGGCAAAGGCTATCCCGATCCGGAGATCATACAGGGCATAATTGATATTTTAAAAAACTGACTTCTGACCGATGTTTAGAGGAGATTTAACATAAATAATGCCTCTGAGTGTAAAAGCACTCAGAGGCAAAACTATCTGTATCACTGTCCGCTTTGTATCATTCGGATATGCTCTCTATTGCAGCCTTGGCGTGATCAACGTATATCTCTCTTATCTGTTCATTCTCGCCGGGGCGAGGTTCGCATCATTCGGATATGCTCTCTATTGCAGCCTTGGCGTGGTCAACATATATCTCTCTTATCTGCTCATTCTCGCCGGGGCGAGGTTCGCATCATTCGGATATGCTCTCTATTGCAGCCTTGGCGTGGTCAACGTATATCTCTCTTATCTGTTCATTCTCGCCTATTCCTCTGAGCACGCACTCGACCTCATATCCCTCGTTGGTGAATATCGTCTTCCATGAATCTTCCTCGTCGCTTGCCATATCGTTGTTGGCGTGGTCGCCCGCAACTACCATGAGGGGTTCAAGCACTACCTTGGTGTATTCGCCCTCCTTGACCTTTGCTATAACATCATCAAGGGAAGGTGTTGCCTCAACTGTGCCTATGAAGTAATTGGTATAGCCGTCTGCGGTGAGCATATCCTGCATCTTCTGATATACCGCATTGTATTCGTGCTCTGTGCCGTGACCCATGAATACGATAGCGGTGTTTCCGTCATCATATTCCTTTGTCCAGTCAACCATGGCAGTCTCCACTCTCTTGAAATCATCATCGCTTGTGAGCAGAGGCTCTGAGAAAACTACCTTGTCGAATGCATCGGCATAGTTGCCTACCTTTGCAACCAGCTCATCATACTCATAGCCGTGCATAAGATGTGTGGGCTGTATAACGAGATTTTTTACGCCGTTGTCAACAGCTCTGGTAAGAGCCGCATCAACATCGTCTATCAGCACGCCGTCTCTCTTCTGAACGTGGTCTACTATGATGTTTGACGTAAAGCCCCTTCTTACGGAATAATCGGGGATGTTCTCCTCAAGTGTATTCTCAATCGCACCAATGGTAAGTCTGCGGCTGTCGTTGAAAGATGTGCCGAAGGATACTACCAGCAGTTCGTTCTCACCGATGCCGTCCTGATTGCGCACATTGTCAAGGGATGCGTCGCCTGTGTCGTAGTTCTCCTCATCCTCTTCGGCATCTTTCCCGGCTGTCTCGGCAGACTGTTCAGCCTCAGTCTGAGCCTCTGTTTCGGTAGTCTCCACGGTGGTCTCTGCGGCAGTTTCCGCAGTGGTCTCGGCTGTTGTCTCCGCAACAGTTTCAGCCGCCGTGGTGTCAGCAGGCTGTGTGGGAGTGGGCTGTGATGCACATCCTGTCAGCACAAGTGCCGCAATGAGTGCGATGGTGGTCTTTTTCATAATGATCCTCTCTTTTCATCGGGGACAAAACAAAATAGCGCACACTTTAACAGACCCGGCTTGTGCTTTTTTTAAAGCCCGATATCCGGTATCGGCTGTGCACGGTCAGTTGCTCGTGACCCCGGAATATTTCCAACAGAGCACGGTGCCCTGTTATAAACATACCGTGTGCAACAGGCGGCAGGTCTCCCGACTTTAAGATATCACACCCGTCAAAAGACGGTCATGACGCCCACAGAAGCCTTCCCGATCTCTCAGTGACTATACAAATTGTATAATTATATAAAATTATACATCTGTGAGCTTTCTCTTTTCACGGTGACGAGTTCGTCAGAGATTTTCACCCTGTTCCCTATTCTCTGTGACCATATCGTTAGTTACGATATTCACAGCACCGCCTGTCTGTTCGATTGTCAACAAGCATTATAGCACCAAGATATGTATTTTTCAACATTTTTCGCACTGTTTTGTTGGAATAAATATAGAAAAGCAGTTTGCCCACCTGAAATATGTTGAATTTGTTTGTCTGCTCATAGACTGTAACTGTAAAAGCAGGCTCACCCCGATATCAGGTGATACTAACTTCTGACCGAAGCAATTATCTTCTGACGAAGATAGAGAAGAAATGCCCGCAAAAGCTTGAATATATGCGGTTTTGTGAGAATAGATCCTCTATACATCGGGGAAGAATCAGTATAAGCCTGTGATTACGAATATTTGTTCTTGCAGAGAAATGTATAGACTATCCTCTTTATCGTCTTGTCCTCCAGATACCTTTCCATTATCCTTGCAAAAGCTCTGTCGGAGCGGCTCGCTTCATCGGCGTTCACGCCTCCGGCAAATCTCGCTCTTACGGCGGTGTTGGTTATGACAGCCGCATCCTTTTTATTGAAGAGCTTTCCGAGGGTCTCTGCCGTGGTATCGTCGGTGTGCTCGATGTCAATGCCATTTTCCTTTGCCACCGCAAGGAGCATATGATATATCTCCGCCGATGCACGGACGGGCTGCTTGTATATCCTGTTCCGCCGCCTTGCATATATGCTGTGCCTTACCGCAAATATCAGAAATACCACCGATAATACAGGAACTATGACCGCCAGCTTTTTAAGAAGCTCCTCGGAGAAAAAGGGTTCTTTCTCCTTGTTGTGGTATATCATGGGCATCGTTCCCGATGTCTGCTCCGTGCCGCTCTCGGATACGCTCGTCGATACGGTAGTTTCTTCGCCCGCATCAACGGATGTTTCGGTGGCGGCGGCTTCCGTCACGGTCGTTTCCGCACTTTCGGCGGTCGTCTCGGGGGAAAGATCCTCGGTAAATTCGGGAGCCTCCGTGGTGACCTCCGTTAGCTCGGACTCGGATACATCCGCTGTGAACGGATCAGACAGGTCATCACCGCTCACCTCCGGCAGTTCGGAGGACATATTTCCGTATCCGGGTGTACATTCAAAGCACAGCCAGCCGTAATTGTCTATATATATCTCCGCCCATGCATGGGCTCTGCTGTCGGGCACGCTGACGGTGGAGTATCCGCCGCTCTTTACGCCCTCCTCGATGTCAGTGCTCTTTACTATAAAGCCCTCGCAGTATCTTGCCGGTATCCCTCTTGAACGGGCGAGAAGAACTGCCGATGTTGCAAAGTGCGTACAGCTACCCTTGTGGTTCTCCGTCATGAACCACTGGGCAAAGTCACTGCCGAAGGGCGGTCTGCCCGAATCAAGGGTGTATTCGCACATCTGTGACAGCTTGTAGCGAATGAACGCAAGCTCGTCGTATATACCGCTTCCCTCATAGCCCTCAAAGAAATCCTCTGCTGCCGTGAACGACGGGGGTATGTCAAGGCAGTATTTATATGCGTATTCCCTCATAGCCCGTTCATCCGCCTGCATATCCGACGGCACTGCTTCAAGAGAGCCTGCCTCCCTTATGAGCGTCCTCTGCCATGCGTTATTTCTGGGCAGATACACCCAGTACTGTCTGCGCTTGCCGTCAGACTCCATAAGACCTGCCGAGTTATAGGGATAATACCTTGTATGGGGAGAGGCATCCTTGTTTGTAACGGCGATATACTCCGTTTCAAGCTGAGAGAACGACGGCGCATATCTCAACATTCGCCCCGGGAAGAATTCGGGCGATGTTATCCTCGTGGTGAGCTCGGGGACAGGCTGTCCCTCTGTCCAGCGGGAGCCGTTGTAATCAGAGCCTGTGAAGCCCTTGATATAAAGGTCTGGCGCATCCGAGGGAGCTGTCACTTCAAGCATGGATGTTCCCTCAAACTTCACCTCATCCATAGAGCCGAGCCTGCCGTCATGGGTAAGCTCGTGACGGGGCGCTGAAAAGGCGGTCTGCACATCATCGCTGAATTTCTCCCATGTGAATGTGGAGAAGTACGCATTGAAGCGGTCTCTTATCCTGTCCGCCCATTCGCTCCTGCCGAATGCCGCCGACCATATGCCGCCGACAAACAATGCACAGAGCATGAGCACCGCCGCAGAGAATGCGCTCTGGGAAGCAGCTCTCTTCGCCCTGTCGTCGTCGCCTTTCACAAGCATCGACGCTCCCGTTGCCGCATAACACATCATAAGTGCGGCAAACGCCGTCTTTATCGGCACCAGCCCGAAATAAAGACATATCTCCGGCAAAGGGAATGTGAGTATCACCACTATGGGCAGATTTGGCCGTCTGACCGTAAAATAGCACACCAGCATCGTAACGAGAGCGGCTATGACACATATCGCCGTGTCTGCATCACCGCTCATGCGGGGCGGTCCGACGGGCAGCCCTGTCACATATTCATAAAAGCGTGTTATGATCTGCGAGCCGCCGCTTATCACACGCCTTGCGGCGATGAGCACCGCCAGCGCCGTGAGCGCAGACTGCACTATCTCTCCGACAGTGCCTTTTTTTCCGTCAAGGCTCATCACCGTGCATGACACAGCCCACACCATGATGCAGGTCAGTGCCAGTGCAGGGAAATTCAAGAGCATGAAGTCATCTGTCGATGTCACAAAACAGAAAAAAGACCCCAGCACGCCTGCAAGTGCGGCAAAAGAGCGCATTATCAGATATTTACTTTTTTTATCATGATCGCTGTCTGAGCGCCCTATCTGCACATCAGCGCATACCAATGGTCTGTTCATAGCTTATCCTATCGTTTTCTGGTCTGTACTGTCAGCCGCCGCTGACGACAATATTTACCGCACCGGACTTTTTCGCATCGGGAACGGACTTAGCTTCAGCAAGGGCACATGATGCCTTTGTCATATCTACGCCGTTTATCTCTATCAGTTCATCGGGAGCGGATACATACACATCCGCACCGAAGCTGTCCAGATAATACGCACAGCTCAGCACATGGGTCAGTATCTCATCCCTCGTGTCAGGGTCGGCATTCTCGATATCCGCACATAGAATGAATTTCTGATCTCCCGATGTGCCCATTATCTTGACTATGTCCTTGTCAAAACGGGCGGACAGCTTGTGATGTATCAGTGTCGTCCTGTCACCGGGGCGGTATTCTCTGAAATCTATCACATCACCGGGGGATGTGGTTGGCCGCAGGTCGTCCTCACTGTCCGAGTCCGAGATGCACGATGCCTTTATAGCCCGTGCCTCGTCCTCATATTCATCGGAAATGTGCGGTATCACATAAGCGGATGACTTGCCGTCCGAATGTATCTTTGCCGAGAAAAGCCCCAGCATATCCTGTATCCTTATGTACTTTATCTCTGTTTCACAGACACCGGAGTGCAGAGACGACACAGATACCGTGACACTGTCCTCGGAGCGTGAGGGAACGGCTATATCGGCGGAATATTCCTCTTCTCCGCCGTCGGGCAGGCTCCTTGACACAAGAGATATCTCTCCCGACACGGGGAACACAGAGCTGTTTTTTATGCATATCTCCTCGTTTATGCTCTCACCCTTGTATATTACCCTGCTGCCGTCAAGACCGCTGACCGCTATCTTCCTTTTGCGCAAAAGCATTTCTGCGAGCGAAAAAAACGGCAGTGCGATCAGCGCCGCAAGTATCACAAGTGAAAGTATGTCCCGGTACAGCGGATAGAACACTGCCGCCACTGCCAGGATGACTATATATACCGCCCTTCTCATATCACACCTTGGGAGCGGCCACCTGAAGGCATATGTCGTTCACAAGCGCCTTTATTTCCGTATCCGTGAGAGCCTTGCCCCTTGTCTTTGCGGGTATGACCCTGTGTGCGCATACATCGGTGTATATAAATCTCACATCGTCGGGTATCACAAATTCCCTGCCCCTGAACATTGCGGTACAGCGTGCCATTTTTGCGGCGGCTATCGACCCTCTTGGGCTCACCCCCAGTTCAAGGCGCTTGTCTGTCCTTGTGGCAGCGGATATCCTTGCGATATAGTCATATACCTCATCTGCCACGAATATCTTCTCGGATGCCTCACGCACCTTGATGATATCCTCTGCGCTCATGACCCTGTTCACGGGAGGGATGGACTTCTTTGATGCCTTGGCTTTGAGTATGGCAGTCTCCTCCTCAACCTTGGGATAGCCTATGGAAAGGCGTATCATAAAGCGGTCGAGCTGTGACTCGGGGAGCATCTGTGTGCCTGCCGAACCCGAAGGGTTCTGCGTTGCAAGAACGATAAAGGGCTTCGGGAGCTGACGGGTAACGCCGTCAACGGTGACAGTGCCTTCCTCCATTGCTTCAAGCAGGGCGGACTGTGTCTTTGACGATGTTCTGTTTATCTCATCGGCAAGAAAAAGGTTGCAGAACACCGCACCCGGCTTGAATTCAAAACTGCCGTCGGTACGGTTCGGTATATTGAATCCCGTCACATCCGCAGGGAGCACGTCCGATGTGAACTGCATCCTGTTGTATTCAAGACCCAGCGCTTTTGAGAATGCGACTGCTATCGTGGTCTTTCCCACACCGGGAATATCCTCTAAAAGTACATGACCGCCCGCACATATGGTCATAAGTATCTTTATTATTATGTCATCCTTGCCTATGACCGTGCGCCTTATCTCATCGGTCGCCTTTTTGAGCATACTTATAAGCTCTGTATCCATATATATCCTTTCTGTGCTAACAAATCAGCGAAGCGCCGTGGTCGGAGCTTCGCCGATAACTCATGTTCTGTTTTACTGTGCTCAGCTTATGGTGAGGATCGCCATATCGCCGTTGTTGCAAAGACCGTCCTTGGAGTTTGCATCCATTACTCTCTTTACTATGCTGCCCTTTATCTCACGGAGAGCCTTGTCAAAAGTCCTTATTACGAACAGGAAATCCTCATCGACCGTCTTGCTCTGATAGAGATAGCAGGAAAGTGTAACTTTAAGAGCATTGTAAAGGGTGTTGAAGAATATGTAGTTTGCCCACAGATCCTGCTTGAAATCGGCATAGGGCAGACAGTATGTCCACACATAGTTGACCATGATCTGCTCCATGTAGTATGTTCTGTCTATCTCGTCCTTTTCCTTGTCGGGGGCGAATGCGAACATCTTGTCGAACTCTGCCTTTATCGAGCTGTGGAGCTCGGGGTCATATCTGAAATTCTTCATATCCTCAGCCACGCCCGCCTTCTTGAAGCAGATGGTGCGTACCTTCTTCATCTCCTCGGAATCGGGGAGGGAGCGCATGAACGCAAGACCGTCTGCAAGGGAGAATGCGGGGTTTGGCTTTATGTTCTCGTTGTCAAAATATTTGAGTATATCCTCATGCTCGGGCTGCTTGACGGTATCTGCGATAAAGGGAGCGATAACGTCCTCTCTCTGCTTGTCTATCATGGTCTGGAGAGTCTTGTACATATAGTTGAGCATAAGCATCCTCTGGTCGAGGGAATATCTCCTGTTCTGGATAAGGTTGAGAGTAACAGTTTTTATATTCCAGTAATGCTTGAGTACGGGAGTGTTCTTTACTATCTCCTCACCCTTTGCGGCATACTCTGCCTCGTCCTCGGGCTTGAGGCTTATCATCTTGTACTCCATAGCCTCGGGATAATCCATGAGTCTGCGGATTATCCTGTCATTGTCGAGGGGGAACACATATTCAACGGCAGAGGGCGTCAGGAGCACCTGATAGCCAGTGCCGTTATTATCGGGATTATTTTCATCTGTAAGCTCAGCAAAATACGATGGGGTTATAATAGGATATGGCATTATATTTCCTCCGAAGCTCTGCACAGTTTATGCTGCACAGAAAGTTTGACGGCTCATTATGCCGTATTTCACTCCATTATATCATATATCACAAAAAAAATCAACTGTTTTTTTGAAATTTAGTCAACTGCCTGTCAGATGCCTGCCGAATGCCCGCAAGAAGCTCTGTGATGCCGCCGCCGGGACAGTCTCTGAACCGTTTCATCATGTCGTTGGTAAGGCTCACATCATCGGGCTGAAGGACTATATCCTCACGGCGCACCCACTCCGCATACCTGAGCTCGCTGTCATCACGCCTGATAGGGTCATCGCCCTCTGCCTCACAGAAAAATCCCACCAGCATATCCTGTGCGGTGCCCCATGGCTGTGACGCATAGTAACGTATGTTTTTCACCCTTATCCCCGTTTCTTCCATTACCTCACGCTCTACGGTCTGTTCAAGGGTCTCGCCTATCTCTGTAAATCCGGCCACAAGCGCATTATGGGCATATCCTCTCTGATAGCGTGTTATCAGTATGCTGTCGCCCTTTATCACGCCGACTATCACTGCGGGGTTTATCCTCGGATACACGGTGTTATTGCAGGCCGGACAGACCAGAGCACGCTCACTGCCGTGAAAGCCGAGCTTCCCTGCGCATCTGCCGCAATAGATATTGTCCCTGTACCATCTCCAAAGGTGGTATGCGGTAAAGGCGGCGAATACCTCCGTGCCTGTATATTCCGAGCGCAGTTCCTTCACCGTGCGGTACACTGTGCCGTCGGCAGAAGCAGTATCGGTGCAGGGCATAAAATATCTTCTGTCGTCTATGCAGAAAAGAAAGACACATTCGGTATCCGCCATATCACCGTATAAGGGGAATTTAAGCTCACTGCCCTCACAGACGGCGATCCTTCCCCTGTCGTCAAATATCATCACCGTGTCACTGTCCTGCGACGCTGTGTTTATATAGCTGTTTGACAGCCTGTGCGGAAATATATCCTGTATCATAGTACCCCCATTATGTCATTCTCTTTTTGGGATAAATTAAACCCCCGGCACATCAGCGACGAGGGTATTTCTGGTGGAAGAGGGTGGATTCGAACCACCGAAGCCGAAGCAACAGATTTACAGTCTGCCCCCTTTGGCCACTCGGGAACTCTTCCATATTCAATTGGAGCTGGTGGACGGACTCGAACCCCCGACCTGCTGATTACAAATCAGCTGCTCTACCAACTGAGCTACACCAGCATTGCACGGTAACCGATCTTTACGACCCGTCCGTCTTGCAACTATTAGATTATATCACCTTGACCTATATTTGTCAAGCACTTTTTTGAATTTAACAATTTATTTACATATACACTGTCAAAAAGCATTGACAGAATACCTGTATTCCGCATGGTACAGCCATGTACACAGCAAATTCACGGATTTTTGTTAAAATTACCCTTTGAAAACCGCCCAAAAAAGAGATATAATAATAGTATATCATAAAATCAAGCTATATTGTATCAAGGAGGAATCGTATATGGGCTTTTCATACGGAGAATATGTGGTTTACGGCGGCACTCAGCTTTGCAGAGTCGGCGAAACGGAAAAGAAATGCTTTGACGGTGTTCATGAGCAGAGCTATGTAAAGCTCATACCCGTCGATCAGCCTATGTCGTCGTACTATGTGCAGAGCGACAAGATGTCCGAGAGAGTGCGTCATCTGCTGTCAAAGTCACAGGTGCTCGATGTGATAGACAATATGCCCAAGATAGAGGTCTCATGGACCAATGACCGCAACGCACGCAGAAATCTTTTTGCAGAGGCTCTCAAGAGCGATGATTACAGCCTTCTTGTGGGCATGATAAAGGGTCTGAAAAATGAGCGCCGCAAGCGCATCGACTGCGGCAAGTCACTTATGAGCTCAGATGAAAAAGCGCTGGAGACCGCAAGCAGACTGCTCAGCAGTGAATTCTCCCATGTTCTCGGGATAAAAGCCGATGAAGTTGACAGTTTTATTGAAAATCGTATAGGAACGATGTAACTATACTATTTGTATTATTAGTATCTATCGGTACTATAAACTAAAACCACACGTTCATAAGACGGATACCCGTATAGAAGTTTTGCCCCCAAGCGTTTATGCGCTTAGGGGCATTATATTTTATTTTATACGGTTGCTAAGATAAATCAGAATTTGACATCAGAAGATAAAAACTCTTTATGTCCTCACAGCTAATGTTCCTTTTTACTTAAGAAACCGGCAAGAACAGCACCGGAAATGTTATGCCATACAGAAAAGATTGCTCCCGGAACTGTTGCCATCGTCAGATCCGGAAAAACAGAGCCGGCAAGTGTTGTGGCAAGTCCTGAATTCTGCATACCTACTTCTATGGCGATTGCCTTTTTTCTTGGCAGATCCATTTTAAAGAGAACACCAATAAGATAGCCGAACAGATACCCCAGCAGGTTATGTAACACCACAACGGCAGAGATAATAAGCCCTGTGGACAGTATCTTTTCACTGTTATGCGATACGACCGATGCTACAATAAGACAGATTGCAGTTACTGACACTGCGGGTAAAGCATCACTGACTCTCCGTGTGATATTTCCAAACAGCTTATTAATAAGCAGACCAAGCGTTATCGGAATAATCACGACCTGAATGATAGATACAAACATTGACATAATATTAACACTTACGGTTGTTTTCAGGTAAAAATATGTCAGCAGCGGGGTTAGGAACGGAGCAAGTAAGGTATTTATACTTGTCATTCCGACAGAAAGGGCTGTATCGCCTTTTGAAAGATAGGTCATGACATTGCTTGATGTCCCTCCCGGACACGTCCCCACAATTACAACTCCAACCAAGAGTTCATTGTCAAGACCGAATAGTTTCCCAAGAGAAAATGCCAGCAGAGGCATAACGATAAACTGTGCCAAACAACCTATCACAACATCTCTCGGTCTTTTGAACACAATCGCAAAATCCGACAGTTTCATCGTTGTTCCAATTCCAAACATGACAATCATCAAAAGATAAGAAACCCATTCTGTTTGAATCCATATGCACGTCTTTGGCAACAGCAGTGCCTGAACAGCAATGAGCAGAACAATCCACGCCATGTATTTCCCAAGTATCTCACTTATTTTTTTCATTTTTCATCAATCCCTGTCTATAATCCCGATTTATGTTCGTAACAATTATAGCATAACATTGCTTCATAGTCAATAAAAACGCCACAGTACTTCTGACTGTAAATCAGAAATACTATGGCATAAAACTTCTATATTAGCATAGCACGTAACGAACAGGTGGTTTTTTATACCTATCTGCGAACGATCTGCAATCAGTCATATGACAGAGAAGAATTTATTCCTCGCTGTCGTCCTCCTTATCTTCGGCTTCCTGTTCGGCTTTCTGCTCTTCGAGCATCTCAGCCTCTATATCAACAGGATCGTCCTCCACGGGGGTATCATCCACCTCTGTTATCTCGGTATCCTCTTCATGAGCTGTTCTTGTGAAGGTGATGACCTTTTCTTCATCTGCCACCTTCATGAGCCTTACACCGCCCGAGTATCTGCTCATTATGCGTATGTCACAGGCTCTTATCCTGATGATGACACCGTTTGAGGATATCATTACTATATCGTCGTCCTCATCGACTATCTTTATGCCGCAGACACAGCCCTTGACATCGTTGACACGATAGTTCTTGATGCCGTAGCCGCCTCGCTTCTGTATGCGGTATTCTTCAAGGTCAACACGTCTGCCGTAGCCCTTTTCGGTGACTGTAAGGAGAGATGCGCCCTCTCTCACTCTCGCCATTGATACCACATGGTCGCCATCACGCAGTTTTATCGCTCTGACGCCCGATGCAGTCCTGCTCATGGGTCTTACATCATTTTCGTTTATGCGTATGATATAACCGCCCTTAGTAGCTATCATGAGCTCAGACTTGCCGTATGTCAGCCTTGCACCCGATATCTCATCGTCCTCCGCAAGACCTATGGCACGAAGTCCCATCCTGCGCACGTTCTTGTACATAGACATGGCAGTCCTCTTTATCCTGCCGTTCTTTGTGACCATGACAAGGAACGTGCCGTCGTCATAATCACTCGTCTTTATCATGGCTTCTATCTTCTCGCCCTCGGAAAGAGGCAGGATATTTATTATATTGGTGCCCTTTGCCGCCTTGCTTCCCTCCGGTATCTCATAGCAGCGCAGACGGTACATGACGCCCTTGTTGGTTATGAACAGCACATCATCATGTGTGGACGCTATGAACATCTCCTGAACGATGTCCTCTTCCTTCTGTTTCAGGGCAGATACGCCCTTGCCGCCCCTGTGCTGTGTCTTATACTCGCTGAGGAGAGTGCGCTTGATGTAGCCTATATCCGTCAGGGTAACAACACACTCTTCCTCCGGGATAAGATCCTCCACATCCACTTCACCGCTGACGTTCTCTATGCCGGTGCGGCGCTCGTCGCTGTACTTTGCCTTTATCTTGTCAAGATCCTCTGCGATTATTGCAAGCACCCTCTCGTGCTTTGCAAGTATGTCCTTCAAATCGTCTATCTTTGCATGAAGCTCCGCAAGCTCGTCATCTATCTTCTGACGCTCCATATTTGAGAGCTGATACATACGCATCTGGGCAATAGCCTCTGCCTGCGGCTCTGTGAGAGAAAATCTGTCCATGAGACGCTGGCGTATCTCGGCTATATCCTTTGATGTGCGGCATATCTTTATGACTTCATCGATATTGTCTGCGGCAATGACCATACCCTCAAGGATATGAGCCCTCGCCTCGGCCTTATCAAGGTCAAACTTCGTCCTGCGGCGTATGACCTCTACCTGGAAGTCAAGATAGTTCTGGAGCATCTCCTTGAGTGTAAGGAGCTTGGGCTTGTTATCTACCAGTGCGAGCATTATAACGCCCACACTGCTCTGAAGCTCGGTGTACTTGTAGAGATTATTGAGCACTACCTGAGGCACGGCGTCCTTTTTGAGCTCGATCACTATCCTTACGGCGTTGTCCTTGTCAGACTCGTCCCTGATGTGGAATATGCCGTCTATTCGCTTGTCCTTGACAAGCTCTGCCATACGCTCTATCAGCTTTTTCTTGTTGACCATATAGGGGATCTCGCTGATGAGTATGCAGTTTCTACCGTGCAGCTCGACTATCTCGGCACGGCCTCTGAGCACTACCTTGCCCTTGCCTGTGCCGTAGGCGGCTCTTATGCCTGACCTGCCCATGATTATGCCGCCCGTGGGGAAGTCGGGTCCCTTTATGCACTGCATAAGGTCTTCAAGCGAACATTCGGGGTCGTTCATGAGACACTTCACCGCATCCACGGTCTCACCGAGATTGTGGGGCGGGATGTTTGTCGCCATGCCGACAGCTATACCCACGGAACCGTTCACGAGAAGGTTCGGGAAACGTGAGGGAAGTACGACCGGTTCTTTCAGACGGTCATCATAGTTGGGCATGAAGTCTATGGTATCCTTGTTGATGTCAGACATCATCTCAAGGGTTATGCGCTCCATCCTGGACTCTGTATAACGGTATGCGGCAGGGGGGTCTCCGTCCATCGAACCGAAGTTGCCGTGGCCGTCAACGAGAGGATAACGCAGGGAAAAATCCTGTGCAAGACGCACCAGTGCGTCATATACGGACGCATCTCCGTGAGGGTGATATGAACCCAGCACTGCACCGACGGTATCTGCGCACTTTCTGTAATCCTTGTCGGGGGTGAGCCCCTTCTCGAACATGGTGTAGAGTATGCGTCTGTGAACGGGTTTGAGACCGTCCCTTACATCGGGAAGCGCTCTTGATATGATAACGGACATGGAGTATGCAAGGAAATAATCCCTCATTTCCTTTTCAATGTCCTTATCCACCAGTTTCTGGTTTTCCAAGCTGAATTCTTCTGACATAATATACCTCTTTATTCAGAGTATGATCCGAAGGGTCACGACTCTATTTTCTGTACCTTGTCCCCATCACAAGAGACAGCCTCTCCGATATTTCCCTGTTCTCCTCATCGGTGAAGGCTGATTTCGGTACTACATACACATTTATTTTTCTGATATACACAACGTACATATCATCACATTCAACAACTTCAACACCACCGTTGGTGGTATGTATCACCGTGGCGGGCGGAGTGTCCGACCCCTCGTCCCCGTCGGCGTCATCTTCCGTCTGTTTGTCCTTTTCAACAAGCGGGTCTTCAAGTGTTGAAATAACAAATCTGTCGGACCATACCTCACAGCCGTACTTCACACCTTCAAGATCTCCGAGGGCATTTTCCAGCTTATTGTAGGTATCCTTGGGGCGCTTCCAGAGGATAAAGCCCATTGCAAGGCAGAAAAACAGAAGAAACATCTGAAACACATAATCCTGCCCTCTTGTGTAGCAGTCGGCTATATTCACTGTTGTTACCACCATCGCAAGAAAAACAAGTATGAGCTGTATTATCGTATTTTTTCTGACATACTTTTTCTGGAATACCCTGAATCCTCTGAGGATCAGTTCCTTGTCGCTGTAATATTCCCCCTCTGCCAGCTTCTCGGCAGGGGGCGCATCTATCCTGTCGTCAAACATTTTCAAGCTCCGTATAATCTCATCATACGTCAAGATCCTTGACATAACCTGCGTTCTTCTCTATAAACTCCTTTCTCGGTTCGACCTTGTCGCCCATAAGGATGGAGAATGTCTCGTCTGCCTTTGCGGCATCCTCGATATTGACACGCAGCATTATCCTTGTCGCAGGGTTCATGGTGGTTTCCCACAGCTGCTCGGGATCCATCTCACCGAGACCTTTGTAGCGCTGTATGTTTATGACACCGTCGCCCTCTGCTTCAAATTCTCTTGTGTACCGATCCCTTTCCTCTTCCGAAAAGGCATACTTGTATGTTTCCTTCTTGCCCTTGCGCTTTGCTACCTTGAAAAGCGGCGGCTGTGCTATATAGATATTGCCGTTTGTGATAAGCTCTCTCATATAGCGGAAGAAGAACGTGAGCATCAGTGTCCTGATATGAAATCCGTCCACATCGGCATCGGACATTATGACTATCTTGCCGTAGCGCAGTTTCTCTATGTTGAAATCATCGCCTATGGATGTTCCGAGAGCCGCAACGACAGGCATCAGCTTTTCATTGCCGTATACCTTGTCTATCCTTGCCTTTTCAACGTTGAGCATCTTGCCCCAAAGAGGGAGTATCGCCTGATAGCGGGCGTTTCTGCCGCTCTTTGCGGTACCGCCCGCAGAGTCTCCCTCGACGATATAAAGCTCGGTAAGGGATGTATCCTTGTCATAGCAGTCTGTGAGCTTGCCGGGCAGAGATGCGCTGTCCATAGCGGATTTGCGCCTTGCTGTCTCTCTTGCCTTCTTGGCCGCCTCTCTTGCCTTCTGCGCATTTATGGTCTTATCGACTATGAGCCTTGCCTCGTTTGGATTTTCCTCGAGATACTCCATAAGACGCTCTGTCACCATATTCTCGACAAGAGGCCTTGCTTCGGGATTTCCGAGCCTGCCCTTTGTCTGACCCTCAAATTCGCAGTTGGTGAGCTTTACGGAGATTATGGCGGTAAGACCCTCTCTTACATCATCGCCAATGAGCTTTTCCTGATTATCTTTTATGAGATTGAACTTCTTGCCGTACTCATTGAGCACCTTTGTCAGAGCGTTCTTGAAGCCGTTTTCATGAGAACCGCCGTCGGTTGTATGGATATTGTTGGCAAAGGAGCGCACATCCTCGTTATAGGAATCGTTCCACATAAGTGCGACCTCTGCGGTCATATCGCCCTTTGAGCCGCTGAGATAGATAACGCTGTCTGAGAGGGGTTCATAACCCTTTACCCTGTGTATATGCTCAACGAACTGCCTGATGCCGCCCTCATAGTGGAGCACCTCGGAAACGGGCTCTGCTTCATTTCTCAGGTCAGAGAACACGATCCTTATGCCGCCGTTGAGAAACGCCTGCTCTCTCAGTCTTTTCAGCAGTATCTCATAGTCATATACGGTAGTCTCGGTGAATATGGTCGGGTCTGCCTTGAACTTGACGGTGGTTCCCGTTCTGCCATCAGCCTTGCCTATGACCTTCATGGGCTCATCGTAGTGACCGCCGTTCTCAAATCGCTGGAAATGTATCTCCCCGTCCTTGTAGACAGTGAGCTCCAGCCATTCTGAGAGCGCATTTACAACAGATGCACCAACACCGTGCAGACCGCCTGCCACCTTGTATCCGCCGCCGCCGAACTTACCGCCCGCGTGGAGTACGGTATAGACCACCGTAGCCGCGGATATGCCCTCCTTGGGGTGTATGCCGACAGGTATGCCTCGTCCGTTGTCGGATACCTCTATGATATCGTTCGGGAGTATATTGACCTTTATCTCGGAACAGTAGCCTGCGAGGGCTTCATCTATCGCATTGTCCACTATCTCATAGACAAGGTGATGCAGACCCTTCGGACCCGTTGAGCCTATATACATACCCGGGCGCTTTCTTACGGGGTCAAGACCCTCCAGCACCTGTATCTGATTTTCGTCATAGTCCACTTCGGGTGCGTTGACATTCATGTTGTTCTCATTCATTTTCATTTACTCCGTATCTTACTTTCATATCATTTCAACATCATGTGTTGAATGTGTTGATATCTGCCGTTCTCTTTTTCAGCGTGGCAGGGGATACATTCGTGATATATACCCTCTCCCTGCCGTCCGTGATAGCAGTCACATATGCCTTTGGCATATCATAGGATACATATACCGCAGTTTTTCTTCTTCCCGATGCGGCGAGATATTCTCTTGTGTCCGCATTCACCGATGTTTCAATATCAAAAATACCTATAAGGTCACTGTCTCTTATCACCGTGTCGGAACCGAGATGGATATACATGACATCACCTGTCGATCATACCGTTTTTTATCCTGAACATCTCGCCGTTTGCGGGAACTCCCGACGGGGCGGCTGTCCTTTCGTCACAGCAGGTTATGAACACCTGCATACCCTCAATATTTTCAAGCACGAAGCGCTGTCTTTTCACATCAAGCTCGCTCAGCACATCATCAAGCAGCATTACGGGCGCATCCCCTGTCTGCTCGCTGATTATCCGTGCCTGTGCTATCTTCATCGCAAGGGCGGCGCTCCTCTGCTGTCCCTGCGACCCGAACTCACGCACCGAAAGACCGTTTATAACTGCGACCGCATCATCCCTGTGTATGCCGCAGAGAGTGTATCCGGCCCTGATATCGTCATCCATGCTTTGTTTGAGTTTGTCGTAATATATTTCATACAGCTCGCCCTCATGGTCTGTACGTCCTTCGAGCGATCTGTAAATAGTTGACTGATAGTATATTTGAAATTCTTCATTACCCTCTGTAATAAGATTATATAAACTCTTTGTATAATTATTCAGAGTATTACAGTATGTATCTCTTATAACAGATATATACGCCCCTGTCTTTGCAAGCTGCACATCCCATATATCAAGTGCATCCCTGTTTGCGAGCCCCATCTGTATATCCTTTATGGCAGCATTTCTCTGGCTGAGTATGTTGTCATACTTGTTGAGAGCATAGACAAAGGATATTTTCAGCTGTGAAGCCGACAGGTCTATAAAGCTCCTCCTGTTGTCGGGAGACCCCTTTGCTATTGCAAGATCCTCCGGTGTAAAGACCACGCATTTGAGATTGCCGAAAAGCCTTGACAGCAATGGTATCTTCACACCGTTGAGAGTGATCTCCTTGTCACGCATATTCTGTCTTTTAACAGCAAATCCTATGCTCTGTGAACGCTCCCTGTCAGTATATCCCAGGCGTATATCGGCTCTCTCCTTGTCAAAGCCGATGAAATCCCTGTCCCTTGTGCCTCTGAAAGATCTGCACCCCGTCATCAGCCATATGGCTTCTATCAGGTTGGTCTTGCCCTGTGCGTTGTCGCCCACAAAGATATTCATACCGGGGTGAGCCTTTATATCTATGCCGCAGAGATTTTTATACCCGTCGGCATATATGCTGTCTATGACCATCAGTTCTCACCGAAGCTCACACCATCGGCATAACTCACTTCTATGGGTTCGTCCGCATCCTCAAAGTGGACGAGCACGCTCATGCCGGGGCGAATTTTTCTGCCCCTCATGGTACACCTTTCTCCGTCCACATCGCATATGCCCGCCTGCACCATTTCCTTTGCCTCTCCGCCTGTTTCGGCAAGACCCGAGAATTTGAGCAGGTCGCCCAGCTTTATGTATTCAGTTCTTATCTGTATCTTCATGGTCTGTCCTTTCGGCCGTCATCAGCCTGCATTTTTGAGCCTTACGGGAAGGAGCAGGAAGGTGTAGTCATCGCCGTCGAGAGGAACTATCTTCATCGGGGCAAGATTGCCGCCCAGCTGCAGCTTCACCTTGTCGGACTCTGTTGCTTTGAGAGCCTCGATGAAGTACTTGCAGTTAAATCCTATCTCAGTCATGTCGCCTGTTATGTCGGCAGAGCAGGAATCCGAGAAATTACCGAGGGATGTGGAACATGACACCTTGATCTCACCGTTGCCGATAACGCATCTTACAGCCGCCTTTGTATGCTCGACTATGATGAGCATACATCTTTCCAGCATATCTGTGACATCACGGGTGTTGATGATTACCTCGGTATTGTGATTTGCGGGCACAGAGCCGCGGTAGTTGTGGAATTCGCCCTCTAAGAGCCTTGTTATGAGCATATAGCCGTTGAGGTCGAATACAACGTGCTTTCTGGTGACATACACGTTCACCTTTGAGTCCTCATTGTCGCTGAGCAGCTTTGTGAGCTCAGAGAGGGCCTTCGCCTTGACAACGAAGTTGAACCTGTCGTCAGTGTCTATCTTCTCACGTCTTATCGCAAGGCGGAAACCGTCTATGGCAACAAGCGTGAAAAGCCCGTTCTCTATATCGAAAAGCTCGCCCTTGAGTATGGGCTTTGAGTCATTCTGTGAAACAGCGAATATGGTCTGATTTATCATATTCTTTATCACAGGCTGGGGGAACTCAAAGAAATCCGACTTGTCTATATCGGGTATGGATGGGTAGTCGTCAGCCGTGAGGGCGAGTATGTTATACTCCGCCTTCTGTCCCTTGATGGTGACTTTCAGCTTTTCATCCACCTCTACCGATATCTCATCGTCGGGCATCTTTCTTATTATATCCGAGAATATCCTTGCATTGACCACGAATTCTCCGTGATCCTCAGACTTTACGTTTATGGTGGTCTTGATGCCTATCTCAAGATCATAGCCTGTCAGCTCCAGGTCGTTGTTGTTGATATACATCTTGACACCTTCAAGTGCCTGCATTGGTGATTTCTGGGGCACTGCCCTTGTCACATTATTGAGTGTTTCATTCAGTTCTTTCTGTTTGCATTTAAATATCATTTTTCTCACCGATCTTTCAGTTTGATATTCCACACAAGGCTGTGTTTTAAAAAACATAACTTAACGTAGTTATTTGTTATTGTAGTTGTAGTGTTGAAAGTTTTGAAAAGTGCCGCAGACCCCTTAACGACTGAAAAAAATTTCAAACAACAGCATGATGAAAAAATGTTGCGGTTTTTGATATATGTCCGGAATGTCTGCCGGTATGTTGATATGTTGGAATAATGTGGGTTGAAAGTTAGAAAAATGTTGTGAAAATCCCACTTTCAACACATAAATGTTTGAAGTGTGTTGATTTGTAATAATATACACTCTGTATTTTTCAAATTTTTACCGCTTGTAATTGTTTTGTAACTATAATTTCTATCTGCAAAACTTTCTAACACATTTTTCAACATCGTGTTGAAAAAAATGTTTTAAACTTTAAGTATTATATGATTATTAGTATAAAATTGAAATTTAAATACAATTTGTATACTTGTTATGCTGTCATTTGTTTCCCTGGGATTTGAGGTTTCTTATAATATCCTCGACATTGTCCTTTGTGACCGAATTTTCAGACATAAGCTTCTTCACGTCGTTTATATATCCGGATACGGAGGAGTGATCCTTGTTGCCCAGCTCCGCACCGATCATCTTGAGCGAAAGGGGTGTGATATCCTTGATGGCATATGCACATACCTTGCGGGCAAGGGATATCTGCTTCGATCTCTTTTCTGAGCGTATATCATCAGCCTTTACGCCGTACACCGCTGCGACTTCATTCACTATCTTCTCTGCGGTTATTGGGGCATTGTCGTTTTCGTTGAGTATCTCGCTTATGGCGCTCTGTGCCTGTGTCAGCGTGGGCGATGTGTTCATGAGGTGCTGATATGCTTTCAGCTTTTTCACGCATCCCTCAAGCTGTCTCACGTTGGATTTGAGTCTTGTTGCAACATAGTTCACCACGTCGTCCGTGAGGTCAAGGTCGAGAAGAGATGCCTTTCTCTTGACGATAGCCACTCTTGTTTCAAAGTCGGGAGTGCTTATGTCGGTTATCAGACCCTCTTCAAAGCGTGTTCTTATCCTTTCGTCAAGTATGCTCAGATCCCTTGTGGGGCGGTCTGAGGTGAGGACTATCTGCTTGCCGAGGGATTTAAGCTCGTTGAATGTGTGGAAAAATTCCTCCTGCGTGGATTCCTTGCCTGCTATGAATTGTACATCATCCATAAGGAGCATATCCACACTGCGGTATTTCTTCTTGAATGTCATCGGGTCCTTGAGCTGTATCGCCTCGATAAGCTCGGTGGTGAATATCTCACCCGTGACATAAAGCACGTTCATATCGGGTCTCTCGCTTTTTACCTTGTTGCCTATGGCCTGCATCAGATGTGTTTTGCCCAGACCCGATGGGCCGTGTATGAACAGCGGATTATATGCCGAGCCGGGATTTTCGGACACAGCAAGAGCCGCACGGTAGGTAAATTCATTGGATTTGCCCACTATGAACGTATCGAACGTATATTTGTATTCGGCATCGTTGTATGCCTTTTTGAGAGCAGCATCATTGTCCGCAGATATGTCGTCACCGGTCTCGGCTTCCTGTGTCTGCGGTATGAATATTATCTCGGGTTCAAAGCCTATTATGCCGAGGAATGCCTCTTTCAGAAGATCCTCATACTGTGCTTTTATGACACTCTGCACCCAGGTGTTGTCTACTTTCAGGTAGACCTTGTTGCCCTCCATCCTGACGGGCTTTATCTTTTTTATCCATGTATCGTAAGCTACCTTGGAAATCTGCTCCTCGTCAGCCTTTTTCTCTATATACCCGAGAACAAGCTCATAAACTTCGTCAAACGAATTCATTTGCTGCATCCTTTTCTCCGTTAAAAAATTAAGCGTACAGCTTGCGAAGCTATACTAATGTATTATAACATAACATTAAAAAAAAAATCAAGTATTTTATTGATGTAAAAACCACAGCAATACGCAGTGTATAGCTGTTTTGATGTATTATTGGATAAATTGTAAAAAAACAATATAATTATATACTATATATAATATATATTTTTTAGGTATGTATATACTCACAGGCAGAAATGAAGATGTGAGCATATCATACAAACTGACAAAAAAATATTGACGTGAAACTGTTTTTGTGTTATAATCACATAAAGAGAAAATCCCGACAAAAAGCAAGGAGGTATACATATGGCACATAAGGGACTTACGATAGCCCGTTCGATACTTCTTCTCGTGGCGTTTACCGCTACCACTGCAAGCCTTATCATCATGATAATCCAGTTTGCGCTCGGTCTGAGAGAGAGAAGCGGCATAATGTCATTCAGCTCAAAGGAAGAACTTCCTTGGTCATGATGTGCCCGCTTGTGAGCACAGGATAAGATGCAAAGGGGCACGCTCAGCCCCTTTTTTTATGGTACAACACCCGTTCCCCCGATAAGAAGGTCAGTTTATGAGAGGTATTTATTCATCCGTTACGGATATGAGGAGAAAGGTATTCACCGAGGTCGCAAGGCTTGCGTATGAGGGCGGTGATTATTCAAGAATGGAGGATCTGCCCTACAAGATATGCCCCGGAGATGTTGCGGCGCACAGAGAGTCGATATTCCTTGAAAGGGCGATAGTCGAGGAAAGACTGCGCCTTGCAATGGGTCTGCCGCTCCGTGATGTGAGCGAGCACGCCCCCGTATCGAGAGGTGTGAATGAGAGCGCCATCGCAGAGAAATACTATGATCCTCCCCTCATAAACATAATCAGCTTTGCCTGCAACGCCTGCCCCACTATGCACTATCATGTGACAGAGGTTTGTCAGGGATGCTTTGAAAATCCCTGCAAGGAGGTATGTCCAAAGGGCGCTATAAGCATCAGGCACGGCAAATCCATCATCGACGAGGAAAAGTGCATCAAGTGCGGCAGATGCAAGGACGTGTGCCCCTACGGAGCGATACTGAAGGTAGAGCGCCCTTGTGCCCGTGCCTGCGGCATGGATGCCATAGGCAGCGATGAACACGGCAGGGCAAAGATAAACTATGACCGCTGTGTATCCTGCGGTATGTGCCTTGTGAACTGTCCCTTCGGTGCTATCGCTGACAAGGGGCAGATATTCCAGCTCATCCACGCCATAAAGACGGGAAGAAGGGTCGTTGCGATAGTAGCGCCCGCATTCTACGGTCAGTTCGGACCAAAGGTCACCCCCGAAAAGCTCACATATGCCATGAAGCAGCTGGGCTTTGACAGCGTTTCAGAGGTGGCGGTGGGCGCAGACCTCTGCACGGTCGAGGAAGCAAAGGACTTCATAGAGAATGTTCCCGAAAAGCTCGATTTCATGGGAACATCCTGCTGTCCCGCATGGTCGGTGATGGCAAAGAAGCTGTTCCCCGAGCTTGCAAAGAATATATCCATGGCACTCACACCTATGGTACTTACGGCAAGGCTTGAAAAGAAAAACGACCCCGACTGCATGATAGCATTTATAGGGCCCTGTTCCGCAAAGAAGCTGGAGGCGAGCCGCAGGAGCGTGAGGAGCTATGTGGATTTCGTTCTGACCTTTGAGGAGCTCATGGGAATGTTTGCCGCAAAGGAAGTAGACCTTGACAATATCCCCGCTTCGGAGGAGGTGCCTCTCAACAGTGCCACGGGCGCAGGGCGCGGCTTTGCGGTCAGCGGAGGAGTTGCAGGTGCTGTGGCGGAAGAGATACACAGGATAGCTCCCGACAGAGAGGTAAAGACCACATCGGCTCAGGGTCTGTCAGAGTGCCGCAAGATGCTGCAGATGGCAAAGGCACACAAGTATGACGGCTATCTGCTGGAGGGCATGGGATGCCCCGGCGGATGTGTTGCGGGTGCGGGTACTCTATGCGCCGTGAACAAGGCGACCGCAGGCATAGATAAATACAAGAAGCAGGCGGAGAAAAAGCTTGCTTCCGAGACGGATCATGCTTCCGAGCTTTATCTGCTTGAAGATTTTGAACTTTGACAGTTAAGGCAAAAATTGTAAAGAAAAATAAGATAAAAACAATTAACGGTTATCATTTATTGCAGTGATAGGGTATAATAATAACAATATCTTTGATAAATGGGGGATATTATGTCAGCTACACTTCTTGTGCTTGCCGCAGGGCTGGGTTCACGCTTCTCGGGCGGCATAAAGCAGCTCACGCCCGTGGGCGCAAACGGTGAGCTCCTTATGGAGTATTCCGCATATGATGCGGCGAAGGCAGGTTTTGACAAGGCGGTATATATCATAAGAAGGGATATGGAGGAGCAGTTTGCGGAGCTTGTGGACAGGCGCATATCAAAGATAATGCCCACAGAATACTGTTTTCAGGATATGGAATATTTGCCGGAGGGCTTTGAAGTGCCCTATGGCAGAACGAAGCCCTGGGGGACCGTCCATGCGGTGCTCGCCGCAAAGGAACTGATAGACGAGCCGTTTCTCATCGTCAATGCCGATGACTATTACGGCAGAAGCGCATATGAAAGCGCATACAGCTTCCTTACGGGGGTGCGTATGCCATACGACCAGTGTATGTGCGGATTTGTGCTTGAAAATACTCTCAGCGCCAACGGTACTGTGACAAGGGGAGTGTGCCGGAGCAATGACAGCGGTATACTCACCGGAGTTACGGAAACATACAAGGTATCAAGCCATGACGGCATTATTGACGGATATGTTGACGGTAGCAGGGTCATACTCGACCCAAAGAGCCTTGTGTCCATGAATATGTGGGGATTTGACGAGAGCATCATAAAAGAGTTTGAAAGGCTCTTTGCGGGATTTCTTTCAGACAATGCGGGCACAGAGAACGAGCTTACTGCGGAATATGCCCTGCCAATGGCAGCGGATGAGCTTATAAAGAGGGGCAGGATAAACATAAAGGTACTGCCCACACACGACAGGTGGTACGGCATGACGCTCAAAGAGGATACCGATGAGGTAAAGGCAGCATTCGCAGACATGACGGCAAGGGGTATATATCCCGACAGTCTTGTACAGACTCTGTGACAGAGGGATACTTAAATTTTTTTAAAATCAGAAATTTTTTTTGAAAACCCCTTGACAGAACATAGTGATTTGAGTTATACTATATCATTAGTGGGAAAAGTCGGACGTGACCCTCTTTGTGTCTGTATGAATTTCCCGTTTGATAAGAAATAAAGCAAGCAAGGAGGAGAGATAATGAAAAGAACTTATCAGCCCAAGAAGCTCCAGAGAAAGAAAGAGCACGGTTTCAGAAAGAGAATGGCTACCAAGAACGGCCGTAAGGTACTCGCTCGCAGAAGAGCAAAAGGCAGAAAGATGCTCACATATTGATCTTTTTACAATGTTTAAGGCAATGACCACATACCGCTCACACACCCGTGTTATTGTATCATCTGCGGATATATCCGCATATCGGGTATGCGGTGTGAGGTCATTTTGTTTTAAAAGGGATGAGGCATGATGATAACAATCCTTCCTCGATGTGTAGACAATCTTCAAGTCTCAAATCCCTTAAATGAAAGTATTTGTGACTTGTTTCTTGTCTACACATCGGTCAGAGATCAGTATGAAATACAAACTCAATAAGAACAAGGATTTCGTGCGCCTTTATCAGAAAGGAAAATATGTATCCGGGCGCATATGTGCCGTGTATTTCAGGAAAAATCCGAGAAACATGACCGACGGCATGAAATTCAACAGGATAGGCATATCGACGGGAAAGAAGATAGGCAATGCCGTCAGAAGGAGCAGGGCAAGGCGTGTCATAAGGGCGGCACTCAGAGGGTGTGAGCTTCCGGTGGGATATGATATAGTCATAGCCGCAAGACAGGGAGCAACAGAGTGCAAGTCATATGAATGTGCTTCATTTTTCAGAAAAAAGCTGATACCTGCGATGAGCGGTCAGACAGAGACTGCAAAGAGATGAAGAGATATATTCTCAGGGAGGGGTTTCTTCTTCCCGTAAAGTTCTACAGAAAATTCATATCGCCCGCATTCGGGCCCGTGTGCAGATATTATCCCTCGTGCAGTTCGTATGCACTTGAAGCAGTAAGGCGGCACGGGATAATAAAAGGCTCGCTCCTTGCCGCATGGCGGATTTTGAGGTGCAATCCCTTTTCAAGGGGCGGCGTTGACAAGGTGCCCGATGAGGTGATTTTTTTCAGAAAAAAATAAAGGGAGTGTTAATATTTCACAGATCATAGGTTATCCCCTCGGGTGGATAATGTGGCTTGTCTATAAGATAGTCAATAACTACGGCATAGCGATACTTTTATTCACACTGCTCGTAAGGATCGTGCTGTTCCCCCTGTCGGTAAATCAGCAGAAGTCGATGGCGGCAACATCCGCTATACAGCCGAAGCTCGACAAGCTCAAGAAACAGTATGCGAACAATCCGAACAGGCTTCAGGAAGAGCAGATGAAGCTCTATTCCGAGGAAAACATAAACCCGATGGCATCGTGCCTTCCGCTGGTGCTGCAGCTGGTATTCCTCTACGGTGTGTTCGATGTTATCTATCGCCCCCTTACTCACATAGTAAGGCTCGGCAAGGATGTAATAACCAATATCACCGAGGTCGCTGCTCCTCTTTTTGAGGGCGTAAAGGCATTCAGCTCAAGACCTGAGCTTTACCTGGTAAAATCCATTCAGGAAAATCCCTCATACTATCTTGAACACGGTATCTCACAGGATGTCATAGATGCGGTGAGCGGATTCAACAACAAGCTCTTCGGCTTCATAGATCTCGGCGCTGTACCTCAGTCGGTATTCAGCGGCGGTGCGGGCAGTTTTGATTTCACCGCAGAAAATCTCGGTCTTGTAATGATACCTGTCATAGCAGGTCTTTTACAGCTTGTAACGACAATATATTCAAATGTCAAGCAGAAGAAGCTCAATCCCGAAGCGGCGGCTTCTATGGGTTCGATGAACCTTATGATGTATGCATTCCCCGTTATGTCCATATGGATATCATTCACGGCGGCGGCTGGTCTCGGTTACTACTGGATATGCTCGTCACTGGTGGGTATCATACAGATGGTAGTACTCAACAAGATATATACCCCCGAATATGTTCAGAAGCTCGTTGAGAAGGACAGAGAGAAGAACAAGAACAGAAAAAGATCCGGTCTTATGCAGAAATACAATGAGCTGATGCAGCAGCAGATGGCTCAGAACGCACAGTCCGAGGGCGGACGCTCAGACATGATAAGGACATCTGCAACGGTAAAGGATGACGACGGCAAAGAGATCAAGATGTCAAACTCGCAGATGAAGGAATATGAAAGAAAGATCATAGCAGAGGCAAGACGCAGACAGGCTGAGAAATACGGCGATGTCTACGATGAGAATGAAAGTGACGATATGGATAAGAAAGGTTGATGGGCGATGAAAAAGCAGTTCACGGCAGAGACCGCACAGGAAGCTAAGGAGCTTGCGGCAAAGGAATTCGGTGTTAGCATCGACAAGATCACATTCAATGTTATCGACGAGGGAAGCAAGGGCTTTCTCGGCATAGGCAAGACAAATGCAGTCGTTGAGGCTGAGTATGAGCCCTCAAAGTCAGAGACCGCAGTTGCATATCTTGACAGCGTGCTCAAGGCTATGGACATCACTGCACAGTATGAAGTGATCGAGAACGAAGACGGCGTTGTGATAGATATATCCGGCGATACTACGGGCGCTGTCATCGGCAGAAGGGGCGAGACCCTCGATGCTCTCCAGTATCTCACCAGTATGGCTGCAAACCGCAGTGACAAGGACTATTACAGGGTAAACCTCGACTCCTGCGGATACAGGGAGAAGAGAAAGAAGATACTTGAAGACCTTGCGGCAAAGATATCCAAGAATGTTCTGCGTTCCGGCAGAAGCATCACTCTTGAACCCATGAACCCCTATGAAAGACGCATAATCCATGCGACCGTAAGCGAGATAGAGGGCGTTACATCCAAGAGCGTCGGCGATGAGCCTTACAGAAAGGTAGTTATCTCATCCGTCAGCGGCAAGGGCGAAAGACGCTTTGACAAGCGTGACAGGTTCAAGGACAGAGGCAGGGACGACAGAAGAGAAAGACGCAGAGAGCCCAGATCAATGGATCTTTTCAAGACATCCTTCGAGAAGGACTATAAGAAGCCCAAGCCCGAGGACAGCATGATAAGCGGAGACCTCTACGGCAAGATAGATATATGATTATAACGGGAGCCACTTCACAGCGGCTCCCGTTTGTTTACCTGACGGCGGATTTTTGTTAAAAAAAACAGACTGTCAACATTCTTTGCTGTGCATAATAACTATTGCAAAAGAGTTCCCTTGCTGATATAATAAACACAAGGATCTGTTTCATCGTTTTGGATAAGGGTCCGTATATAAGGATAATCAATTAGTGACAAATGAAGGAGAGTAAAGAATGCTCAATGCCATAGGATCAAAGATAGATCTTTCGGTGCCGTCAAAGAAATGCGAATATTACAGCTATGTATCCGATATACTCGGACATGAGAAGGTACAGTCCATGAAGAATTTCACACAGCATGGGCATACATCGGTATTCCAGCACTGTGTGAACGTGTCATACTATAATTTCAGGCTCTGCAAGCTCCTGGGTCTTGATGCAAGGAGCGCTGCAAGAGCAGGTCTTCTCCATGACTTTTTTCTCTATGACTGGCATGATTATGTAAGAGAGCCGGGTCAGCAGATGCACGGCTGGACTCATCCCTATACAGCACTCAACAACGCAAAGAAGTATTTCAAGCTCAATGAAGTGGAGGAGGACATAATCGTAAAGCATATGTTCCCCCTGACCACCAAGCTGCCGAAGTATAAAGAGACCGTCTGCATAACTCTTGTGGACAAGTTCTGTGGTGCATGGGAAGTTGTGGAGCACTGGGGAGAGATCGCCGGCAAGGGCGCAAAGAAAGTAAGAAAAGCAGTAACGGAATGATCTGAGTAAATTAAAGATGCCCTTTAGTTTTAGTACCGATCGGTATTAAAACTAAAGGGCATTTTTCATTCGTTATTTCATTGAAAGGATATGGTCAAAGACTGTCCCGAAGGCTGTTCCCTTTTCTGCGAACCTGTCAAGTGCCTTGTCTTCATAAAGACGTTTGGAGATACCGGAAGCATCGGGACACTGTTCACCGAATGAGTCAAACACATTTCTGCTTGACCCGTTATCTATGCATCTGAGCTCATAATAGCTCTGTACCGTAAGCTGTACAAGCTCCATGTCACCGCATTCAAAGGTGTAGTCAGTTGCCTTGCCGATATAATAGGGCTCTGTCTCGCTCAGATGTACCATACCGCAATGAGGGTCGTGAGAAGCGGAGCGGAGATGCCTGATATTCGACATGGATGCTGTACCCATACACATGGGGCACGGTTCCATAGTCGTATACAATGTCAGCTTTTTAGGATCATATCTGTCTGTGTCCAGCCGTCTTAATATATTCGCTTCCGCATGAGCGATGAGGCGGTTGACGGTGTCGGGCAGATTTGCACGGTTATGATCTTTAAGGATGAGTCCGCCGTTTTCATCAAATAAGGCGGCACCTATCGGTATGCTTCCCTCGCAGAAGGCTTTCCACGCTTCTTCAAACGCCGTCTGCCACTGTACGGATATATCGTTCCACATAATTACCTCCATTTCAGAGTAAGGGTTTATTTGAAATTTATGCCGTAATTGTTGAGAGCCACCATCATCAGTTCAAGGCGAAGCTCATCCACCTTGCCCTCTGCCGCAAAATATCTTGCTATCTGCTCGCCCAGCATCATCATATTTGCCGCTCTGCCCTCTATTTTGAAATTCTCAAAGCCCATGGGCACATACTTTTCCCGTATAAGCTCGGGTGTCACCCTGAGAGGATATTTCTTGCTGAAAATATCAAGCTCCCTGTCCTTACATTCCCATTCCTTTATTGAGTGTTTTTCTCTCTCCTCCGGGGGCATACGTCTGAGCTTTTCCATGATCTCCTTGTAGTGGAGCTGGATATTGCCTATGTACTCGTAATGCTCTGCCCTGCGTGTACATCCCGGGCGGCATACGGGGTTGGAGAGTATCTCACAGCGCTTTCTTTCCTCGGGGGTGAGCTGTTCGAGCTTCACAAAGTCATTATTGAAGTTGAAATCGAGCACTACAAGGGAATAGGGTTTTGCAAGCTCTGCCTTGACCTCGTTTATATCTCTTATGCATTTGCAGGTGGATGAGGTCACCTTCATATTCGGGTGTGTCTTTCTGATATATTCCTCCAGCACGGGAGAATACACTATGACCTCATTCATGCCGTTGTCTGCAAAGTCGAGCATATCGTTGCAGTCATAGTCATCGAGATATTCCTCGGTGATAAGAGGATTTGTGAATGTGAAGCGATAGGGTATGCCCTGCTCGTTGTATGCCCTTATAAGCTCCTTGTAGCGTGCGGGCTGATATTGTGTGAGCATCATCCTGCCGCCGTTCCATATGAGATTGGGGCTGCCGAAAAACGATGCTATCTCAACACCGTCGCCGATGAGATCCTTTCTCTCCTTTACAAGTCTGGCTATGGTCAGGTTAAGGCTGGCATGGGTGCTGCATTCGGGAAGGTGAAATTTTATCAAAATGATCCTTCTTTCTCAAAAAACAGTTTTACGGCATTTTCTTCAAATATGCTCTCGTCACAGTCAAGTGACCGTGATATATATGACACGGTGTCTCTCATCATATATCCCTCACAACGTCTGCCGAAATACGGTGCAGGGGGTGCATAGGGTGCGTCTGTCTCTGTCAGTATACGGTCTGTTGGAATGGCTCTGAGAGCGGCATTGGCTCTTTTTGCACCGGGATATGTGATCCTGCCGCCGAAGCCTATACAGAACCCTTGTCTCACAAGTGTCAGGGCAGTTTCCGCCGAGCCTGTGAAGCCGTGGAGCACTCCCCTTGCGTGAGAACCGCACAGTATTGACAGCATATCGCCCCATGCATCTACACAATGTATAATAAGCGGTAGATTATACTTTTTGGCAATTTCTATCTGAGCTGTGAAAAGCTCTCTCTGACGTTGTTTTTCCGCATTGTCCGCATTGCGGTAATCAAGCCCCGTTTCTCCCACGGCAATGACCTTTTCATGGGCGCATAGCCTTTCTATCACCGACAGATCGCCGCTATGCTGAGGATGTATCCCCACGGCGGCATATATGCGGTCATACTTTTCGGCGAGGGCAACGGTGCTTTCGGAGCGTATGTCGGATATGCCTGCGTTTATGATGATATCGGATACTTTAAGGGCGGATGTTATCGCATCGTTTCTGTCCGCATCAAATGCAGGGTCGTCGTAGTGTGCGTGAGTGTCCGTCATTTCTTTTCAAATCTGTATGTGGTCTGACCGTCGGACCAGGTCATCACACCGTCGGATATTGTGACGGTATATTCGGCTTTTGTGCCGTATTCGGTGAATTCCAGCTTCAGCTTTTTGCCGTCAAGCTCATACTTTGCCCGAGTGGAGACGGTCACGGTCTTGTCCCCGTCATCTGCTCTGGTATCCTGACTGCATTTGCCGTCTTCATCGAATATCCATGTCGCCTCTGCGCCGTCGGCGCTTCGTGTCCATGTACCGATGAGGTCCTTTTCATCAAAACTCTTGCTGTGGCTGCATGATGTGAGCAGGATAAGAGAAAGGGCCGTGCAGATCAGTTTTTTCATTTTCTCCTCCTGTCCCTGTCGGGCTTTTTCTTTTTTCTGACCGCAAAGCCGAATGTGCCGAGCGCCCTGCCAAGGGCGTAGTATCCGCCGTGGGCATATGCCATGAGCCCTGCCTGTTCAAGGTTTATCTTGCCCTTGCTGTCGATATAGCGTTCATCGACGCTTATGCCGACTATATCCGCAAGGAACATGGTGTGACTGCCCAGCTCCGTCTTTGAGCGCACCTTGCATTCAAGGCACACGGGGGAGGCGGTGAGCAGGGGGCATGATACACGCTCGGACATCTCGGTGTCAAGGCGGCATTTTTCAAACTTGTCGATATCTCTGCCGCTCCTTGCGCCGCAGTAGTCCACGGCACGCACCATAGCCGATGTGGTCAGGTTTATAACGAATTCTCCCGTCTTGTCTATTATCTCATATGAATAGCGTGACGGGCGTATGGATACATAGGTCATGGGCGGGCGGGTGTTCACGATGCTTGTCCATGCGGCGGTGAACACGTTCCGTATATCGCCGTCAGCACAGGTTATGAGTGCCGCAGGTACGGGCGCTTCCAGCGCCGCTCCGTCGAACTGCCGTCTCATGAGCGCATAAGTGCGTGCATATCGGATATGAGCCTGTCTATATCCTCTGTGCGGTATGACGCACCGCTCCATATCTCATGGGCTACCACCGCCTGATACACGAGCATCGCCATGCCGCCCACAGCGGTTATGCCGTTTTCTCTTGCGGTCTTCATGAGAAGTGTTTCCTCGGGGTTGTAGATAACGTCAAAGACAAAGCCCGTGTCCTTTATTATATCGGCAGAAACGGGGCAGGCATCGACCTTGGGGAACATACCCACGGGAGTGGCGTTTATAAGGGTATCATAGTGCTTTCTCTCTATGGTGTTGGGATAAACGGTGTTTATGACAGTGTCGATGCCGTTTGCCCGTGCGTATTCACGAACAGGCTCAACGGTGTCCTCAAAGCCTTTCATCACTGACACGGTGAGCTTTGCGCCGTGGCGAACGCACTCTATGGCTATCATCCTGCCCACACCGCCGCACCCGCAGAGCAGGACATCACCCGACAGACTGCCCCCTGCCGCAGAGACCGAGCGCAGAAATCCGTCGCAGTCGGTGTTGTAGCCGATGTGCCTGCCGTCTCTTTCAACGACGCAGTTGACGGAGGAATATCTCTTTGCAGAGTCGTCCAGCTCATCAAGATATCTCATTATATTGCCTTTGTGGGGTATGGTTATATTGAAGCCTTTCAGCGAAAGGAGCTCGTTCTTTCTTGCGTCAAGCTCCTCCTCGGGTATCTCAAAGAGGGTATAGTCAAAGTCATTCACGCCCTCAAGCTCAAAGAGCCTTTTGTGTATGGGGGGCGACATTGTATGTCCGAGAGGAAATCCGAGAAGTCCGTAGTTATTCATTGTCATTGCTCCTTGTGTTAATGTGATAATTATTATACATATAGTATAATCTTGATAAATTATACTATCTTTGCAAGACCGTCAGCATCCTGCACATTTGCGAATGTGACGCCTTTCAGGGTCTTTCTTACAAGACCTGTCAGCACCTTGCCGGGACCGCACTCTATGAAATTGTCATAACCATCGGCGGCAAGAGCGTTAAGCTCGTCTGTGAAGCGCACGGGAGAAACTATGTGCATGGCAAGGCGGTCCGCCATATCTGTGGGCACGTCGCCTATACCGACGTTCTCATCGGGGTCATATGCCCTGCCTGTGATGTTTGACATGAATGTTATCTGCGGTCTTGAATACTTTACGGTCTTTGCAAAGGGCAGGAACTCGTCAGCCGCAGGCTGCATTATCTTTGAATGGAATGCGGAAGCCACATTCAGCTTTACTGCCTTTGCGCCCATTTCGGTGAAGACCTCTGCCGCCCTTGCGCAGGGCTCCGAATCGCCTGCAATGACAGTCTGGAGTGTGGCGTTGTAGTTCACGGGCACAACATAGCCGTTTGTTTCGGCACAGATCTTTTCCACTTCGTCTGCGGTCCTGCCCACAATGGCGTACATAACACCGTCGGAGGCATCCGCCGCTTTCTGCATTGCTTCGCTCCTTGCCTTTATGAGCCTGAAACCGTCCTCACGGGTGACTATGCCCGCATACACCATAGCGGCGTATTCACCGAGGGAATGGCCTGCCACGGCGTCGGCGGCAATGCCCTTTATCCTGAGAGCCTCAGCCGCACAGAGGGATACAGCCATTATCGCAGGCTGAGAGATAACAGTCTTTGCAAGCTCCTCCGCAGGGGCATTGACACATTTGTCGTACAGGTCAAATCCGAGCACGGATGATGCCTCGTCAAATATGGCGGAAAGCTCCGGGAAGTTCTCTACAAGAGATCTACCCATTCCTTCACACTGAGAACCCTGACCTGAAAAAAGAAACACATTCTTCATATTGTTATCCTTTCCTATTTGTAATATTTATTAAAAAATATACAGTAAGATGATAATATTGAAAAAATTTGGCAAAAAACCCGTTTTGGTGTTGACAAGTACAGCGCAAATGTATTAAAATAATATAGTTATGAGTATGGGTCGCCATGCGGCAGATATGCCTGTATGATAGTATAACACAAATTGATCGCAATTACAATAATTAAATTAAAATTATCGGAATAAAGGATATGAGCCTGTGGCAGACATACTGCGCACGCAGGTCACGGGCTAACGGAGGTCATGAAATGGGAATAAAGATCCTCTCAACGGGTTCTTACAAACCGCTTCTCACTGTCACAAACGATGATCTGGCATCATGTGTTGAGACCAATGATGAATGGATACGCACAAGGACCGGCATATCAGAGAGACATATGACAAACGGCGAGCCGACATGGTATATGGGCGCCCGGGCAGCTGAGAGAGCGATAGATGAGGCAGGGATCGACCCTCTTGACATCGGCATGATAATTTGTTCGACGATAACGAACGATTATTTCACCCCGTCCTGTGCCGCTGTGATACAGCGTGAGACCGGTGCGGCGAATGCGGCGGCATTCGATCTGGGAGCGGCCTGCTCCGGTTTTGTGTATTCACTTGACACCGCACGGAGATTTCTTATGACGGATGACAGGCTGAAATACGTTCTTGTGGTGGCGGCGGAGCAGCTTTCATACATAACCGATTTCACCGACCGCTCATCCTGCATACTTTTCGGCGACGGTGCGGCGGCATTCATCGTTGAGAGGTCTGACGCCTTCTGTACGAGCTGGCTGGGCTGCGACGGCAGCGGCATGAATCATCTGTATGCAAAGGTGGCTCACGATCCGCATCCCTTTGTGAAAGACCCTGTCCACACAGATGACGGGACAGCTGATGATGCACCTGTCGGGGTGCTCGTGCAGGACGGCAAGGAAGTATACAAATTCGCCACGAAGGCTCTGCCCCATGCGGTGAAAATGGCTCTTGAGGGCACAGGGACAGGCGTTGAGGATATAGACATATTTGTGCCGCATCAGGCAAATATAAGGATAATAGAGACTGCAGCCAAAAATCTCGGTGTGGGTCTTGAAAAATTCTATACCAACATCGGGCACACGGGCAATACATCCAGTGCCTCCATACCCTTGGCCTTTGATGAGGCTGTGCATACGGGGGCAGTGAAGAGAGGACAGAAGGTCTGTTTCGTGGGCTTCGGCGCAGGTCTGACCCTTGCGGCGATGGTATTCGACTATTGATGAGGATATGACATGAAAAGAAAAGTAGCTTTGTTATCGGCGCTGATAATGCTTTCGGCATCGCTCCCGTCACCGCAGATATATGCGGTGAGCCCTTTGCTGACCGAGATATCCGAATCGGGCACAGAGGCTACGGCGAAGGCTGTGCTGAAGGAGGATGTGCGCAAAGGGATGATAGCTCTTTCCCCTGCGATAAAGACCACCATCTATGTTGACAACAGCGATGAGGAGTATATAAACAGACTGCTCAACGACACGGTGGAGGAGCTGTTCTGTGAAAAGGAACTGTTCAACGTGTGCGACGAGCTGAGCTTTGACGGCTCTATCGCAAAGCAGGGCAAGAAGTACCGCTGTGAGGTCAATCTGTATGTAAAGTACACATCGTCAAAGGACTCTCTTGCAAAGGACAAAAAGGCCTTTGACAAGGCGGTGGCTGATATCATTTCCGGTGTCGGCAAGAACTGGACGGATCTTCAGAAGGCGGCATATATCCACGACAGGCTCGTTGAGAACACGGAGTACATACAGTCGGGAAACCGCTATACTTCAACGCCCTATGCCGCTCTGGTAAGGCACAAGGCGCTCTGCACGGGATATGCAAGGGCTTATACCATCCTTCTCGGTGAAGTCGGCATAGAGAGCAAGATGATCTCAAATGATTCACATATGTGGAACATGGTGAAGATAGACGGTCACTGGTACCATGTGGACACCACCTTTGACGATTCGTTCATAAACAGTGAACAGGTCGAGAGGATAACGATGCACAAGTATTTCCTCAGAAGCGCCGATGCTATGAAGGAATACTACGATGTGCCCGACAGTACCGCTGTATCAAAGCGGTTTGACAAAATGGACTGGGATCACAGCAGCTCCTTTGCCTTTTACGGCAAGGGGATAATATATGTGGGCGCTGACGGCGTTTACAGATATGACACCGACAAAAATCAGGTGGTAAGGCTGTTTAAGGTCACGGACAGGTGGGAGATAAAGCAGGGTGTCAATACAACTTACTGGACGGGGTATTCGCCCCAGATGGTGCAGTATGACACTTATATCTACTACAACACCGATCATGCGGTGAACAGATATGACCCTAAGACGGGCAAGATCACTGCGGTATACAAGAATAAAAAGAGCGATGATATGCTGGTCGGGCTGACGGTCAGGAACGGTATCCTCTACGGCTGGTTCGCAGATGATGTGAACGAGGAGGGCACCAAAAAGGCAGTTCTCGATCTTAAAAAGTGATAATATAAATTTAGGATAGGGTGATGATATGTCAACAAGAGTTACCAAACTTCTGGGAATAAGATACCCTCTTTTACAGGGCGGTATGGCATGGGTGGCTGAGAGCACACTTGCCTCGGCTGTATCCAATGCGGGCGGTGCGGGCATAATAGCCGGCGGCTCTGCTCCCATAGATTATCTGAGAGATCAGATACGCCGCTGCAAGGAGCTTACGGACAAGCCCTTCGGTGTGAATATTATGCTCATGTCCCCCAATGCGGAGGATCTTGCACAGCTCGTCATAGACGAGGGTGTGGCTTTCGTCACCACGGGTGCGGGCAATCCGGGCGTGTATGTGCCTTCATGGAAGGAAGCAGGCATAAAGGTCATACCCGTAGTGCCCACGGTAGCCCTTGCAAAAAGACTTGTCAAGGCAGGCGCTGATGCGGTCATCGCAGAGGGTACGGAGTCCGGCGGACATATCGGTCAGAACACCACTATGTGCCTTGTGCCCCAGATAGTCGATGCGGTGGGAGCGGATGTGCCCGTTATCGCCGCAGGCGGCATAGCCGACGGAAGAGGCGTTGCGGCTTCGTTCATGCTCGGTGCGGACGGAGTGCAGATAGGCACACGTTTCCTTGCATCGGAAGAGTGTCAGATACACGACAACTACAAGAATGCGGTAGTCAAGGCGAAGGATACCGACAATGCCATAACAGGCTTCTATTCGGGCTCTCCCTGCCGCTGCATCAGATCAAAATACACAAAGAAGCTCCAGGAAATGGAGAAGAATGCCGCACCTCCCGAGGATTTCGAGGCGCTCACCGTCGGTTCTCTGCGCAAGGCTGTCGTTGACGGCAACGTTGAGGAAGGTTCTATGCTCTGCGGTCTTATCGCAGGCATGATAACCGATGTGAAGCCCTGCAAGGACATCGTGGAGGAAATGATGACAGGTGCCGAAAAGCTCCTGGGTCATAAGATATGAATAAAAAGGAGATAACATCATGACTGCACTTATCACGGGTTCAGCGAGAGGCATAGGAGCGGCTATCGCTCTCAGACTTGCAAAGGACGGCTTTGATATAGCCTTCAACGATATAAGCGAAAAAATGTTTGAAAACAACGACATACTCGACAAGGTGCGTGCTCTCGGCGTTCAGGCGGAGGTGTTCCTTGCGGATGTGTCAAAATACGACCAATGCGAGAATATGGTAAAGGCTGTCAAGGAGCGCTTCGGCACGATAGATGTGCTTGTGAACAACGCAGGCATAACCCGTGACAACCTTATGGCAAAGATGGACGAGGCTATGTATGACCTTGTCATCGCTGTGAACCAGAAGAGCGTATTCAACATGATGAAGCTCGTCTGCGGCGTTATGAGCAGACAGAAGCACGGTCATATAATAAATCTTGCGTCCGTAACGGGTCTTTACGGCAATGCGGGTCAGGTGAATTATGCCGCATCAAAGGCGGCTATCATCGGTATGACCAAGACCGTTGCCAAGGAATACGGCAAGAGGGGCATCACCTGCAATGCGGTCGCACCCGGATTTATACACACACCCATGACCGATGCGCTCACGGATGAGCAGAAGCAGAAGATGCTCGACCTTATCGCAATGAAGCGCTACGGTGAGCCCGAAGAGATCGCAGGCGTTGTATCCTTCCTTGCATCGGAGGATTCCTCCTATGTAACGGGACAGGTCATCGAGATTTCCGGCGGACTTGCCATGTAAGATAATAAAATATCAGAGCAGGAGTTTTTCTATGAAAAGAGTAGTCATAACCGGAATGGGCGTTGTATCTCCTATCGGCAATACGGTCGGAGAATTCTGGAATGCGATAAAGGCTAATAAGCTGGGATTTTCGTTTCTCGGTGACCGTGTGAGCGAGGACTTTGAGGTAAAGATCGCCGCAAGCGTCAATGACTTTGACCCCGAGCGCAGGCTCGACAAAAAGGAAGCAAAGCGTATGTCACGCTTCACCCAGTTTGCGGTGACGGCGGCGCTCGATGCGCTTGAGGATTCGGGTAGTGATTTTTCGGACATTGACCCCTATCGTGCAGGTGTCATCTGCGGCGTGGGCATGGGTGACCTCAATCTCACTGTTTCGGAGTCGGGCAGATATTTTGAAAAAGGCCCCGGCAGGGTGTCGGTATTCTATATCCCCATGACTATCGCAAATATGGCGGCAGGCACTATCGCTATGAAGGCGAAGAATTTCAAGGGTGCGAACTACTGCACCACCACAGCCTGCGCATCCTCTACCAATGCAATCGGTGAGGCTTTCAGAAAGATAAAGGACGGCTATCTCGATGTGTGCATCACAGGCGGCTCGGAAGCTGTTGTCGGTGAATTCGGGCTGGCAGGTTTCAACAATATGCACGCACTCTCACGCTCCACAGACCTTGAACGCTGCTCCATACCCTTTGACGGTGAGAGAAACGGCTTCGTTCTCGGTGAGGGAAGCGGTATGCTCATACTTGAGGAATACGAGCACGCCGTAAAGAGAGGTGCGAGGATATACGCAGAGATAGCAGGCTATGGCGCAACGGGCGATGCATACCATATGACGAGCCCCTCACCTACGGGTGAAGCCGCTGCCGCCGCTATGAGAATGGCATATGAGGAGGCAGGTCTTACCGCTGCCGATATAAGCTACATAAACGCACACGGTACATCCACGGGTCTCAACGACAAGTATGAGACCATCGCAATAAAGCTGGCACTGGGCGAGGAGAACGCAAGAAAGGTGGTCATCAACTCCACCAAGTCCATGACGGGTCATCTTCTCGGTGCGGCAGGTGCAGTCGAGGCGATAGTCACGGCGCTCTCCGTGCAGAATGATCTAGTTCACCGCACCGTAGGCTACAAGACCCCTGATCCCGAGTGCGATCTTGATTACTGTGTCGATGGCAACAGGGAAATGACCGTGAATGCGGCTCTTTCAAACTCCCTCGGCTTCGGCGGACACAACGGCACGATATGCATAAAGAAATTTGTTAAGTGATGAGGTCTGAGAAGTATGGAAAAGAAGATCTTAGGTCTGTATGATATAGAAACTATCGAAAGGCTCGCAGACATCGTCAGCGAGAAGAAACTGTCCGAGATAACCCTTTCGGACGGCGAGAAGACCATAACCGTCAAGGGACGGAAGTGCCCTCCTCCCCCTCCTTTCGGAGCGCCTGCCGGTATGCCGCCCATGGCGGACAGCGCACTGTCTGACCCCGTTTCTCAGCCTGCTGTCCCTCAGAAGGCGGATAAGGTATATGACGGCAATGTTGTCAAGTCGCCTATCGTGGGAACGTTCTATTCATCCCCTGCGCCCGACAAGCCGCCCTTTGTCAAGGTCGGCCAGAGCGTCAAGAAGGGCGATGTGCTCATGATAATCGAATCAATGAAGCTCATGAATGAGATACAGAGCCAGTTTTCGGGCGTTGTAAAGGAGATCCTTGTGAAGTCGGGCGACCCTGTCGAGTTCGATCAGCCTATTATGGTCATCGAACAGAGGAGATCCTGATGAAGCGGGCATATGCCGCACTGTGCGCCGCAATGGCGGTGATGCTCACGGGCTGTATAGGCAGCGGCGGCACGACGGTCGAAAATGCACAAAATCAGGTAGACGAGAGCAAAAATCTTGCGGCGACACAGAACGCACAGCTCATGATGCAGAATGCACAGAATTACTGTGCCGACTGCGGAGCAAAGGGCGTTGAGCTTAAAAGCGGCAGATATGCGGGCAAGCTCGACAAAGCGGGAAGTATAGTCTATGACGGCTCTCAGAGCGACTTTGACACCGCTATGGATACATACACCAACGGCATGACGAAAGGCTACTATGTGGTGATGATAAATAACGGCACGCCCGTTGCCGCTTACTGGAGCGAGAGCGATATATCCTCAATGGATTTTTCAAAAGAGCCCGGCGACGATGTCGTGATCGGCAAGTGGACCAACTGATACAGGAGAAGATATTATGCAGCTTAACAAAGAACAGATAATGGAGCTTATCCCTCACAGAGACCCGTTCCTTCTCATCGACGAGATAGAGGAAATGGAGCCGGGAGTGAGAGTTGTGGCATACAAGAATATGACCCCCGATGAATTCTGGTTCAAGGGGCATTTCCCCGATTATCCCGTTGTCCCCGGCGTGCTCATGGTGGAGATGATGGCTCAGGCAGGTTGTGCGGCTATGCTCGCCCTCCCCGAGAACAAGGGGAAGATAGGATTTTTCGGCGGCATAAAGGAAGCTAAGTTCCGCCGTCAGGTAGTGCCCGGCGACAGACTGCGCATCGAGGTGGAGATCACCAAGGTCAGGGGATCTGTCGGCTACGGCAAGGGGCTCTGCACCGTGAACGGGGAAAAGGCCGTATCTGCTGAGATACAGTTTGCTATCAAGTAATATAAATGATGCACGTCAGCAGGCTGAGATACAGTTTGCAATTAAATAGATTTATCTTGCACGTCAGCAGACTGAGATGAGGTCTGCAATAAAGTGAACGGTGAGCGGTGATGCAAGTCGCTTCTCACTTGACTAAGGATGTTTATATATGTTCAAGAAGATACTTATCGCCAACAGGGGCGAGATAGCTGTGCGTATAATAAGGAGCTGCCGTGAGATGGGCATACACACTGTCACGGTGTATTCCACTGCGGACAAGCATTCCCTTCATGCACAGATATCCGATGAATCCATCTGCATAGGTCCTCCTTCCACAAAGGACAGCTATCTCAATGCAGATGCGATAATAGAGGCGTGTAAGCTGACAGGGGCGGATGCCGTTCATCCCGGATTCGGTTTTCTGTCGGAGAATGCCGATTTTGCCGAAGCCTGTGAAAAGAACGGCATAAAGTTCATAGGCCCGTCACCGAGGGCGATAAGGGCTCTGGGAGACAAGGCTGCGGCAAAGATGACGATGAAGAATGCGGGCGTGCCCGTGATACCGGGTTCTGACGGTGTGCTGGGGGATGTTGCCTCTGCAAAGGCTCTTGCAAAGAGCATAGGCTATCCCGTGATGATAAAGGCATCGGCAGGCGGCGGCGGCAGGGGCATACGCCGTGTTGACAGTGAGGATGAGCTTGAAGCGGCAATGACGGCGGCTTCGCAGGAGGCTCTCAGCTTTTTCGGCGACAGCAGTATATATATGGAGAAGCTGATACAGAACCCCAAGCATATAGAATTCCAGATACTGGCTGACAATCTCGGCAATGTGGTTCATCTGGGCGAGCGTGACTGCTCACTGCAAAGGCGCAATCAGAAGGTACTGGAGGAGACTCCTTCGCCGATAATGACCCCCGTTCTGCGTGAGCGCATGGGGCGTGCGGCAGTTGCGGCGGCAATAACCTGCGGATATACCAATGCAGGCACGATAGAGTTTCTCGTGGACAAGGACAAGAACTTCTATTTTATGGAAATGAACACCAGGATACAGGTGGAGCATCCCATAACGGAGGCTGTCACGGAGATAGACCTTATCAAGGCTCAGATACGCATAGCCTTTGGTCAGGCGCTGGGTCTGAAGCAGACCGACATAGTGATGAGGGGACATTCCATAGAGTGCAGGATAAATGCCGAGAACCCCGAACTGAACTTCCGCCCGAGCCCCGGCAGGATAAATGCCCTGCATTTTCCCGGCGGTCCCGGCATACGCATAGACAGCGCCATATATCAGGGGTACACCATACCCCCCTATTATGACAGCATGATAGCAAAGCTTATAGCCCACGCCCCCACAAGGGAAGAGGCTATCGCCAAGATGAAATGGGCGCTTTCCGAATTTATCGTTGAGGGCGTTGACACCAACATAGATTTTGACCTGTCCCTGATAAAGGACAGTGTGTTCTGTGAGGGTACATATGACAACAACTATCTGACGAGAAAACTGGAAAAGAACTGATAAAGAATATATAACGGAGTGGATCTCACATGACGATGGAGGAGTGGTTCAAGCAGGTCACGAAGCGGTTCTATACCGATGACGACCAGCCGAAGGAACCCGATTTCAAATGCCCCAGATGCGGCGAGACGACCCCTGCCAAGGAACTGAGAGAGGGGCTGTGGGTGTGTTCCCACTGCGGCTATCATTCAAGGATGACCGCAAGGGACAGAATAGAGCTCACCTGCGACCATGACAGCTTTACCGAGCATGATGCGGGCATGAGCACGCTCAACCCCATAGATTTCCCCGATTATGAGGACAAGATAAAGGATCTTCAGGAAAAGACAGGTCTCACCGAGGCTGTAATAACCGGAGAATGCACGATACACGGCGAGAAATGCGTCATAGGCGTAATGGATTCACATTTCATGATGGCATCCATGGGCAGTGTGGTCGGAGAAAAGATAACCCGTGCCTTTGAATTTGCGGAGGAAAACAAGCTCCCCATAGTACTGTTCACGGCATCGGGCGGCGCCCGTATGCAGGAGGGGCTGGTGTCCCTTATGCAGATGGCAAAGACCAGCGGAGCGGCGGCGAGGTTCTCGCAGAGCGGCGGCCTGTACATAACTGTGCTGACAGACCCCACGACGGGCGGTGTCACCGCATCCTTTGCATCGCTGGGCGATATAATAATAGCCGAGCCAAAGGTGCTTGTGGGCTTTGCGGGCAGGCGTGTCATCGAGGGCACGATAAAGCAGAGGCTCCCCGAGGATTTCCAGTCGGCTGAATTTCTGCTGGAAAACGGATTTGTTGATATGATAGTGGAGAGAAAGAATATGAGGCGCACCATAGCGCATCTGATACGTCTTCACAGGTCGGGGGAGGTAAGATGATGGACGAGAAAACGATCATTGCTCCCTACGACAGGCTGAAAATCATAAGAAACAAGGACAGACCCACCATAAGGGATTATCTGCCGCTCATATTCACCGATTTCTATGAGCTCCACGGCGACCGCTTCCACGGCGACGACAAAGCCATACTCGGCGGCATAGGCAGGCTTGAGGGGATACCCGTCACCATAATAGCAGAGGTCAAGGGCAGAGATGTATACGAGAACAAGGAAGTAAACTTCGCAATGCCTCACCCCGAGGGCTACCGCAAGGCTCTGAGGCTCGCACATCAGGCGGAGAAGTTTCACCGTCCCGTGATATGCTTTATAGACACCCCCGGTGCATACTGCGGCGTGGGTGCCGAAAAGAGAGGACAGGGCGAGGCCATCGCAAGGAGCCTGTATGAATTCATGACCCTGCGCACACCCGTCATATCCGTCGTTCTCGGTGAGGGCGGCAGCGGCGGCGCACTGGCGCTCGGCGTGTGCGATGAGCTTGCGATGCTTGAAAATGCGGTATATTCCGTCATATCCCCGCGAGGCTTTGCGTCTATACTCTGGAAGGACGCCAACCGTGAGGAGGAGGCGTGCAATATAATGAAGATAACCGCAGAGGATGCGGTGTCTCTCGGTGTTGCCGAGCAGATCATTCCCGAGCCCGAGGGAGGCGCTCACAATGATCCCGAGACAACAGCCGAAAATATATCGGAATTTTTGTCTAAATCGCTGAAAGACAAAATGACAAAAAGTATTGACGAATTACTGAAGTCACGATATAATAAGTTCAGAAAAATCGGCGAATTTTCGGAATGACCGAATGAGCCGTATTTACGCCGTGCTTGTGCCGCCGGCATCGTCACGGTGATGCTTGGGACAAAGGAGGAAGACCAAATGATTTTTGATAAGGTTAAGGAGCTCGTTGTAGACGTTCTCAGCGCTGATGAGGATTCTATCGAAAGCTCAACTGATATTCAGGCTGATCTCGGCGCTGATTCTCTCGACGTAGTTGATCTTATTCAGGCTATCGAGGATGAATTCGGCATCGATATCCCCGATGCTGATGCTCAGAACATCAAGACCATAGGCGATATAGTTACTTATATCGAGGAGCATCAGAACTGATCCCGTAAACAGGATAATGAAAAAATGCTCAGGTGACCGTTTGGTTTCTCTGGGCATTTTTGATTTGGCGGACAGCCGTGATCATCTTTTTATACTGATTTCCGACCGATGCATAGAGCTCACAAAACTTGAATATATGCGGTTTTGAGGGCAGAGATATTTTATACATAGAGAAAGGATCAGTATTATAACGGAGTGGGGATATTGTTTTTTGAGAACATAGATCTTATCGGGCTGAGCCCGTATCAGATGTGTATGCTGTTTCTGATATGGGCGTTCCTCGGATGGGGGATGGAGGTATGCGTCCATGCGCTGAAAATGGGCGAATATTCAAACAGAGGCTTTCTGAGTATGCCGATATGCCCGATATACGGCTTTGGCGTGCTCATCATAATGACGGTACTGCGCCCCGTGCTGGATGTTCCCGTAGCGCTTTTCTTCCTGTCGTCCCTTATATGCACATCCTTTGAGCTGGCGGTGGGAGTGGCGATGAAAAAGCTGTTCCACAGTATGTGGTGGGATTATTCCGATGAGCATTTCAATTTTCACGGTTACATTTGCCTGAAAGTCAGCATAGAATGGGGTGTTGCGTGTCTCATAGCGATGACCTTTGTGATGCCTGTCACACAGGCGATCATAGCGCTCATACCGCAGACCGTGGGTGTTGTCATAATAATCATCAGTGCGGTGCTTATAGCCATAGACACCGTGAACTCCGTCGCCGCCGCCAACAGGATAACTCTCAGGCTTAAAGAGATAGCCGAGATAAGCGCACAGATGTACGAACATTCGCAGGATCTGGGCGGTGCGCTGGCGGGAGCGGCTCTGGATACGGCAGAAAAGGGCACACAACTCGTCACTGCCGTGCAGACGAGTGCAGGCGAAGCGGCGGATGTGGCGGCAGGTCTTGCCGACAATATCGGTACGGATATAGCCGAGAATCTGAGCGATGCGTCAAGGCGGCTCAGGATGCGCTACGATGCTATCGTGGCATTCACCGCCGACAAGCGTGAGGTGCGTATGCTGAAAGCATTCCCAACTATGCACCCCGATGACAACGAAGATGTATTCAAGCTCATAAAGAGCGTGATAAAGGGCGAGAAGAAGATAGAGGATATTATCAGGCTGTGATGAGGACAGGGGGTGATCCAGTGTCAAATGATATCGACCTTACATATGCCATAGTACAGAGCGCCGTATTCGGAAAGGATATAGTGCTGAACGTTTCGGGTGTGGTACTGCCGAAAGGGCTTTACAACAAAGGAAAGACGGCTCTCAGGATAAAAAGCGGCAGGATAGTTTTTGAGTCGGTGTCAGAGGTCAGGATAACCACCGCCGCAAGGACGTTCTGCGAGCTGGGCGGCTCTCCCCATACAAGAAAGCCCCGTATACTGTACAAGAGCGAGTATGACAGCTTCTGGGAAGAGCTTTGCGACGCAGAGCTCTTTGACATAAAAAAGAATGACAAATACCATGTGTATATCCATTCAGAAAGCGCACAGGAGATATTTGACATAGAGTTCAGGTCGGGGGATATGCAGGTGATGCCCGACGAGGCGGAGAGCATAAAGATAACGCTGAAAGAACGTGCGGCGGCGCTGACAGAGCAGCTGCCCGTGCTGGCGCTGGCACTCGGCCACAAGGATACACCTGCTGTGGCAAAGCTGCTTACGGGTCTGGCAGTGGCATATGCGCTGTCGCCCATAGACCTTATACCGGATTTTATCCCCGTGCTCGGATATCTTGATGATGTGATAGTCCTTCCCGGGCTCATATCGCTGGCAATGCGCATCATACCGCCCGAGATAATGGATGAATGCCGTGAAAAGGCTGTGAATATGCGCAAAACAGGGGAATCAAAGTGGTTCTACGCAATACCTGTTGTAATAATATGGATAATTATACTTATGGTAATAATAGGCGTAGCGATACGAAGCTGATGCCTGTTGGGATATGTCCGGAAGTGCCCGTATATACGGGGCGCTTTCGGACATTTTAATGTGCAGAATTTACAAAAACTATTGACTTGTATGACGGTTTGATGTATAATATAATTATAATACGACAATTGTGTCTATGAATGGGGGTGTCGGTATGAAGCAGGACAGAAAGCGTTACAGATTTGCTGTGGCTGTCGGCATATTGCTCATCATACTGGCATCCGTCAGGCTTTCCTGTGAGTTGTACGATATTATCGATTCGGATGCGGAGCGGTATATCATGCTGTTTGCGGTGATAGCATCGGGTTTTGTGCTCATAGGGCTGATAGTGTCATTCTATCTTAAACTCATAGGCAATCAGAGGCAGTACAAGGCGCTTATGGACGTTGCCGACAGGATGACGGTCTTTGCCGTGCTGTGGGATACGGGCAAAAAGATGTTCTATGCGAATGCGGCTTTTACCTGTGACACGGGCTATACCTCCGCAGACCTTGCCGACCCCGAGAAGCTGGCTAAGATATTCCCTCCGGAGGCGCTGTCGGGCAGAGTCGAGGATCTTGAAAAATTCCTCGAGGGCAGGGATGAGTTCACCGTGCAGTGCAAGACGGGCGGCTCGGTGACTACATCGTGGTCAACATCGGTGATGTTCGAGCTTGAGAACGGCGATCAGGTGCTGATGTCCGTTGGTACAAACCGAAACGATGAGATAAGGCTCAAAAAGGCGCTCCTCAAAACATCAGAGGCGCTGTCCGAGTCGGATAAGAGATATTTTCTCGCAACAGAGCTGTCGGGGGTGGGGCTGATACTCCGCTATGAGGACAGGGGCGATTATTATGTCTCCGAACAGCTCTGCCATATGCTGGGTCTGCCTGCAACGGGACCCGACAAGGGCTGTTTTGTGGGCATAGAGACGCTCAGGGAGATCATAAGGAGCGAGGATCATATACTGCTCAAACCCTTTACACAGGGAGTTCCCGGTGATGAGACCATATCAGTCAATGTTCGGGCGAAGGCGGCTGACGGTGATCTGCACTGGTTCAACGTGCGTTACAAGACGATAAAGGACGGCACGGGATATATCACCGGCGGTGCGATAATAGACATCACGCTGGAAAAGGAAAAGGACCTCATAATAGAAAAAATGGCGTATATCGACGATGTGACACAGATATACAACCGTTACCGCTTTATAATGCTTGGGGATGAGATGCTATCATCCATGAGGTTCATAAATGGTTCCCCCGATACATACTGGGTCATAACTGCGGATATTGATGACTTTCATATAATCAACGACACCTGCGGCTATGAGACGGGCAATGACCTTCTCAAGCGCTTTGCCATGATACTGATGAAGAATATCACCGACGGCAGTACAGCGGCAAGGATAGGCGGAGATAACTTCTCGGTGCTTTTCAGGTCGAAGGACGAGGCCGATGTGACAAACTTCTTTGCCAGCGTAAGGCATGACCTGGGCACGATAAGCGGCGGCGGTCTTGAAAAGCACAATATAGACTGTTCATTCGGATATTGCCTCATGTCGGACAGCGAATTTGTCGGTGAGAGCTTTTCAGAGATACTGGAACACAGCGAGTTCGCACTTAACCTCACAAAGGGCATGAAGAGTTCTTCCATGAGGTATGATGCCCATATCCGCGACGGCGTTATCGACCGCTCGAATATGGAAAAGGAGATAAGTGAGGCTCTGGAAAATCACGAGTTCGAGCTTTACTACCAGCCCAAGATAAGCCTGACGGACGGCTCTGTTATCGGTATGGAGGCGCTTATCCGCTGGATAAAGCCCGACGGCACGGTGATACCGCCCCTGGACTTTATACCCGTGGCTGAGCGTTCCATGATGATAACGAGGATAAGCGACTTTGTACTGCATGAGGCGTGCAGACAGAACAAGCGCTTGCAGGATATGGGTTATCCGCCCATAACGGTATCCATAAATCTGACGGCGATAGATTTCTACAAGACCGATGTCACAAGGATAATCTCCGACGTGCTCAAAGAAACAGGGCTTGACCCCGAATACCTTGACATAGAGCTGACAGAGAGCCTTGCGCTGAAGGACATACAGCACGCCATAATCCAGATGAACGATCTGAGAAAGCTGGGGATAAAGATATCCATGGACGATTTCGGCACGGGGTATTCCTCTCTCAGCTATATACAGCAGCTCCCCATAACGCTTCTGAAGCTGGACCGCAGCTTTATCATGTATCTTGAGGATGACGAGGTATCCCGTGAGATAGTATCCGCCATAATCAGGATAGCAAAGTCAAAGAAGATAGAGACTATCGCAGAGGGCGTGGAGTATTCCGCCCAGTCCGAGATACTCCGTGATTCGGGCTGTGATTATGCGCAGGGGTACTTTTACGGCAAGCCTATGCCTGCGGACAAGTTCGAGCAGTTCATGGAGCAGCATACGGAAAGGAGTATGAGGTCGTGACAGTTCTTTGCGACGGTTTCATGCCCTGTGCTGCGGCTGTGATAACGAAATGAATATAAAAAATATAAAAGGACGGTGTACTATGGGCAAGAAAAGAATAGGCATACTCACATCGGGCGGTGACTGCCCGGGGCTCAATGCGACGATCAGGGGCGTGGCAAGGGCGTGTTTTGACGAATTTGGCGACGATGTGAGGATCGTCGGCATACAGAACGGCTATTACGGTCTTATCAACAACATCGCAAGAGAGATGGAGCCCTCGGAGTTCTCGGGCATACTCACTATGGGCGGCACCATACTCGGCACTAAGCGTCAGCCTTTCAAGATGATATCCTCTATCGGTGAGGACAACATCGACAAGGTAAAGCAGATGAAGGACACATACAAGGCGCTGAAGCTCGACTGTCTGCTCACCCTCGGCGGCAACGGCACTCACAAGACCGCAAACCTCCTCAGTGAAGAGGGGCTAAATGTGATAGGTCTGCCAAAGACGATAGACAACGATATCTTCGGCACGGATGTCACGTTCGGCTTCCACACGGCAGTTGACACCGCTACGGACGTTATCGACAGGCTCCACACCACAGCCGCTTCGCACAGCCGCATACTCATGGTCGAGATCATGGGCAACAAGGCAGGATGGCTCACGCTGTATTCGGGTCTGGCAGGCGGCGCTGACGCCATAATCATACCCGAGATACCCTATGACATCGACAAGGTGTGCGAGTGCCTGCAAAAGCGTGCGGACAACGGCCACCGCTTCTCCATAGTTGCTGTTGCGGAGGGCGCATTCAGCAAGGAAGAGGCAAAAATGAAGAAGAAGGAACGTGCAAAGGCAAGGCTCGATGCAGGCATAACCACTGCAACATCCACCATAGCCGCTCAGATACAGAAGGCTACGGGCATAGAAACAAGGGTATGCGTGCCCGGACATATGCTCAGGGGCGGCAGTCCGTCGGCATATGACAGGATACTTGCAACACGCTTCGGAGTGAGGGCGGCGCAGCTCATTTCGGACAAGAAGTATGGCTATTCGGTAGCTATGATAAAGTCGGAGATAGGTGAAAATCCCCTTTCCGAGGTCGCAGGCAAGACGAAGTTCGTCGATCCCGACGGCGGATATGTAAAGAGCGCAAAGGCGCTGGGCATCTCCTTCGGAGACTGATAAAGAGGAAGCGGATACGGCATGGCTGTATCCGCTTTGGTATATGCTGTTATTATACAAACGGTATATTATTTTAAATAATATACAGATACTAAAACGCAAAAATGATTATTATATACAAACTGTATAATATGCTGTAAAATATACATAATTCGCTATTGACAAATATATATCGCTGTGATAAACTGTCTGTAATGCCGATACGGCAGACAACAAACGACAATGACCGATGACGGAGGACATATGATAATGTTTTTAAAGCTGAGAAATATCTGACGGCATGAAGCTCCTCGGATAGTTTCATGCTGTTACAATGATGTAAGCATAAACTTAAAAAGGAGAATACCTATGATATTTGAAGACAACGTACTCAAAGAGTACCTTAGCAATGTATATTTCATCGCAGGCACGCCCTGCGGCGGCAAGACCACGGTCTCACACATTTTGGGCGAGAGGCACGGCATTTCTGTATATGATGCAGATGAGCATTTCGATGCGCACAGGGGTATGTCTGACAGCAAACATCAGCCCGCCATGAACACATCCTTTGCGGATGCGGACGAGTTCTTTGCGAGAAGCGCGGACGAATACCTTGAATGGCTGACAGCCGGCGCAAGGGAACAGCTTGACTTTATGCTCCTTGACCTTATCCGAATATCGGCGGATAAGCCCGTGATATGCGACTGTGTGCTGAAGATAGAGGAACTGAGGGTTCTCTCTGACCCGTCAAGGGTGGCGTTCATGATAAAGGAGCCTGTGATGCTTGCGGACGAATACTGCGGCAGAGAGGATCACAGGGACTATCGTGACTGGCTTTACAGCGCCTCCGACGTTGAGGGGGCAAAGGCTCTGTGTAGCGAAACGCTGATGCGGCTGAATATGCCGTTCTACAAAGAGGTAAGGCAGTCGGGATATTTCTTCATCGACCGCAGTGAAGGCCTTGACCGTGAGCAGTGCGCAGAGCGTACAGCGGAGCATTTCGGCTGGCGCTAAAGCCGTATAATATTGGCGGCATTATACAAATAGTAATTTTGAGACAGACCTGTGTAAGCAGGTCTGTCATTGTGTATCCGAAGGGCATAAATGGTCTTTCGGTATAGATATGACAAATTATACAAACAGTTGAAAAACTTGTCTCGAAAACACCGAAAAATACACAACAAAAGCCCCGCGGATATGCTTTGTTTGTGGGCTTTGCCGAATTTGTCAAAACGCTTGACAAATTGACACGGGTGTGATATTATGATAATACCTCTTTTGAGGTCTATTTTTTTGCGCCCTTTTTGGGTGCGGGCCTCGTTTGAGGGAGGCAATACTTTTGGCGCATATGCGTTAATAATCACAGGAGGTGCCGATATGAGAGTTAAGATCATTTTGGCGTGCACAGAGTGCAAACAGCGCAACTACAACACCAAAAAGAACAAGAAAAACGATCCGGACAGACTTGAAATGAACAAGTACTGCAAGTTCTGCAAGAAGCATACTCTTCACAGAGAGACTAAGTGAGCGGAGGTAGCTTAAATGGCAGATAAGGCTGAAAAGAAGTCTGCGGCAGAGACTAAGCCCAAGAAGTCCAAGGCGGACAAGGCCGACAAGACTGCTAAGAATCAACCCAATAAGGTCGTAAAGTATTTCAAGGATCTGAGGAGCGAGTTCAAGAAGGTCGTATGGCCCTCAAGAAACACGGTCGTTGCGAACACCGGCGTTGTTATCGGTTCAATGATAATAACGGGCATCGGCGTATTCGCTATGGACTATGTATTCGCTCTGATGTTTGAAAAGCTCATGGGTCTTATGAAGTGATGCTTTCGGTTTGAGATTGGAGAATGGCTATGTCAGAGGCTGCAAAGTGGTATGTGGTTCATACCTATTCCGGTTATGAGAACAAGGTCGCTCAGACTATCATGAGAGTTGCGGAGAACCGTAAGCTCACAGACCTCGTTCAGGATGTGCGCATCCCCACTGAAAAGGAGATCGTCCGTACAGAGAACGGTCAGGAAAAAGAAGTCGAGACCAAGATGTTCCCCGGTTATGTACTTGTAAAAATGATACTCAACGACGACAGCTGGTATGTCGTAAGAAATACCAGAGGCGTTACGGGCTTTGTTGGCCCGGGCGGCAAGGCGGACCCCCTCAGTGATGAAGAGGTCGCAAGGTTCGGCGTTGATACCGGTGAAGCAAGGGTTGTTGTCAATATCAAAGAGGGCGACGACGTCAGGATCACCTCCGGTGCTATGGAGGGCTTTGTCGGTACAGTCAAGGCTGTTGATGCGGAGAGCGGCACAGTGGATGTCGTTGTTTCGATGTTCGGCAGAGAGACTCCTGCCACTATCGAGATCGGACAGGTCACAAAGGTCGCAGATTGATGTTCTGATGCATCTTAAAGATGCTTACTAAATTTGGAGGTGTGCGAAATGGCACAGAAAGTAGTTGGCTTGATCAAGCTTCAGATCGCAGCAGGTAAGGCAACACCTGCTCCCCCGGTTGGCCCTGCGCTCGGTCAGCACGGTGTAAACATAATGGCGTTCACAAAGGAATTCAACGAGAGAACAAAGAATGACGCAGGTCTTATAATCCCTGTTGTTATCACTGTTTATGCAGACCGTTCCTTCTCGTTCATCACAAAGACTCCTCCCGCTGCTGTTCTTATCAAGAAGGCTCTTAACATAGAGAGCGGTTCGGGTGTGCCCAACAAGACCAAGGTCGGCAAGCTCACCAAGGATCAGGTAAGAAAGATAGCAGAGACCAAGATGCCCGATCTCAATGCGGCCAACATCGAATCCGCAATGAGCATGATCGCCGGAACAGCTCGTTCCATGGGCGTCGAAGTTGAAGACTGAGGAAGGAGGAATATACAATGAAACACGGCAAGAAGTATCAGGACAGTGCCAAGCTCGTAGAGGCAGGCAAGTTCTATGAAACAGGCGACGCTCTTGCACTCGTTTGCAAGGCTGCCACAGCTAAGTTTGATGAGACCGTTGAAGTACACGTTCGTCTCGGCGTTGACTCCCGTCACGCAGACCAGCAGGTTAGAGGCGCAGTTGTTCTCCCCAACGGCACAGGTAAGAACGTAAGGGTTCTCGTATTCTGCAAGGAGGACAAGTACGACGCTGCTAAGGAAGCAGGCGCTGACTATGTTGGCGGTATGGACCTCGTTGACAGGATCACCAAGGAAAACTGGATGGACTTTGATGTTGTTATAGCATCTCCCGACATGATGGGCATCGTTGGCCGTCTCGGTAAAGTCCTCGGTCCCCGCGGACTCATGCCTAACCCCAAGGCAGGTACAGTTGCTCCCGATGTTGCAAAGGCTGTAACAGAGGCTAAGGCCGGTAAGATCGAGTATCGTCTCGACAAGACCAATATCATCCACTGCCCCATCGGCAAGGTCTCCTTTGGTCAGGACAAGCTGGCTGAGAACTTTGAGACACTTCTCGAAGCTATCGTTAAGGCTAAGCCCGCTGCTGCAAAGGGTACTTATCTCAAGTCCTGCACAGTAGCTTCCACAATGGGTGTCGGCGTTCCTGTAGCTACCGCTAAGTACGGTGTCTGATAAGACGTAATATTGTTTTGAATGAGGATAGAGGGGCTTATTTTATGAGATCCTCTGTCCTCATTTTGATATGGTGAAGAAATGAAGAAAGTAATACCATTTGTAGTAAGTTTACTGTTGTTTACGGGCTGTATAGACAAGCGGCCCGAACCGGACGTAAACGAACAGACTGATGTTACAGAAGTGACGACGGTGTATGCGGCGGCTGAGGTCACGGCAGAAACGACCGTCACATCATTGAAGTATGACCCCATATTCCTCACTGAGACGACCAGGCAGACAGAATATGTGCCGATAGATATATCTCTCGGTTACAGCGGCGATGTGGATATGGTGGTCAATTACGGCGGAAAGACATATATATATGTAAAGACCGTAGACCCCGATGATTCGATGAAGCTCACCTTTGCGGGCATAATAACAAAGTGTGAGGCATCCCCCGACGGGAACTATTCCTCAAATTTTGCCCCTGTCGGTTCGTCTGTATACACCGACGGCAAGGGCAGTATGATAGTGAAGCTGACGCCCGACTGCGCTTGTCTTTGTGAGTGCCCGTCGGAAACCGAGATCACAGAGGTCACCACAGATTCCGTCACCGAAACAGAGGCGGCGGAGACAAATGCTGTTTCGGAAACCGAAGATGAGCTTATCGCTGACGACGGCATCTATGAGATAGTGCCGGTGTCTGAAACGAGCGAAGAGTCAGAAACGGCATTGTCCGAAACCGGCATTGCAGGTAATTGATATGGGAACTATCGCAGCGATCTCCACTCCCAGAGCGCAGGGCGGCATATCCGTCATAAGGATATCGGGCGAAGGCGCACTCGCAGTGGCTGATAAGATATTTACAGGCAGAAAGCCGTCCGCAATGGACGGTTATACCTGTGCATACGGGTATATCGCCGTGGACGGCGATAAAATTGATGATGTTATACTGACAGTGTTCAGGGCGCCTCACTCTTATACGGGTGAGGATGTTGTTGAGATATCCTGCCACGGGGGGATATATGTCAGTGAAAGGATACTCTCTCTTGTGTTTTCAAACGGTGCTGTCCCTGCAAGGGCAGGAGAATTCACAGAGAGGGCTTTTTTAAACGGAAAGATAGGTCTGACCGAGGCGGAGGCTGTGATGGATGTCATATCCGCACAGGGCAGGGCGCATCTGAGAAGAGCCGGGAACGTTAAGAACGGCTCCATGCACAGGCTCATATCGGGATATTCCGAAAGGCTTGTAAAGCTGCTGGGGAATATCAGCGCATGGATAGATTATCCCGAGGAGGATATAGAGGGTCTGTCCGATGATGAGATACGGTCAGAGCTGGAGGATATCCGCAGAGGGCTTAAAAAGCTGTCTGACAGCTATGAGAACTCGCGGATAATCAAGAACGGTATAGACACCGTCATCGCAGGCAAGCCCAATGTGGGCAAGAGCACCCTTATGAATGCCATGAGCGGCTGTGAGAGAAGCATCGTAACATCACAGGCAGGCACAACAAGGGATATCATCGAGGAAAGTGTGCGTGTGGGCGACATAGTCCTGAGACTGTCCGACACGGCGGGCATACGTTCTTCCGAGGATATAGTGGAGCAGGCCGGCATCGACAGGGCGGTAAAGAAGATGGGCAATGCCGATCTTATAATCGCCGTCTTTGACAATTCCTCCGAGCTTGATGATGAGGACAGGCGCATAATAGAACTCTGCGCCGATGCTCAGGGAAAAAAGATAGCCTGTGTGAACAAGAGCGATGAGGAAAATGTTCTTGATACAGGTCAGCTCACGGGCTTTGACGGCATTGTAAACATATCAGCGGCAAATCACGACATCTCCTCTCTCGAATCGCTTCTTTGCGATATGTTCATCGGCGAAGATACTGCGGATGAGGTGCTTGTGAACGAACGACAGAAGCAGTGTCTTGACAAGGCGCTTTCTCTTGTGGGTGAAGCTGAAACGGCTGTTGGCAGTGTCACTCTCGATGCGGTGAATATAGTGCTTGACGAAGCACTTGATGCCTTGCTGGAGCTTGACGGTGAAAGGGTTTCGGATAAAGTTGTCAGCGAGGTCTTTTCGCATTTTTGTGTGGGAAAATAATGATCCGTTTAGAATGTTCCACGTGGAACATTCAGTGGTATCGCAGGGAACATTCAAGGATAGAATATGAGTTATTATGTAGATGAATTTGATGTGGCTGTTGTCGGCGCCGGCCATGCAGGAGTTGAAGCCGCCCTTGCAAGTGCAAGGCTTGGTGTCAGGACGGCGCTGTTCACCATTTCGCTGGACTCCATTGCAAATATGCCCTGCAACCCGTCAATCGGCGGCACGGCGAAGGGGCATCTTGTGAGAGAGATAGACGCTCTCGGCGGTCAGATGGGAAAGTCCGCCGACAAATGCTTTATACAGAGCCGTATGCTCAACAGAGGCAAGGGCCCTGCCGTCCATTCCCTCAGAGTGCAGGCTGACAGAGTTGCGTATCACAACTATATGAAAAAGGTCTGTGAGGAGCAGGAGAACCTGTTTGTGAAACAGGCGGAGGTGTCAGGTATAACCGTTGAGAGCGGTGAGATAAAGGGTATCACCACTGCACTGGGCGCATACTATAATGTGAAAAAGGTCATTATAGCGACGGGCACTTATCTCGGCGGTGTTATACACATCGGTGATGTTTCCTATGAAAGCGGCCCCGATGCGACCCTTCCTGCGAAACATCTGACAAAGAGCCTTGAGGAAGCGGGACTTACCATAAGGCGCTTCAAGACAGGTACTCCCTCAAGGGTGCATAAAAGAAGCATAGACTTTGACAGGTTGGAACGGCAGGACGGCGATGATGATATACAGCCATTCTCATTTGAGACAGACAGATATTCCATGAAAAACCGTGTGTCCTGCTATATCGCCTACACCAATGAAGAAACTCACAAGGTCATCCGTGACAATATCGGCAGGTCTCCCCTGTATTCGGGGCGTATCCATGCGGTCGGACCCAGATACTGCCCATCCATAGAAGATAAGATAATGCGTTTCTCTGAAAGACCGAGGCATCAGCTTTTTATCGAGCCGATGGGTCTTGGAACGGATGAATATTATCTTCAGGGTATGTCGTCTTCGTTGCCCGAGGATGTGCAGATTGCTTTCCTGCACACCATAAAGGGGCTTGAACACGTTGAGATCATGCGCAATGCCTATGCGATAGAGTACGATTGCTGTGACCCGACGGAAATGTACCACACCCTTGAATTTAAAAATGTGAAAGGGCTTTACGGCGCAGGGCAGTTCAACGGTACATCGGGCTATGAGGAAGCGGCGGCGCAGGGGCTCATTGCAGGGATAAATGCAGCGCTCTCAGTGCTGGGCAGAGAGCAGATAACGCTGTCCCGCTCATCCTCATATATCGGCACACTTATAGATGACCTTGTGATAAAGGGCGTTACCGACCCCTACCGTATGATGACCAGCAGGAGCGAATACCGTCTTATACTTCGTCAGGACAATGCCGACGAAAGGCTCACGCCCATCGGATACAGGGTGGGGCTGATCTCCGAGGAGAGATACAGGGCATTTCTTGACAAATGGGAATGTATAAGAAATGAGGTCACAAGGCTCAAAAAAACATCTGTCAAGCCGACGGCGGAGTTGAATGAAATGCTCACCCGAAAGGGAACGACCCCCATAGAAAATTCCGTGAGGATATGTGAGCTTATCAAAAGACCACAGCTCACATATGACGATGTGATAGTATTTGATGAGACCGCCCCGGAGCTTTGCTATGAGGTAAAAGAGCAGGCGGCACTGCAAATAGAGTATGAGGGTTATATCAGGCGTCAGCTTGAAGACATTGAGAAACTCAGAAAACTGGAGGAGAAAAAGCTTCCCCCGGATACCGACTATAAGGCGCTCAGGGGGCTTTCTCTGGAAGCGGCGGAAAAGCTGAACAAGATACGCCCCCGGAATATCGGTGAGGCAAGCAGGATATCGGGTGTGTCCCCTGCCGATGTAACGGTGCTTGTCATATGGTTGGCATCACTGAAAGAAAACGGCGGTGAACAATGAATATAATTACAAAGGCGGAGCTTTCGGCGCTCTGTGCGCCCTACGGTCTTACCATAGGCGACACGGAGTATGAGATGTATGACAGATATATCGGTATGCTCCTTGAAAAAAACAAGGTCATGAACCTTACACGAATAACAGAACCCGTTGAAGTGTCGGAAAAGCATATTCTTGACAGCCTTCTCATATTTGTCCATTCTCAGGTTAAGGGCGGCGAAAAGGTCATAGATGTGGGCACGGGGGCAGGCTTTCCGGGAGTAGTGATGAAACTGCACGACACATCCCTTGATGTGACGCTCCTTGACAGCCTGAGAAAGCGGATAGATTTTCTGAAAAGCGTGTCCGAAAGCACCTGTCCCATGACCTGCATCCATTCAAGGGCAGAGGATGCGGGCAGAGGGGATATGCGTGAGACCTTTGACATCGCCTGTGCAAGAGCGGTGGCGGCTTTTCCTGTGCTGTGCGAGTATTGTCTTCCCCTTGTCAGGGTCGGCGGCAGGTTTATATCCATGAAAGGGCCGAATGAGGATATTGACCCGTCACAGGCAGAGATATTCGGAGGAAAGGTCATAACCGATGAGAACTATACTCTCCCCTGCGGCGATGAAAGACGCATCATCACAGTTGAAAAGGTGTGCGAAACACCGAAAAAATACCCCAGAAGGAAAATTTGATGAAAATTTCAGATTTCTTCTGTTTTACTATTGCATAAATCAGAAAATGCTGTTATAATACATATAGAAGTGTAACATCTGTTCTTTAGAGCGCACACTCTGCGCTCTTTTTTTGTGTCGGAGATGTTCCACGTGGAACATTCCGCCAAAAGAACAAAAAGGAGAGTCAAATGAAGATCATAGCTGTCGCAAATCAGAAGGGCGGAGTCGGCAAATCCACCACAGTAGTCAATCTTGCCGCATCGCTCGGTATCAGGAACAAAAAAGTGCTTTGCGTGGATCTTGACCCACAGGGCAACTCCACAAGCGGTTTCGGCATAAAGAAAAAGACCGTGCCTCTTACAAGCTATGATGTGGTCATGGGCAGATGCAGGATAGAGGAAGCTGTCATAGAGACAGAGTTTGCCAATATTTCGGTCATATGCAGTACACTTAACCTTGCAGGGGCAGAGGTGGAGCTGACCTCCGAGGAGGACAGGGCATCAAAGCTCAAAAGCCGTCTCCTTACCATAAAGGATAACTATGACTATATACTGATAGATTGCCCCCCGTCGCTGTCGCTCCTTACCATAAATGCGCTGTGCGCCGCAGATGAAGTGCTGATACCGCTCCAGTGCGAGTTCTATTCGCTGGAGGGGCTCTCTCAGCTCGTTGAGTCCATACGCAGGATAAAGCAGCATTACAATCCGTCCCTGGAGATTGGCGGTATCGTCTTTACAATGGCGGATACAAGACTCAATCTCACCAATCAGGTGGTGAGCGAGGTCAGAAAGCACTTCCCAGACCAAGTATACAAGACAAGCATACCGAGAAATGTCAAGATATCCGAGTCGCCCAGCTTTGGTATGCCCATAATCTATTATGACAGACTTTCAAAGGGCGCGGATGCATATGAAAGACTCGCCGAGGAACTGCTCAGGCGCGACGGGGAGAAAAAGGTAAGACCCGACAGGAAACTTCTCAGAAGGGGGAACAGATAATGGCACTGGGAAAGGGATATGACGACCTCTTTGCCGACAATACATCCAATGAGAATGTATTGTCGCTCAGGGTCTCTCAGATAGAGCCGAACAAGGATCAGCCGAGAAACAATATGGATAACGACGCCCTAAACGAGCTGGCGGAGTCTATAAGAGAAAACGGCATCATACAGCCGATAGTTGTGCGTCCGCTCAAAAACGGGCTCACCTATCAGATAATAGCCGGCGAGCGCCGCTGGCGTGCAAGCAAGATAGCAGGACTGCTTGAAGTGCCCGTTATCGTCCGTGATGTGGACGATGCGGAGATGAACAAGCTTGCTATGATAGAGAATATCCAAAGAGAGGATCTGGATCCCGTTGAGGAGGCTATGGGCTACAAACGGCTCAGCGAAGCCTTTGGAATGACCCATGACGAGCTGTCGAGATCCGTGGGCAAGTCAAGGTCATACATCACGAATATGCTCAGGATCCTCACTATGCCGGATCGTGTCCTTGGAAAGCTCTCATCCGGTGAGATAACGATAGGCCATGCAAAGGCGCTCCTCTCACTCACGGATAAGGATGCCTGCGAGGAAGTGCTTGACATAGTGCTTTCAAAGCACCTCAACGTAAGACAGACCGAGAAGCTGGTGGGCGAGGTCAATTCCGCAGAGACGGATAAGGACAGCATCAGAGTGCCCGAGAAAAACAAGTATTATGTTGAAACAGCTCTCAGCCTGAAAGAGCGCCTTGGCAGAAATGTAAAGATAAAGGGAAGCAACGGCAAGGGCAATATCACACTGGAGTTTTATAGTGATGACGACCTTGCAAGGATAACCGACCTGCTTGCCTCTCTTTCGGAGTAGACTATGGTGAATTTCGGCAACGACTGGGACGGCATCATGCAGGGCGAATTTGATATGCCCTATTATCTTGAACTGAGGGAATTTCTGAAAAAGGAATACTTTTCAAGAGAGATATATCCCGATATGCACAATATATTCAACGCCATGAAGCACACTGCGTATAATGACGCAAAAGCGGTCATTATCGGGCAGGATCCGTATCATGAACCGGGTCAGGCTCACGGGCTGTGCTTTTCGGTGCAGAAGGGCTGCCAGATACCACCGTCGCTCCAGAATATATATAAGGAGCTGCAAAGCGATCTCGGTATACCGCCCGCACCTCACGGCGAGCTGTACAAATGGGCTGATGAGGGCGTGCTTATGTTGAACAGCGTTCTCACCGTGCGCAGAGGAAGCGCCAATTCCCATAAAGGTCACGGGTGGGAGACCTTCACCGACCATGTGATAGAGAAGCTGAACGCCCGTGAAAAGCCGCTGGTGTTCCTGCTCTGGGGCGCAAATGCAAGGGCAAAGAAGGCTCTGATCACAAACAGGGCGCATCTTATACTCGAAGCCGCACATCCCTCTCCTCTGTCGGCGTATAACGGATTTTTCGGGTGCAGGCATTTCTCAAAATGCAATGCATTTCTGAAAGATCACGGCATGACGGAGATAGACTGGCGGATAGAGTGATAAAAAACTTGACAACACTGCGATTTTACAGTATAATAAAATAGCTTTATGTTGAATAAAACACAAAAGGTGGAATATAAAGAATGGGACTTTTCGACGGATTATTCGGTAATTACAGCAAAAGAGAGCTGAAAAAGATAGACCCTATACTCAAAAAGGTTCTTTCTCTTGACGAGGAATACCAGGCTCTTTCCGAAAGGGAGCTGAAAGCCAAGACCCCTGAGTTCAAGAGAAGACTTGAAGAGGGAGAAACCCTTGATGATATACTCCCCGAGGCACTTGCCACGGTAAGAGAAGCGGCATGGAGAGTTCTGGGCAAAAAGCCCTATCCCGTGCAGATAATCGGTGCAACGGTGCTTCATCAGGGACGTATCGCAGAGATGAGAACAGGTGAAGGAAAAACTCTCGTTGCCTGCTGTGCATCCTATGTAAACGCACTTGACGGTCACGGCGTCCATGTCGTAACAGTCAATGACTATCTTGCAAAGACACAGTCTGAGGAAATGGGTAAGGTATTCCGTTATCTCGGACTCACTATCGGCTGTATTCTCCACGACCTCAACAACGATCAGCGCCGTGAAGCATACAACTGCGACATAACCTACGGCACAAACAATGAATTCGGATTTGACTATCTCCGTGACAACATGGTCATATACAAGAGCGAAAAGGTGCAGAGAGAATTCAACTTCGCCATTGTCGATGAGGTGGACTCCATACTCATAGATGAAGCGAGAACTCCTCTTATCATATCCGGCAGGGGCGACAAGTCCACAGAGCTCTATACTCTTGCGGACCGCTTTGCGAAGACTTTGAAGCCCTTTGTAGTAGCCGAGATGGATACCAAGACCGATCAGGAAGAGATCGCAGAGGACTGCGACTACATCATAGACGAAAAGGCAAAGACCGCAACTATCACCAGACGAGGCGTTAAGAAGGCTGAGAAGGCATTCAACCTTGTAAATCTCTATGATGCCGAGAACACCACCCTTCTGCATCACATAAATCAGGCGCTCAAAGCAAACGGCGTTATGAAAAAGGATATCGACTATGTTATAAACGAGGGCGAGATCGTCATAGTCGATGAATTCACGGGTCGTCTCATGCAGGGCAGACGCTACAACGACGGACTTCATCAGGCGATAGAGGCAAAGGAAGGCGTAAAGGTAGCGCACGAGTCCAAGACGCTCGCATCCATCACGTTCCAGAACTTCTTCCGTCTTTATCACAAGCTGTCCGGTATGACAGGTACTGCCATGACCGAGGAAGATGAGTTCAGAGAGATCTACAAGCTCGACGTTATCGAGATACCCACAAACAAACCCGTTATCCGTATCGACCACCCCGATGTGGTCTACAAGACCGAGAACGGCAAGTTCAAGGCGGCTATCGAGCAGATAAAGGAATGCCACGCAAAGGGTCAGCCCGTACTTGTGGGTACTATATCCATCGAAAAGTCTGAGATACTCTCCAAAATGCTCTCCCGTGAGGGTATAAAGCACAATGTCCTCAATGCCAAGCAGCACGCTAAGGAAGCCGAGATCGTCGCACAGGCAGGTCGTTTCGGCGCAGTTACCATCGCCACCAACATGGCAGGCCGTGGTACCGATATTCTCCTCGGCGGTAACGCAGAGGTGCTCGCAGTTGCGGATATGAAAAAGGAAGGCATCGACGAGGAGGTCATCAACGAGGCTATCAGCTATGTTGATACCGACAATGAAGAGATACTTGCGGCAAGAGAGCATTACAGAGACCTTCTTAAAAAGCGCAATGAAGAGATACAGGGACAGGCAGAAAAGGTAAAGGCTGCCGGCGGTCTGTTCATACTCGGTACCGAGAGACATGAGTCCAGACGTATAGACAACCAGCTCCGAGGCCGTGCGGGCCGTCAGGGCGACGAGGGCGAGAGCCGCTTCTTCCTCTCTCTGGAGGATGACCTCATGCGTCTGTTCGGCGGCGACCGTATGCAGATGCTCATGAACTCGATGAATGTCGAGGAGGATATGCCCATAGAGTCCAAGATGCTCTCAAAGGTCATAGAGTCCTCACAGAAGAAGGTCGAGGGCAGAAACTTCGGCATCAGAAAGAACGTCCTCAACTACGACGACGTTATGAGCACCCAGAGAGCCATCATCTACGAGCAGAGAGCAAAGGTTCTCGACGGCGAGGATATCCACGACTATATCGTGAAGATGATAAAGGACTGGATCGCAGACGGTCTGAATATGTATATCATAGACGGTGCGCTCCCCGACGACTGGAACCTCACAGGTCTGCGTGAGCATTTTGCCGGTCTTATCACCACCGAGGATGACTTCCGTTATACAGCGGATGAGCTTGCGAACGTATCCAAGGAAAAGATACAGGCAGAGCTTGAAGAGCGTGCCCTCAACTTCTATGAGAAGCGTGAGAAAGAGCTCGGCTCCGACATACTCCGTGAGCTTGAAAGAGTTATACTCCTCAAGGTCGTTGATATGAAGTGGATGGCTCACATCGACGATATGGACGAGCTGAGAAAGGGCATCGGCCTGCGCGGTTTTGCCAACAAGAACCCTGTTGTTGAATACCGTTATGAGGGCTTCGAGATGTTCGATGCCATGATAGAGTCTATCAGAGAAGATACTGTCCGTCTGCTGTTTACCATTCAGGTGAACAAGGATGAAGAGCCCAAGCGTGAGCGTGTGGCAGAGCCCGAGCAGACAGCAGGCGACGGTTCTTTCACTGCCGCACCCAGACGTGCGAACAAGATAGGCAGAAATGATCCCTGCCCCTGCGGAAGCGGTAAAAAATATAAGAATTGCCACGGACGAGATGTAAAGTAAGGCATAGATAAAAGCACATATTGCTTTGGTCTGTCCTTCGGACAGACGCTTCCTTGCGGAAATACCCGTCCTACGGACGGCGGTAAAAAGTATAAGAATTGCCACGGACGTGACGTAAAGTAAGACGTAATATTCATATTAAATTATACGGATAGTATAATCTGTATCAAACGGACGGGAAACCGTCCGTTTATCATAAAAGGAGAAAGTATATGCTGAAAGAAGAATGCAAAAAGGAACTGACCGGACGCATACTCCCGTTCTGGAACAAACTCCGTGACGATGAGTACGGCGGATTTTACGGTCAGATGGACAATGACCTTGTCCTCGACAAAAAAGGCGGAAAGGGCGTAATACTCAATTCCCGCATACTGTGGTTCTATTCCTCGGTCTATCTCACATTGAAGGAAAGCGACCCCGACACCGCAAAGAGCGCCCTTGACAACGCCCGTCACGCATTCCTGTTCCTGCGGGATAAGTGCGTTGACAGAGCAAACGGCGGTGTTTACTGGATGATGCGCTATGACGGCGAGCCTCTGGACACGATGAAGCACACCTATAATCAGGCATTTGCCATCTATGCCCTCTCAACGTATTATCTCGCGGCCCGGGATGAGCAGGCACTCGACCTGGCATACGAGCTCTTTGACACCGTTGAGAAAAAATGCACCGATGACATCGCCTATATGGAGGCATTCGACATCAGCTGGCAGCTCATCGAGAATGACGCTCTCAGCGAAAACGGCCTTATGGCAGACAAGACCATGAACACTGTCCTGCATCTTATAGAGGGCTATACCGTTCTCTACAAGGCAGGCAGGGATGAGAGGGTTGCGGAGCGTCTCCGCTTCCTTCTTGACATAACCGAAAAGAAGATATTCGACTCCGAAAACGACAAGCTCCTTGTGTTCTTTGACAGAGAGCTGAACGTCATAGGCGATATACATTCTTACGGCCATGATATAGAGGCATCGTGGCTCATAGACCGTGCCTGCGAGGTGTTGGGCGACAAGGCGCTCACCGACAAATGGGCGGCGTATGACCTGCGCATTGCGGAGAACATCTATAAGATCGCATATGACGGCGAGACAGGCTCTCTTCTTAACGAGCGTGACAAGACAGAGATAAACCGCAAGCGCATATGGTGGGTGCAGGCTGAGACAGTGGTCGGCTTTGTGAACGCATATCAGCACGGCGGCGACAGAAAGTTCCTTGAAGCGGCTGACAGGGTAATGCAGTGGATAGAGAACGTTCAGTGCGACAAGCGCGAAAACAGTGAATGGTGGGCTGAGGTAGCCCCCGACGGCACTCCCCTGCTTGACTTCACTATGGTCAATGAGTGGAAATGCCCCTATCACAACGGCAGGATGTGTATGGAGATACTTACCCGTTTATAAAGGATAAAAACAGAGAACCAATTTACATAATTCAAATTATATCATCATTCAGCAGAAATTCCGTAAGACTGACGTTAAGCACGCCGCTGTCGTCATACCGCTTTTTACGGATATCCCTGCGGACTATGATCTTAGGAAATGAATTACCAGTAAGAGCGAAAGGACGAAGTTCCTGTTCGCTCTTTTCTTCATCCGGCAGAAAAAAACAGGACAGATACATCTTGTGTATGTACCGTCCTGCTAATATATCCTTAAAACTGTTTGTGCCTTATCAGGTTCATTCCGCTTTTCTGTACGGCTTCGGGATATGATCGGATACGGGTTCACTCAGACAGACCGTTAATTCCTCAAACGCACCGATGTCAAATTCGGTGTCATCGTAAAAGGTGAAAAAGCCCGTTTCCCTGAAGCTGTTCCTGAGATAGAACTTCCTGTGGATATTTTTTCCGGTTCCATACGTCTGTCTTTTACTGATTGAGCCTGAAATGTATGGGTATGCCGTTACGGTATTCGGGATTGACCTCGCCCTGTATCAGCGGCAGGAAATATCCCAGCGCATCCATTGTGATGTCGCTCTTTTCATTGCAAATCCAGTTTTCGGGCAGAAAGCGCTCTCTGTTTGCAGTGGTCGCCACATCGTTGGATATGATCTCAACACGGTACGGCTCGTTGCTTATGCGTCTGAAACCCATCATCCTGCCGCTGTCCCCTGCAAGTGCGGCATCCACAGCCGCCCTGCCCACACGCTCTGACTCCTCTATATCGGTAGCCGATGCGATGTGAGATGAGCATCTCTGCATGACGTTCAGCTCTATCGAGCGCACCTTGCATCCGAAACGGTCTGCACAGCATTTTTCAAGGAATTTTGCCACACCCGAATTGTCCGTGTGGCCGAAAGCATCAGCGCCCGTCTTTTTATATTCCCTTGCGTCAGGCACGATGCCCTCGCTGACAGCTACTATCACGGCACGATAGCGCTTCATCATCCCCTCCACATCCGAGAGGAACTTCTCTATCGGGAAACCGTCGGGATATGCCTCGGGCACATAGATAAGATGCGGCGCAGGCTCTCCGTTTGCTCTCAGCACGCATGATGATGCGGTCAGCCAGCCGGCGTTCCTGCCCATTATCTCGACTATCGTGATGGACTGGATGCTGTACACACGGCTGTCACGGATTATCTCCTGCAAGGTGGTGGCAACATATTTTGCGGCCGAGCCGAAGCCCGGAGTGTGGTCTGTGCCCGGCAGATCATTGTCTATGGTCTTGGGTATGCCTATCACCTTGATATCCTTGCCGACAGCCTTCAAGTATCTGTCCAGCTTCATCACTGTGTCCATTGAGTCATTACCGCCGATATAGAAGAATGCGCCTATATCGTGCTTTTCAAGAGTGTTCACTATGTTCATGTACTCTGTCTCTGTCACGCTGTCATCGGGGTCATAGGCGGCGAGTTTGTAGCGGCACGAGCCTAAAACGGTAGAGGGCGTTTTTTTCAGCAGCTCAATGTCGTGGTCGGAGGTCAGTATGCTGTCAAGGGGCACAAGGTCATCGTTTATCATACCCTCGATGCCGTTGACAGAACCGTATATCCTGCCGATAGAGTCGTTTTCGCTTGCCTGTCTGAAAACACCTGCAAGCGATGCGTTTATCGCCGCAGTCGGTCCGCCCGACTGAGCGACAGCAATGTTCATCTTCATACTATCATCCTTTCGATGACTTCTCATCAATAAAATAATAGCATATGCGGCGGATAAAGTCAATCCGACGGATATGCTGTAAACGTTACCGCCCGTATTTTTGTAGATAGATACAAATTGCCCGCTGTTTTTGAGCGGGCGCTGATAAAGTTTATAAAGAGAGACGTCCCGCCCCTTGCGGAACGCCTCTGTCTGTCAAGCGAGTGTTGCGGAGGTGATGTAGTTGCAGAACATGGTCTGTGTCAGGGGAACATTACTGCTGACACTGTATAAGAAGCCGTTTTTCGTCCACTCTGCGGAGTAATAGCCCTGATTGTTGCCTTTTAATACCACAGAGCAGCCTGCGGAGTATGTACGGTATACGATGGGGTATGTGGATCTCATGCCCGTAGCGCCCCTTGCCTTGCGCAGGATGAGCTGTTTTGAGCCGCTGGTGTAGACCGCCTGACCGATGTTCTGATTTATATATCCCGAGCTTGTGCGGCGGTATGTGCCGATGTTGTTGACGGGAGAGAAAGGCATGGATTGCTGTACAACGGTGCGTCTGACAACAGTCCTTCTGACTACCGTTGCCGCACTTGCGGGGAGCGTCAGGCACGAGAGAGCCGCTGTGCCTGCGATAACTACTGCCATTGCCTTGCCTATTACTGACTTTTTCATAACTATACCTCCGTGTGATGGTTTTGTTTCTTTGTCTGTTTAACCGATGAGGACAGAAAAAAGTACAAAATAAATCTGTTGACACAGAATGCTTTCTGTTGTATCATGTTAAAGGGTGATATGATGAATGATATAACGCTTGCGCTGTTTGATATGGACGGCACGCTCTTTAATACCGGAGAGGCGAATTTTCTTTCCTATGAAAAGGCCTGTGCGGAGCACGGGATAAAGATAGACAGGGGATTTTTTCTGTCGGAGTGCTACGGCAGGAATTACCGTGACTTTCTGCCCGACCTGGGTGTGCCCGAGGAGCTCATAGAGGATATACACGATATCAAAGTGGTGTACTACAACGATCATCTTGATGAGATAAAGGTCAACGAACGGCTTTTCTCACTGATACGCTGTCTGCGCAGAGATAATGTGAAGACGGCGCTTGTCACCACCGCATCAAGGAGCAATACTCTGGAGATACTCAGGGTATTCGGGTGCGAGGATATGTTTGACCTTGTGATGACACAGGCGGACTGCGAAAGGCAGAAGCCTGCCCCCGACTGCTATCTTGCGGCAATGGGGCATTTCGGTGCAGACCCCTCGGAATGCATCATATTTGAGGATGCCGATGTCGGGCTTGCCGCCGCAAGGGCGAGCGGTGCGGCTGTGTATAAGGTGGAAATGTTCTGATAAAGCACCTGTCGGTAAACAAAACAGAGCCGCATCTGCGGCTCTGTTGTATATAAACCTTCTGTCGTTACATCAGGAATTTGTGAGGTGACTTACAAGGAATTCCATCTGTGCGTAGTTCATCGGGGTGTTGCAGCTGATGCTGTAATTATATCCGCCGCTTGACCACTGAGCGGTGAAGTAGCCTTGATTTGTGCCCTTGAGCACAACGGATCTGCCGGAGATGTTTACATGATATGTGCCGGGGAAGTTTGCAACGAGACCGGTGTTTCCTCTTGCCTTGCGGAAAACTACCTGTCTGCTGCCGGAGTAGTAGGTCGCCTGTGAAATATTTGCGTTTACAGAACCTGCGTTGCCGAGGTTGAAGCTGCCCAGCACATAGGGTACACGGAACGGAACAGTGTTCACTACCGTGCGCTGAATGATAACGGGTGTTCCGTTTGCGTTATGCATCGGGGGTATAACTGTTCTCGCACCGACAGAGGGAGCGATGAACGAGAGAGAAGCTGCTGCGGAAAGTACGAGAGCGGATACCTTTGTAAGAACTGTGTTTTTCATTTTGTTTTCCTCCTGTGAACTTTATGTTCAGCTTTTTTATTTTCGGGGTTGTTGTTCCCTTTGCTTATTTGACCGAAGAAACGGAAAAAAAGGACAAAGATCCCGAAAAATATTTTTTGTATATTACCACGCAGAATATACAAATGGTATATCGACCGTGACTGTCCGTACTGTGTTGTGCCGGTATGAATGATACTTGACAAAAATTGCCTATAAAACCGGTAATATATGTTTATATTTTTTATATGTGTACTATTTGATTTCTGAGATATTTGTGCTATAATACAAATAGGCTCTCTCGGTGCAGACCGACGGGTCAATGGTAGTTTGGAGATCTTTTGAGATGAATGATATAAAAGTCGGTGTTCTGATCTGCGTTTGTGTGCTGTGCGCAGGTCTTTCTTCCTGTGCGGCGGATAAGGGGAGCGGTGTATATGCCCAGCCCATGCCGTCTGTTTCGGATACAGATGATACGGACGCTGCGGACAGACCGTCACAGATAGTGATGAACGATGTCCGCACGGATGCGGAGGAGGACACAGAGCCTCCTGCGGTCACATCATATACCGATGCGGGATCAACTGAGGTCACGGAAATATCTTTGACCGGGTCAGAGTCTGCACCCGAGACCACAACACCGACCACGACAGAGCCTGTCACGACCGTGCCGACGTCTGAGCCGGAAACGGCAGAGACCACGACCACTGTGCCGTTTACATCTGTTACGGAGATGCCGACACAGCCACAGACTGCTCAGGCTGTGACGAAGGCACTGCCCATAGTCACGACAGTGCCTGCAAATGACAGCTCTCTTGGCTATAACAAGAGCTTTTACGAATCCGATCTGTTCATAGGCGACTCCATTTCCACGGGATATTCTCTCTACGGATATCTGGACCCTGCAAATGTCTATGCAAAGGTGGGGCTCAATCCGTCCACGGTGCTCACCAAGAATGTAAATACCGTGTACGGCGATATCGGCATATCAGAGATGATAGCATATACCAAGCCCAGGCGTGCCTATATCATGCTCGGCTCAAACGGCATACAGTGGCTCTCCGTCAAGAATATGACAGAGAGCACAGATAAGCTCGTTGAGCGTATAAAAGCCATATCCCCCGATACCGAGATAGTCATCGTCAGCGTTCCGCCTGTTACTCCTGCCTATGACAGCACCGTTGCAGACGTCAACGTTATGGCAAAAATAAATGAGTACAACAATACTCTTTCGGGCTATTGCGATGACAACGGCCTTATCTTCTGCAATATAGCTGATGAGCTGAAGGACAGCTCGGGATATTTCGATGCCGGCTATTCCGAAAAGGACGGTATGCATTTCAAGCCTGCGGCATATAAGATAGTGCTGGGCAAGATACAGTCTGACGTTGAGACCGTCATCGCAGAAAGAGAAGCCGAGGCGGCAGAAACGGAACTCACAGAGATATTGCCCGAGGATACAGAGACGGTTTCAGAAAGCGAGCCTGCGGACGAGACCACCGTCACGGAGATGACGGAAGAAACCGTACCCTCCGTTGAAACACAGCCTGCCGAAACAGAGGTCACATCTGTCACCGCTGAAACAACAGCACCTGTGAGCGAAACGGTCGTTGCGGAGACAGCGGCTTCGGAACCTGCTGAAACGACCGTTGTGGTCAGGAAGAAGAAGGTCGTAAAGACTGCCGAAACGACAAAGAAGACCGTCAAAAGTACGGGCAAGACTGCTAAAAAGACAGCTTCATCAGCAAAGACCACGGCTGAGACTTCGGTAAAAAAGAATGAAGAATAATTATCAGCAGTGGCTCGACAGCACCATCGAAAGCCTCGGAGACAGACAGCCGAAACTGCTTCTCCATGCGTGCTGTGCGCCCTGCTCCACATATGTGCTGGAATATCTCTCAAAGTATTTTGAGATAACCGTGTTCTGCTTCAACCCGAATATATACCCGCCCGAGGAATTTTACAAACGCCGCAGTGAACAAGAGCGCATCATAAACGAGATGCCTGCGGATATACCGATACATTTTATCGGTACGGAATATCAGAGCGAGCGCTTCTATGAAGCGGTGAAAGGCGTTGAGCACACGGGCGAGAGAGGCGAGCGGTGCTATAAGTGCTATCGCCTGCGTCTTGAAGAGACCGCAAGGACGGCAAGGGAAAAGGGCTTTGACTACTTTACCACAACGCTTTCCATAAGCCCCATGAAAAACGCCGAATGGCTCAACACCATCGGTGGCCGGCTTGCGGAGGAATACGGCGTTGACTATCTGTTTTCCGACTTCAAGAAAAGGAACGGTTACAAGCGCTCTACGGAGCTTTGCAGGAAATACTGCATATACAGACAGAATTACTGCGGCTGTATCTTCTCACTGAGGGAGAGCGAGGAGCGGCAGAAAATGAAAGAACAAGAGGTGTTGGCGTGATCCGTAAATTTCTGGATAAAATTGCCGGGCGTGAGAAAAAGTTCTCCGTTGCGGGCACAGCGGCGGTCTGTGCAATGTCGGCACTGACGTGCAGCTTCTGGCAGTTTGAATTCTATATGCCGATGAAGGTAATGGATTTTCTGATACACCTTGCCGTTATAGTTATGATACTTCTGTGGGCGTATGCATCATTTGCAAACGGCCTGCTCAAAAGAGTCAGCTTTGCGGTGTTCACAGCCGCATACTGGGTGGTGCCGCTTCTGATAGCGGATTATTCCGACAGCGTCACCGACCCCAGAAAGTTCAATGTCATTGTCTATATGGCGGGCGAATATTCCAAACTGCTGGGCATAGATGCGCTGTTCGCAACGCCTCTGGGCAAGCTGTCACCCGTTGCGGCGGCGGTGATATTCTCCACGGGATGTCTGATACTGTTTCTTATCGGTATGTTCATAGGCACATCGGACAAGGGACAGCCGCAGGAACAGGAAAAGGAAGAAGAACCGCCTGTCAAGCCCCGTGCCGAGGAAGCTCCCGTGTTCGCCGAGCCTGTTGAAAAATAAGAAACACCTGAAACGTTTTGTCGGCGTTTCAGGTGTTTTTCTGTGTTATCGTTTATTGTCCGCTGACAGCTATCTGTCTGTCGTATTCGTCACGCTGCTGTGCCGAGGGTATGGTGAAGCTTCTCGTCACATCGTATTTTCCGTCGGGGCAGAGCGAGAATTTCAGCGTCACAAGATATTCTCCGTCGTCATCGCACTTTGCGTAGGCGATGGCTTTTTTCTCGCTTATGAACGTGAATTTGGTGCGGGTCATGCGCCCCTTGCATTCGGGGCAGCGGCAGAGGGTTATCTTTCTGTCCTTCATGCCTGCCTGTATGCTCTCGATACCGGGGAATGTGCGGTAAAAGCGCAGTTCTCTCTGCAAACGCTTTTCTTCCTCAATCTCCGTCAGTATCTTTTCGTACTCATCGGGGATATACTGCATCACCTGCATCTGCTTTGCGATGCGATAGGTGTATATCGCATCATTGAGCGCATCGTGCGCTTTCAGATCCAGGGGCAGACCGTAATGCTCTATCGCCGCACTCACGCCGTACTGTCGGTTATCCTTTGTAACACGGCGCGCGAATATCACCTGTATGTCGATGAAGCGCTTCAGAACCGTGTCATCTATGCCGTGGACCGCAAGATTGGTACGCAGTACCCTTTCGTCCTCGGTGCCCCATACCAGTATGCAGGGGTCATCGCCGCAGAATTTCATGAACTTGTCAAACGCCGCCGGGAATGGCTGACCGTAGGTGAGCGACGAGCTCTCAAGCCCCGTTACTCTGCCCACGGCAAAGTGTATCTTCTTGTAGAACTTAGGTCTTACACATATGGAGAATGTGTCAAGTATCTCCATATCCTCGCTGAATCTCACCGCACCGATCCTGATTATCTCGCCGTTCAGCACAACGGGCTCGGTCACGGTCTTGTCACGGCTCATGGGCTGGTTCCATTCCAGGTCAAGTATCACAGGATTCAAGGCGTCACGCTCCCGTCATCAACGCCGTATTCCTTTTTCATGGCGATTATGATATCCTGTCTTGTGACTATGCCCGAGAACATTCCTCTGCTGTCAACTATGGGGATAAAGTTCTGGGATATTATCTTTTCGAGCAGAGCACGGGGGTCTGCATCTATCTGTGCCGATACGAACCTTGTGACCGAGGCAAGATCCGCTACATTGAGCTGATCGCTTTCAAGCGAGAGTATACTGCCGTCGTCGAGTATGCGGTAGAGAAAGTCTCTCTCGCTGACAACGCCGAGATAAAGCCCCTCACGGTCTATCACGGGGACTGCGGTAAATCCCGTCTTTATAAAGCTCCTAAGCCCTTCGCCCGCAGACATATCACCGTAGAGATATGAGACCTGCGACTTGGGCTTCAAAAGCATTGCAGTGTTCATATGATCATCCTTTTTTGTCGGCATAGCCGTAGTTGGCTATCCTCTCAAATCCGTTGCGCAGGGTGTCGATATGCTTGAATGCAAGGCCTGTGCCCCTTGCGACGCATCTTATGGGGTCTTCTGCCACTATGGTCCTGACCCTCAGCTCCTTTTCCATGAGCCTGTCAAGGCCGCCTATGAGCGCACCGCCGCCCGTGAGGAATATCCCGTCTGTGTATATATCTCCCGCGAGTTCTGGAGGAGTGATTTCAAGCAAGGCGCGCACAGCCTCGAGAAGCTCGTTTATAAGGTCTATCACGGCCTTGTAGACATCGTAATCCGTGAGCTCCACCTTTGCGGGCAGACCCGATACCATGTCACGTCCCTTTACCACCATTTTTCTGCTGCCGTTGGGACTGCACACTTCGGACAGCGTTATCTTTGCGTTCTCCGCCATACGCTCCCCTATGAGTATGCGGTAGCGGTTTGACACATAGCGCATTATCGCCTGGTCTATCTTGTTGCCGCCCAGCTTTATGGAGTTCTTTACGACTATGCCGTTCATTGACAGAACAGCGATGTCGGTGGTGCCGCCGCCTATATCCACGACCATGCTGCCGCGGGGCTTTGATATGTCCACACCTGCGCCAAGAAGCGCGGCAACGGGCTCTTCTATCAGATATACCTTTTGTGCGCCTGTCTCTCTTGCGGCGTCTATGACCGCACGGCTCTCCACATCGGTGGCGAGAGAGGGAACGCATATTATTATCCTCGGCATTATCATCTGTCTGCCGGTGACACGGCGCAGACACTCCTTGATAAGAGTATCCGCCATATCATAGTCAGAGATAACACCGTCGCTCAGGGGGCGTATCACAGCGATATAATCGGGGGTCTTGCCGATCATGCGGTAAGCCTCCATACCTACTGCGGCTATCTCATCCGTGCGCTTATTGAAGGCGACCACCGAGGGCTCATAGAATACTATGCCCCTGTCGCCCATTGTTATCATTATATTGGCAGTGCCGAGGTCTATACCTATATCCATAACGTCTCCGCTTTTTTACATAATTCCATTTAATTATAAACTGAATACCCCCTGTTGTCAATACACCGCTGTGGGAAATTTGTGTGAAATTTATTGGCGGCGCTTAAATACTGTGATATATACCGCAACAAACCGTAAGTCGGCGGAGGTGTTATGTGTCTTTTTACAGATCTTTGGAAGGAAAATCAAGGATATTATCTTTATATGAAGGTCGGTTACAGAGGGTGCGGTACGGTCGCAGATAGATACACGCTTTGACAGGACGCATCTTGTCAAGACGGGAAAACCCGATGGTATACCGATTCTGCTGTTTCACGGCTGTAACCCGACAACGGCATATACTCTTCTTTCATGTGACTTTCTGATGAAGGATTTTTGTGTCTGCGCTGTGGACACTATCGGTCATCCGGCAAAAATAGTGATACCGAGAGCTAACATATCATTGACCATTGTCCGGTATATCTTCTTAAAGGCAGAGGCCATTTACATTCTCTTACAGATCACGAAAAGAGAATGATAGTTGATTTAAAAAAGCATAAGTCTGATTTAAACTTTCTGTATCGGGATGATGACATATACAACTGTCAGAAACACAATGCTCCGAAGCATTTTAAAAGCACTTCGGAGCATGACTTTTTATGGGCATCTGTCTTATCGACAGCCCGTCGTCAGTCACGCCTGCTGTAATATCTCATGGGAGTGCTGTGAAAGCGGCGGGGGAAAATACGCAGACGTGCAAGGAATATGATCACCGAGAATATCGCACCTGTTATGGTGATGATGATCGCCTTTACTGAGTCCACAAGGTCAAATATGAACAGCCTTTCGGTATCGGGTTCATATTCAAGTGAAAATGAAGAGTACCCTGTTATCGCAGAGTTCCTTTCGGGTGTGTCCGACCTTGTCACTTTGATGGTGTATGTGCCGCCGCTCACGGGTACATATCTGTGTACGGGCATATCCGCCGATGTGAAATGCACCTGATCGGCAGGCCTGCCCTCGGGGTTGAGAACAATGATATCTCCCTCGGGAATGTCGGTCGTGAAATCGTATTTCAGCGCACCCGTGTCAGATATTTCCATTGTGAATTCAGCGCTGCCGTCGGATACGTCCAAGGCCTGTTCCGACCGTACCGTCTTTGCAAAACACGGAACGGATATCGAAATAATTGTCACAAATGCGATAATAAGTGAAATGATAATTGTTTTCATTTTTTTCCTCTCAGAACCAACGGTTGTCATCGTCAAAGTCATCACGGAACAGCATCACGTTGTTTACACGGCCGCCGCCGTATCGGCGTCTGCCGAACAGCAGACCGAGTATACCACTCCGGCGTCTGTATCTGTAACCGCCTGTCAGCACCGCAAGCAGTACAAAAAGAAACATAAGACCCAGCATACCGCTGTCGTCCGACGAGCTCTTTGAAGCGCTGCATTTGAGCGATGCGGTCATGTCGCCGCTGCCCGTTGAGTCCGCCGAGCGTGTTATCTCAACGGTATAGCGCCCCTTGCTGACGGGGATGTATCTGTGAGCGGGCATTGATGCGCCTGTGTAATGCAGGGTGTCTATGGTGTCGCCCTTTGCGTTGTATACATAGATATAGCCGTCGGATGAATCTATCGTTATGTCATAGGTAAGATCGCCCTGCTCTGATATCTCCACGGAAATGCTCTGCCAGCCTCCCTTGGGAACGTTCAGTTCCTTTTTTATGGTGCTTGCAAGGCATCCTGCGGAGAATATGACGGACAGTGCGAATGCTGCGATAAATGCGAATATGATGCGTGTTTTCATGTTCTTCTCCCGGTCAGTGACCAAATCTGTCGTTGAAATTTGCGATATCCTCTGCCGGAGAGGTGAATTCCTCATTCACCAGACCGTCTTTCATAAAGATGCGCCCCGAAGCTCTGCCGAAGCCTCTGCCTTTTTTCGGTATGAACAGCACGGCGACTGCGCCCAGAATGCAGACTATAAAGCCCAGTGCCGCAAGCTTTCCGGAAACAGCGCCGCTGTCGGGTCTGAATGTCATTTCGGCATATCCCTCGCCGGTGCCTGTGGATGCGGGCGTTCTTGTGACTTCGAGGGAGGTCTCCCCTTTCGGGACTTCCGCAGAGCGGTTCACGGGCATATCCTTTGCGGTGTAATGCACGGAATCCTTTACCCTGCCGTGTTTGTCATACAGATAAATATATCCCTCTGATGAATCGATATCTACAGAATAGGTCACAGTGCCTTTGTTGTGGTAGGTCTTTGTTATATTGCCCTTGTCCCCGGCATGGATATGCATATTGGCGGCAGGGGGTGCAGGCTCTTCCGTTGATATCTTTCTGTTGAAATCATCCGCCGCCTTGGCGTTCATCTGTCTGTACAGCATAAACAGCGCTATCATGAAAGGAATGGCGGGTATCAGAACTTTCGGGTCACTTTTCATTTGTTTTACCTCTGCTTGCGCAAATCGTTTTTTGTTGATATTATGATAATATAATAAAAGTCCCGTGAAATCAAGGGCTTTAGCATAATATAATCATATTCTAATCTCATTTTAATCATTGTAAAAATGGATGGGCAATGATTATACGGATTGTATATTTTATAAGACCATATACGGATATGCCGCTTCCCTGCTTATCCTGTCGCAGAACTGTCGGCGTACCGACAAGCAATTTTATCATTGTTTTCAGTATCATATCACGTTATTTTCACATTGGGGGTATATCATATGAGCATGAACAAAAGAACAGAGGTCGTGCGGCAGGAGCCGTGAACCGACAGCAAGGAAAGGAAAGATCAGTATGTATGAGAATAACTATAATTACATAGACGTGCCCGAACAGAAAAAAAGCGGCGCAGGAAAGACGGTCGGCAAAACAGTTGCCATGCTCCTTGCAGTCGCAGTGGTAGGCGGTGCGTCGGGCTTCGGCGGAGCGTACCTGCATGATACCCTTATGCCTGCACAGGCGGTCCAGACGACACAATCCTCACAGACGGTGCCCGCAGTGAACACAGCCGCACAGGATATAACCGATACGACAGCCAAGAGCCTGATCTCAACGACAGCCCCCTCAACGGGTGCGCTCACCACTCAGCAGGTGGTCAAGAAAGTGTCCCCCTCGGTAGTAAGTGTACATTCCTCGTTTGGCACGGGCGGCGGTACCGGTACGGGCATAGTGCTCACAAATGACGGCTATATCATAACCAATGCTCACGTCGTACAGACAGAGACACCCGAGCTCGTTTCGGGCAACAACGGCTTCGGCAACGGGATTGGCGGCGGATATGACGATATATTCAGCTATTTCTTCGGCGGCGGCGGTTCTTACAGAAACGTCACAAAGAATGCCGAAAAGGTAACGGTCGTTCTTTCCGAGGATGACGGCAATGAGTATGAAGCCGAGATCGTCGGTGCAGACAAGAATTCAGACATAGCGGTGCTGAAGATAAACGCAGAGGGTCTGTCACTTCAGGCGGCAGAGTTTGGTGACTCAAACGCACTTGAAATGGGCGACACCGCCATTGCCATCGGCTATCCTCTCGGAATGGGCCTCTCGGTATCCCAGGGCGTTATATCGGGTCTCAACAGAACGCTGGACGTTGAGCTCTCAACAGGCGGAGCGGCTTCAATGACCCTTATCCAGACCGATACCCCCATAAACGCAGGCAACTCCGGCGGCCCGCTGGTCAATGCACAGGGTCAGGTAGTGGGCATAACTTCCTCCAAGCTCGTACAGAGCTCCATAGAGGGTATGGCGTTCGCTATACCCATAACCGATGCGATGCCTATAATAAGCGATCTGATGAACAAGGGCTATGTCACCAACACCACGCCCCAGATCGGCATAACAGGCTCCAACATCAACAACAAGATCGCAAGATACTACGGTCTCCCCGTTGAGAAGGGAGTAATGGTAGTGTCCGTAACGCCCGCCGGCGGAGCAGAAGCCGCAGGCATAGCGGCAGGCGATGTCATAGTTGCCGCTGACGGCAAGGAGATATCCAACATGGAAGAGCTGACCGAGATAAAGAGCAAGAAGAAGATAGGAGATACAATGATCCTCACTCTTGCAAGAGCGGCAGGCAATACGGATGTCGAGATAACGCTCACAGGCTCGGACGTTGCTCCCGAGATGGAAACCGCCGCAAACTGATGATACAGTGATCAGATAAGCCATCAACGAACCATATTCGTTCCCCCTCACAGTGCCGCCTTTATACTTTTCCGCTCTGTGTATACACAGAAACGAAACAGTATAGGGCGGCATTTGTGTAATTTGCTTGTGAAGCTCGGCGCAATATATTCTCAGATTGTGCAATCATACAAATGAGATAATTTTTGAAAAAAGGTCTTGACATTTGACCCGATTTGTAGTAAACTAATCAAGTCGGTTGAACACGACACGATGATAACCCTCTTGAAACAGGGTCGGTCAAGGAAGCTTAGCTCAGCTGGGAGAGCATCTGCCTTACAAGCAGAGGGTCATAGGTTCGAGCCCTATAGTTTCCACCATGATGCGGAGTCGGATAACGGCTCCGCAAAAATACGGCCTGGTAGTTCAGCTGGTTAGAACGCCGCCCTGTCACGGCGGAGGTCGTGGGTTCGAGTCCCATCCAGGTCGCCACACGCTTCTGTAGCTCAGTCGGTAGAGCAGGGGACTGAAAATCCCCGTGTCGATGGTTCGATTCCGTCCGGAAGCACCAATATGCGGATTTAGCTCATCTGGTAGAGCGCCACCTTGCCAAGGTGGAGGTAGCGAGTTCGAGCCTCGTAATCCGCTCCACGATTTGTCGAGGCAATAGTCTCGGCATTTTTTATTTTCGGGGCTTTGGAGGTCGTATGGACAAAAGGATACTGCATTATCTCTGTCCCGTATTTATACAGATGATCACTGCGGCGGCAATCGTGTGCCTGCTTGAGAAAAACGGCATCGAGTGCGGCTACGGCTCGGTGACGGGCATAGCGCTTGTGATAGCAGGCGGCATCTCCTCTGCGCTCTGGGGCTGTGTGTATCAGATAAGATACGGCGGCAGGAGCATGAAGGATATCGTAAAGGATTTCTTTCATATCAAAGAGGATATCGGGGGGTATCTGCTTGTGTTGCTGTTTGTGGCGCTGTCATTTGCCGGAGTGCCCTTCGGTGGCTCCCTCAATGCATCGCTTGTGTCACTGGTGTTTATCTTTTTGAAGTCCATAGCCTTCGGCGGCATCGAGGAGATAGGCTGGAGATACACCTTTCAGCCCTGTGTCGAGAAGAAACTGTCCTACCCTGCGGCCTGCCTTGTGACCTTTGTCTTCTGGGGCATATGGCACTTCCTGTTTTTCTGCGTTGACGGCAGTATCGGCTCGGTGCAGGTGCTCCCCTTCCTGCTGGGGCTTCTGATGAACTGCTTTATGTTCTCTGCGGTATACAACTATAAGCGTAACCTGTGGCTCTGCGTGCTGGCACACTCACTGATAAACACATTTGCACAGACGACCTCCGGCGGCAGCGATATCGTGAC
>JAGAZJ010000019.1 GCA_018110925.1 Oscillospiraceae bacterium | reverse complement strand
TGAAATAACCGCCGAAAGCACCATGCAGTGGCGGATATACGAAAATGACAGTCTTATCAGGAGCGGCACGGGCGATGAGAATTTCGCCATAGTGAGCCCGGAATCAGGAATATACCGCATCGAGGGCGATGCAGGCATGACTGCTAAGATAATACCTGTATATTAAGGAGGAAAAGAAAATGGTGACATGGGAAAGACACGCATACCCCGGAGGGCTTGATACGAATGAACGTCTTGAATGGTTCAGGAATATTATCGGCGATTATTTTGATGTATCTCACGAAAGTGCAGGCGTTCAAAACTGGCTTGTCGATGTGTTCAGAACCAAAGAAAAGTATCATTCTCTTGACGGCAGTTTTTTTGAAATTCACTCTATGCGTACCGTGGACGGCAGTCAACCGACAAGGCTGGGCTACGGTTTCGCAAATGACAGCAACGACGGTGACCCTGTTTATCTTGTTACAGGCGGCACAACAAAAACACCGATCATATCAAGGAACTATATAGTCCGCCATACCTATTTCGAGCCTTCCGAAGCAAACTCGGCATTCTATGTAGATACGATGCAGGGCACGGGATGGTTTGCAGTACGCTTTGCCTATGAATTCGTGAAAGGCTATGTGACATTTCTTTTCACGGAGGCAAAAGATGTAGACGGCGGTGACGCTAACTATGTTTTCTGCTTCGGGCGCAGGATAAGCACAAATATTACGGCCGCAGCATGGATTCCGAACAGCTTGCACTTTTTCGGTGTAACAAGTGCCGCAACGACATCTGTTATAAACAACAACTTGACCAATCCTTCAGGAATGAATGACATATCATCAGCCAGATACTCATATGTCAACACAAGAGTGACCGGCAAGTATTTCATCAGACCGTTCTATCTGCTCAGCGGCAATACTAACCTTTACTTCATAGACGGCGGCTCTGCTAACCTTAATCCCGATACTCACTTCGTAATGAACGGTCAGGAATGGTATCACATCGGGCTGAACCTCTGCGTCAAGGTGGGATAATAAGAAAACGCAGGCCTCACGACCTGCGCTGTGTGTATACTAATGCATTCTGTATGATTAGTATGTATTGGTTCTGGTGGACCTGAAGGGGATCGAACCCTCGACCTTCGCATTGCGAACGCGACACTCTCCCAGCTGAGCTACAGGCCCGGTAAATTAATTATACATTATCGCTGTCCGAATGTCAAGTTGTTTTTCAAAAGTTGCTCACCCTATTTTGTAAAATAGATACCGTATCGGCATAAATTAATATCGTGTCCCACTGATCGACCCATCAGTGGGACACATTGGATAAAGATTTGATTTGTCTGTGCTCTGTCAATTGCAGGCATAAGTTTTTCCATATTTTAAGGGAACAAAGTCAATTTATGATCGATACGATGAAGAAGTAAACAAAGAAGCCTACGATCTCACGCAGAAACAGCGAAAAAAAAGAAAGAGATATAAGGAAAGCATAGCACAAGATGCTGCGGCAGAGGGTGCTGACTATGATAATAGATCTGCAAAATCCGATGTAATGGCGGCTCAGAAAAAAAGCGTGACTTTCATTTTCTGTACCTTTTTGCCTGCACTTTCACCAGATTCTTTTGAAAGGTGTGATATGGCATCTGTCATCACCGTGATATGGGTTCTGAAATCTTTACGTCTTCAGTTCTCGTTATGATCATTATCCTATCACTCATTCTTTTGAAGGATACCGCCGTCCATCCTGTAAAGTTCATCGGCATATCCTGCCGCTTCACTCTCATGAGTCACCAGCATCACAGCAGTACCGCCATCCGCCGCCTCACGCAGAAGCGCCATTACACGTCCTGTGTTTTCATCATCAAGATCACCTGTCGGTTCATCCGCAAACAGCACCTGAGGGCTTCTGATGAGCGCCCTTGCAATAGAGAGCCTTCTCATCTCACCGCCCGAAAGCTCATCGGGATACGCCTCGGAGAGATGTGATATGCCTACACGCTCCATAAGCTCTTCTGCCCTGCCATCAGGACACTTTTTATTATACATGGAATAGGGAAGCATCACATTTTCACGCACGTTAAGGCTGTGAAGACCTGTGTGTATCTGTGGTATCACACCTATATGCTCATTTCTGAACCTTGACAGCGCTTCATCATCAAGGGAATATATATCCGTTTCATCATACGTGACCCTGCCGGATGTAGGGAACAAAAGCCCTGCCATAATATGCAGAAGGGTGCTCTTGCCGCTGCCAGAGCGTCCCATGACAGCGGTCATTTTTCCGGGTGTGAGCATAAGCTCTGTTTCTTTCAGTGCAGTGAAGACGTTGCTTTCCTTAGTCTGCCTGAAATAATCTCTCGTTATCTTGTCAGCAAGTACATTCATATCATGCTCCGTCTCTAAGGATAAGACCTGTTTCCCTGCGGCTGACCCTGACCGTAACAAAAGAAGCCGCCGCTCCCGCCAGCACCGAAAGGAGCAGTGCACCCACGGCTATCATCAGTATCACGGGTACAGAGGGCATGAGATACGGTAGTTCCATCTTATGTCTTATCAGCGTGCCAAAGGGTATCACCGTCAGACACGCAAAGATCACACCTGCCGCCGCACCGCCGATACATATCACGGATGCCTCTGTGCGAATCATGGATGTGAGCATACCCTGTGAAGCGCCGACAGTGCGGAGTATGGCAAACTCCTTGCTCCTCTCGTTTATTATCACCGAAAAAGCCGCAATAAGTATAGCCGCCGACAGTACCCATATTATCACGATGAGCACCGTGGCTATCCCCGATACATCAGACAATCCGCCCGCAATATTGGATATCATGCTCTTTGCCTGTGTTGCCTGAACGCGGCGCACATGGATATTTATGTCGTCTGTGACCTGCTGGATGCTGTAACCGTCTGCAACCTTTATCATTACAGATGATACCGCTCTGTCAGTATCAACATCCTCAAAATAGTCAAAGCCCAGATCACTTGCGTTCCTCATCATTTTTCTTATAGTGCCCATACCGGCATATACCGCATTGTCGAGCCCCGAGCCTGTTTCGCTGAGCTGAGCCGCAACATTGCACTCTGTATTATAGAATACCAGCTTTTTGTTCGGAGGAACATTGATGTTGCACCCTACTATTATATCACCGTCACCTATCGTGCCGGAATAGCTCTCTCTTATCCACGGCTGGACCGAGAAATCCGTTTCAGGGTCAAAACCTATCACCTGCACCGATGCCGAACAGCAGCCTGCGCTCGCAGTAGCAAGATAGAACTGCGGTGTGGCGGTCTCAACGCCCTCGATGTTCCTTATCTTGTCCAGTACACTGCCATCCATATAGAAATACCCTGGTATCCCCTGCAAAAGTATCGAGTCAAGCGTTCCCTTAGACCTCGCTTTATCCGGCACTACAACTATATCTGCGCCCAGCCTTGCCTTGTAGCTTGCAAGGCCGTTTTTAAGGCTCGACACCACAAATGTGCCGCAGAAAACCGTGAAAGACAGGAATGCCGCCAGCATGACCAGTGCCGCAGTGCGTGCAGGCTTTCTTTTCAGGTTTTTGACACTTATATTACCGATGAAGCTCATTTCGTCCTCCTGATACGATACACCGCATCGACTACAGCCGCTATTACGATAACAGCCGAGAACACCATCACCGCAGGGGTCATGACAGAATGGCACCTCATATCGTTCATCATGCACAGACCTATCAGCCTTCCGGGTATGAGCGCCGCCAGCACCGCAGTCGGTACAACGGATATCGAAAGTCCTGCCTTTATCCTGTCATCTGGCACAAACAGATGAATTAGTGCTGTCACCGTCATCACTGCCGCAATACCCGAAACAGCATTTCCTGCCCAGTGGCACGTCATGTAACTTCCGTCCTCCTTGGGTCCGCAAGGACCGAATACAAACAGGCTTCCTACGAAGAACAACGCCGTCACTACTACCAAGATCACATCAATTGCATTTACCTTTTTCATTTTACACTATCCTCTCAGATGTCATTTTTTTCTTATGCGCTTCCATACAGCAAGCGCATTTGAATTTATAAGCATATCCTCTATATCTATCCCCGCAGGACAGATATCACGGCACGCAAGGGATTTTCCACACCCCTCGTATATATGCCTTGAATACAGCTTTGAGACTTCCGCTCTCTGCGCATCATCCATTTGCCTGAGCAGTCTGGTAAGCGGCATTGCCGCCGACATACCGAAAAAGCTGTCCCCCGGGGCGAAGTTGGGACAGACCTCAAGACATATGCCGCATTGCAGACATCGTGATGCCTCATAGCAAACTTCACCACCGTCAGCCCGTGAACTGCTGTCAAGCCATGCCTTTACAGCCTTCAACTCTTCCTGCATCACGCTCCTGTCTACCACAAGATCCTCGATCACCGGGAATTTTCCGAGAGGCTTTATCTCTATCACATTACCGCACCACTGCGAAAGCCGTCTGTCACAAGCAAGGCACGGTCTGCCGTTTATCACCATGGCACACGCCCCGCACTTTTTCTGCAAACAGCTGCATTCCCACTTTATGGGTGTCGCCTGTTTATCGGTCATATAAAGCTTTCGGCTGTTTATCTCGGTCAGGACCATTGCTATGCTTTTGTCCGTATCGCTCTCATAGTTTATGGTCTGACGGTATTTCTCCCCTCCGGGACGCTGACGTGCTATCGTTATCGTATACTCCATATCACGCCTCACCTTTTTCAAGCTCCGGTATATCCCTGTAAGTGATATCTATACCGCCGTCCTTGTATTTTGCCACAGTCATTTTGCGATAGTTCTCATCTCTCTCGGGATAGTCACTGCGAAAATGTGCTCCCCTGCTCTCTTTTCTGAGAAGTGCTCCCATCAGCATTGCTTTTCCGAGATACAGTCTTTGTCTTTGTGTATCGTCAAGGTCTTCTCTCTCCAGAACACCGAGCCTGTCAACAGCCGCCTGCATAGTCTTTTCATCCCTTACGATGCCAAGCCCCGACAACAGTATATCACACAGCTTCCCGTCAAATCCATCGGGAAAGCCCGTCGTAACTTCACCGCCGTCCGAGCCTGTCTCTAACGGCTCAGGAGGCAGAACATCTTCGCCTGCCAGGCCATCTGCGGCACATAGTCCGCCGTACAGAGCACCAAGCATAGAGTTGCCGCCAAGACGGTTCGCACCGTGATACTGACAAGCACACTCGCCTGCCGCATAAAGTCCATCTGCATTCGTGCGGTGACATTTATCCACACAAATGCCGCCCATAAAAAAGTGTATCCCGGGGGATATCTTCACAGGTTCATTCACTGGATCGATACCCAGCTGATATCTTATCTCCTCTCTCATATCAGAGAGCTTATTCTGCCATGTATCGGCTGGTATCACTGTCAGGTCGAGATACACCTCATCGCCGCATCCGTCGTTGTGCGTAACGTTCCATATCTCACGGGACACAACATCACGTGGCATCAGGTCGCCCATCTCGGGGTACTTGTCACGCATGAAATACCATCTTTCGCCGCCTCGCATAACAAAGAGCCTGCCGCCCTCTCCCCTTGCCGCCTCGCTTATCAGAAGGCGCTTGCCGCAGGCAGATACTGTTGTAGGATGATATTGGATAAATTCAGGGTCAGCTATCTCTATCCCCTTAGAAAAAAGAAGCGCTGTCAGTCTGCCCGTGTTCGGGACAGTTCCGGTAGTGTGCCCCGGAAAAAAGCCGTTCAGCCCACCCGAAGCCAGTATCACCCTGCCGTCAAGATGATACTTTCTGCCCGTATAGATATCTATGAATGTCACACCGCCGCAGACGAGTCTGCCATCCCTTTCGGCAATGTCTATATCAACTGCTTCATGATGACAAAAGCGCTTCACAAGCCCCATTGCCTCATATTTCCTGACCTCGTCCGTAAGGGCTGACATTACTATCTTTCCGGTACTGCTTTTGGCAAATACCGTTCTCTTTTTCTTCTGCCCTCCGAAATTTCTTTGGGCTATTCTGCCGTTCTCCCTGTGAAACGGCACACCATAGCCTTCAAGCCGTCTGATAATATCCGGAGCGGCATCTGTCAATCCCTTTACCGCATTGGGGTCGGCAAGGTCAGCTCCGCCTTTCATAGTATCGGCAAAATGCTCTGCCGTTGTGTCATCCTCACCCATATTGTCAAGAGCCGCATTTATACCGCCCTCTGCAAGCACAGACTGTGCCCTCTCAGACCCCTGTGAAGATATGAGCGCACAGGGTATTCCCCGTTCCGCCAGCGTCAGCGCCGCTGACAGTCCCGCAAGTCCGGCTCCGATTATACTGATATACATATCCTCACCTCATCTCATCACACGAAATTCCAGCGGATAAAATATACAACGAAAGCCGCACCCATAAAGGCAAGCAATACCGACAGCACTACCAGGATATCCGCCGCATATTCTCTGAGCCTTTTTATCCCAAGTGCGATCATGGCAGGTCTTGCATTTGAAATGATATGGACAGCAAGAGAAAGCACCAGCATGATATTTCCCGTCAGACGAAGCGCATCAAATCTGTGAAGTCTCAGAGTATCGCCGTCAGTATAGCTGAATGATACGAAATGCACCAGCATGAATATCATTATAGCGAAGCCGCTTATCCGCCTTGCCCAGAACAAACGGTTTTCTTTCGGATATGACACGCCTGTTTTTTTCTTTACTCTTATCGTGCGTACGGTGAGCATCACACCGATCACTATATGTACAGCAAGCAGCAGAACGAATATATATGTCACCGCAGTCATGGGGATAAAGCCTATGCCGGATATGTTCATTGCTCCGAATATACCGTGCATGAGAAACAACACGATGAGCAGAACTGTTGTAACAGCATTCACTTTTCTCATATCATTCCTCTTTTCTGACAGTCACAGTGATGTTCGTCCCGGTGTCAAGACCTAAACTGTCGGCAGTCTCAGCCGATATTATCATAATATCGAAAAGCCCGTGTTCCTCCATGGATACTGCCATAAGGCTCTCCTCAGAGTGTATCTTCATCTGGTTTTCGGGCAGTCTTGACATATATGAGCGTGCCAACTCGTTCCCCGCCGCATCAGAAGAAACGGTAAGACAGACGATATCCTCCATTATGCTGCCGCCGTCACCGCCATTAAAGAACCGCTCCCATTCAGTATCATATGAGGATCTTTCAGGATTTATCACCACTATGAAGTTACCCGACGGTGCCGTGACCTCGACAGTGGCACTGCTCACGGCATCAACTCCGATACGGCCTCCCGTGCAATAGATAAACGGGATCCCAAGAGCGATAAATAACGAAGCGGCTGTCACCGCAATATGCTTTATCACTTTCACAGATCCCGTCTCCTCTCTTATTTTGCCTGTCTGAGAGCGTCCTTGACAGCCTCTCTGAACTCGTCATAAGAGATCGTAGCACCCGATACCGCATCAACAGAATCGAGCTTACCTTTTTCCACAAGCTCCTTCGCATACTGGTCGCACGCCTTGACAGGCCGCTGGGCTTTGTTGTAGAAATCGGTGTTTGCGATCTCACCGTCCTGCTTTCCGTAGTTCTCATCCTTGACAGTACCGTCAGGCTGATACGTTTTGTACTCACAGGCAATTATCGTATTATCCTTAATCGTCAGGGTAACGACACCGTATCCGTCGCCGTATCCGCCCTCATTGCCCTCTCTGCTCTCACTTCTGCCCTCATATGTGCCGTCCTTATAGCTTCCGCCGCAGGCAGTGAGCATCAATGCCGCCGCACACACAGCGACAGTAAACAATCTCTTCATATACTACCTCTATTTTACCATACATGGCATTTCTATTCAAGTGTTTCCGAAATTTTTGTTTATAGTATTTTCTTTTATCCTGCCATGGTCAAGAACTATCATGCGCTGTGCAACTTCACCCACCTCAGGGTCATGAGTAACGACTATAAGCGTGGTGCCCTCCTTGTGGAGCTGCTTGAATATGTCTATGACGATATTCTCATTTGCCTCATCAAGATTTCCCGTGGGTTCGTCCGCAAGCACTATCTCGGGGTGATTTATAAGTGCCCTTGCTATGCATACACGCTGCTGCTCACCGCCTGAGAGCTGACTGGGAAGGTGCTTTGCACGGTCTTTCAGACCAACTCTTTCAAGCGCTTCGAGGGCTTCCTTTTCATCCGGCATTGAGTGATAGTACTGTGCCACCATAACGTTTTCAACCGCTGTAAGATAGTTCACAAGGTGAAACTGCTGGAATATAAGACCTATCTTGTCACGCCTTATCTCGGTAAGCCCCTTGTCGCTCTCCTTGGCAATATCTCTGCCGTCAAGTATGACCTCTCCGAGAGATGGCTTGTCCATACACCCGATGATATTCATGAGCGTACTTTTACCGGAGCCAGAGGGTCCCATTATCGCAAGCCATTCACCGTTCTCGACTTCAAGGCTTATGTCGTCGAGAGCTTTCAGTTCTCCGTATATCTTTGATATATTTTTAAGCTGTAATAAACTCATATTATTCTTCCCTTCCGACGGTCATTCGCCTTTCAGCACAAGTGCCGGGTCTATATCTATCGCACTTCGTACCGGCATCAGGCACGCAAGTCCCGTCACCGCAACAGAAACGATCATAGTCACAGGCAAAAGCAGCGGCTGAAATCTTATGGAGCTTGAAAATACGTTCACGCTCACAAACTCAGCGAACACAAATCCGAGGAGCGCACCTGCAAGGCCGCCTATACAGCCAAGGAGCAGTCCCTCGCCCATGAATTCCACTATTATGCTCCTGTCCGATGCGCCCAGAGATTTGCGAAGACCTATCTCCTTGCGTCTTTCGGTGACCACTGCTGTCATGGTCGTGGCAACGCATATCATTGTCAGTACCAGCACAACTGCCGTAACGATGAAAACAAGTGCCTGAAGCTTTGTCAGGACAGTGCTCTCAGACTGTGTCACACGCTTTACGAGCCTTGCCGACACACCATTGTCTGCGGATGTGATACTGTCTGCGGCAGCTGTAAGTTCCTCCTGTGATGCGGATATGCTGAGTTCTGCCACATCCAGGTCACCGCTTCCCGCAATGCTTTCAAGGTCGGACATTTCAATGTAGATATAGTCTTCCTCGGAACCACCTGTTTCAAGAATGCCCGACACCACCATATCCCTTTCAACGGGTTCTTTTTCGTTTGATTCATCGGCATACGACATGGTGAATGAACTGCCTGTTTTCAGTCCGAGATGTTCAGCCTCAGTCTTGCCCACAAGAGCTTCGCCCTCTGCGGGCCAAGCACCCTCTATGTGCCAGTAGGGACTGGTTATACCTGCACTCTTTATATCAGTACCGGCCGTCACCACAGGTTGATCGTGTATCCTCACGGTCTCATATCTGTAAGGCGTAGCACCAAGAAAGCTTTCCGGGCTTATGTGGGATACAGCCTCATTCATTGCTGTAACATCGAAATCCTTGCCGTCTCCCGATGATACCAGTATCATATTGGCACCATAGTTGCGAAACTGCGCTCCCATCTGCCTGGGCACATCGTAGTATATTGTTACGAGCCCGGAGAGTATAGCCGCACCGACAGATATCGCCAGCAGAGCGACTATCATTCTGGAGCGCCGTCTGATGAGCGATGCGGTTATCATACGCAAAAACATTTTCTGCTTAGTCATATCAGCACCTCATATCATCTGCCGTGGAGCACTTCGGCAGGGCGAAGTCTCAGAAGCATCCTTATGGCAGGAAGACTTCCTGCCAGCACCACAGCTATCACCAGTACAGCCACTATCGGTATAACAAACAGCTTCATCTCGATAGACGACCCGAACACTGTCTGCCCTATTATCTGAGCAAATCCGAACCCCGCAAAATAACCAATCACCGCACCGACAATGCCCGTTATCATGACCTCGGTGAGAACAAGGGCAGAGACAGCACCGTTCTTTGCGCCGATAGCTTTCAGAAGCCCTATCTCACTGCTCCTCTCCATAACGCTTGCTGTAACGAGATTGGTTATACCGAGGGCAGAGCCCACCAGTGAAAGAATAGTTATCAGCACCATGAGAAGATGCGTCTTTTCAAGTATAGCACCCTCTGAATCAGCGACCTGACGCACGGGGGATGCCACAGAATCAGTGATGACCTCCTGTATCTGATAGCATATGGAGCTTACATATGCTGTACAGTACCATGTTTCATACTGAGCTATGGTAAGAGAGCCCGGATCCTTTGCAGCCTTTATCGCAAGCTCATTGTCGGGAGTGGTAAGCGCACTGACCTCAATGCTTGAGAGAAGGCCATCCTTGTCTGAAAGTGCCTGCACCGTGTCCAGAGATGCGTATATCTCGTCATCGGCAGTATCTCCCGACGAGAAGATGCCTGCGACATACAGTCTTTCTGACCCATGAGTCGTGGACACCGTGATGATATCTCCGCTCTTTACCGAGAGTGTCTTTGCTATCCCCTCGCCCACCATACACGGCTTTTCGGTGCCTGTATAAGTCTGCTCGCTGAGCCAGTCTCCTTCCGAAATGTCCCACCATGTGCGAAGCGACCTTACGCCGGTGTTGAGAGTCTCGCCCGTAGGCAGTTCAAGATGATGGTCAAACCACGTTCCCACAAGGGTTATCTCCTTTTCACCGCTATCGGCGGAGACCGTAGCTTTAGTGTCAATGAACGGCGCAAAATCCACTATATTGAATGCCCAGAATATAGTCTTTATATTTCCGAGCTCCGATTCTTTCAGATATGCGCCGTCATCGGCTCCGTTCTCTATCTCATACAGGCTGTCCATTACCGATGCGGATTTTGGTACTACGGTTATATTTGCGCCATAGGTCTTCAGCTCCTGATTTACCTTGTCGCTGACGTCCATCATTACATTCAGCATCGCAGTCGCAAGAGAAGTGCCAAGAGCCACTGTCAGCGCTATCATTATCATTTTTTTCCATTGACGGGTGAATGCGCCCTTTATCATTCTGAAAAACACATTATCACCCCTTATTTGAATTCATTCTGATGCTCAACGAGCGTGTATTTCGGCACTACTATATATCCGTTCTCAACGCTGTAATCAATAACTATGGGATTACAGCCGCCCTTGAAGCCTATGGTATTTATATTCATGACAACATCACACAGGTTGCAGACGACCTGTCCGTTCCTCTCATAGTATCCTGTTTCACCGCATATGTCACAGGCATCGAGACCCACTCCGTATGAAGAAGCATTCGGCTTCTTTATCACAATGAAGCGCACGGTGATATCATCATCCGTGGTGTAGGCAAATCTGTGAAGATGCCCGTCCTCCACCTGCGTCAGCGGGACATAGAGCGCATCATCCCTTATCTCACACTCCTCAACGGGAGACAACTCCACTTCCCTGTTGTCTATCGCTGTAAACGCCGTCAGATCAAGCACGACCATAACAAGGCAGAACACAAACAGAACAGACCACCTGCGTGTATCTCTCCATTTCGCCTTTATCTTTCTGTGCTGAGCAGGGTTTGAATAGGGCTCCTTTACATTAAAGCTCTTTACTATGAGCATTACCGGTATGATCAGTGCAGTAAGCAGCAGTGCGTATATGAACACATCACTGTAATTCGATGAGTAGCGCACCAGTGTGAACCAGGCGTGACCCGAAACGATCCGCTTTGCATGGAGCACCTGAACTATCTTTGTGAACTGCCAGAATCCGTTTATCAGAAGTGCGGTACACATAAACACAAAAACAGTGCTTCTGCCGATCCTGACGGCGCACTGGTAGACTGCAAGAAATATAAGAACAGAAAGGATGATGCCGAAGAGGTACCCCACAAATCGATAGATGAATGCAGTGGAGAATACCGAATCACCGTTTAGAGAGAAGTTGAAAGGATACCCCAGCACGCTCGGCAGCGCATATGCCCAGAATGTACATGACATCAGTGCCGCCGCACATGGTAAGGCGACGCCTCCCGCATCCGTCGACTTGCGATTCATCAGAATGCTCATCACCAGAAAAACAAGCAGACCTGCAAGGGATGCGCCGAATATCCAGTTGTTCCACACGCCTGTTCCGCCCGACTTGTCTATGACCTTAGTGGTGTTCTTGAGCACCGCTATGACCACAGCCGCCGCCATACCGGCCAGAGTGCCTGCCGTAAGGATATTGCGCCCTTTCTTTCCGGATATCATGGGCACATATGCAAAGAGCATCGCTGACAATATCGCCGCCGAAATAAGGTCCTTTGTGACCGTAATAAAAAATTTAAGCATCAATACAGCTCCCGAATAAGTATTTCTGCCCCTGATGATGCATACCTTTACACATCATGTGCAAAAAGATCTGTATCATCACAGACAAAAACGGGTCACACCCGTAGTTTGCAGAATGTGATGATATCCGCATACAGCGCCGCCGTATGCGGATATCGTCCATTTTAGAGAAAAGTATTTTTATCAGTTCCACTCCTGAGGAGTATACTCCCAGCCGCCTACCGTTACAGTAAGGTTGCCGTCCTTGAAATACTCATCGAATGTGCCGCCCGGGCCTGTTTCAGCATCGGTATGAACGAGATATCCGTTCTCTTCGGGACTGTGGAATGTGAATGTTACCTCATAGGTATCAGCTTTGTCGAGCTTGATGTTAGCGCCGTAGTGAGGACCGTCAGATGCACTCATTACCATGAATGTGCCCTGTGCCGCAACGTCGCCTGCACCGTTGTCGCCGACTACCTTGTAATCTACTGTGAGATAAGGTACCCAGTCGCCTGTGCCGTAGCCGAGCTTGTTTTCAAGAGCGGATACATCGCACTCAAGATGGATATTGAAATCCTCTATATTTTCATTTCCGTTGGACATGGGAACAGGCTGGAAATATACAGCGGACACGTTCATGAAGGATACTTCCTCATCCTCAAATATGGGGAACTCGGTAAAGCCCGCATCACCGGGGTCTGCTGCCTGCTCCGTCTTGACCTCTGCTGTTTCAGCAGGAGCGGCTGTTGTCTCTGTCTTTTCAGCGGCAGGAGAATTGCAAGCCGCAAGTGAAAGAGCCATGCTCATTGTGCACAGAAGTGCGATAGACTTCTTCATTTAAAAAACTCCTTTGAAATGATTGTGTATATCAAGACAGCTAAGCTGTCTTTACGACTTATTGAGTCTTCTTCAAATCGCCGTTTCTCTTTATCTGAACGACGAATGTAACAACGGTTATCACAAGAAGTATCAGCTGAGGAACAACAGTGCCGATAAGAGGATAAACTCCGAATACATCGAGCACATCGTTATAGGGTATCCAGCTGAGCCATGAAGGACTTGACAGCATGAACGACATATCATCGAACACGCCGCCCTCCATAAGCTCCTTTATTCCGGAGCCCATGAAGCATACCGTCATGAACGCCATAAGTATGCTCGTTGCAAGGAAGAAAGGTTTGAGAGGCAGCTTGACCGACAGCAGACGTATCACTGCAAACACAGCAACAAGAGCCGCACAGCCTGCCGCAAAACCTGCCCACACCATTTCGGGATTCCCCTCGCTCAGCATCGGCTGGTAGAAGAGTATCACCTCTGCGCCTTCTCTGAAGACCGCCAGCCATGCAGTAAATGCAAGTGCGAACATATTGCCCTTCTCGGCAGATTCAGCGACCTTGCCCTTTATGTAGCCTTCCCACGCCTCAGACTCGGCCTTTGATACCATCCAGTTCGAAACATAGAACAGTACAACGACTGCTATGAGAGCCGCAAAGCCCTCTATGATCTCCTGGGACATATGGGTCTCGGGGTTTATCGCTTTCAGCCATGACAGCACCCCTGCCATGATAAAACTGCACACCACCGCAAATCCGGCACCGATATATACCGGTATGACTTCTTTTTTCTTGCCGGCTTTGAGCAGATATGCTATTATCGCGCCGACAACGAGTATTGCTTCAAGTCCCTCTCGGAGTATTATGCCGAAGCTGCCCGCAAAAGTAGCTGCCTTGCTTCCTGCCGACTTTTCAGCAGTACTGCCGGTCGACTGCGAGCCGCTCTCGGGGCTCAGTATCACCGCATCCTCATGCAGCATATCCGACAGCTTTTCAGCCTCCGCACGCACCGTTTCGGTGCCCAGGTCTTTCTTTACAGCCTTTCTCAGAGTTGTGAACTGAAGCTCTACCGAGCTCACTCTCGACCCCGAGATATATGTCATAGTGTTTCTCTCAAAACCTGTGGTCTCATAATAGCCCCAGTATGTAGCCTTCGCATATTCATATGCAGTACCCTTGTCGCCCTGCTCGTAAAGATCGGCGGCGTGCTGTGCCACTTTTTCTATCGCATCAGCCGCATCCGTCCAGTTCCACGATGTCATACCGTGAGCGGTAACATATTCCTCCCATGTGAGGAAATATTCATCATCATTGGAAACAGACGCTCCGCCTCCGCCCTTTGCCATTGTCACAAAGGCAGGTATAAGAAGAAGCACGACCATAAGCGTGACAAGGATCATCGGCAGTGCATTTTTCTGCTTCATAGAAATCGACCTTTCACAATATCATACTATTTTAGTATGTATTTTATTCATAATCACTCTCTGCCACAGGATATCTTTCCGTAAAATCCCGTGTCATAAACTCTTCCGCAGGCGTGTGCCCCTCAAAGCACGAGCCCCTGAGAAAATAATCATAGCCCTCCGAACTATCGGAACCACTGTCCCATGTTGCATCAAGATTGTAATACATACCGTCTACGCAGCATATATTCCACGCATGAAAGCTGTCTTCGGCACGGTCCGTACTTCCTGTCACCACACGGGCATCTATGCCGTTTTCCTTCAATAGCCTGTACACCGCAACCGCATACCCCTGACAGGTTGCAGTCCCCATGCATAGTGCCGAATAAGCAGTCGAGCGAAGCCTGTGGTGAGGATTTTTGACATGAATCCTGTCGTATTTCACATTTTGACAGATGTAATCATAGACAGCCTTTACTTTTTCAGCATCAGCGGTCTCATCGTCAAAGCCGAACCCTGCCTGTATCTCAGCCACCTTTTCATTGACCTTGTTTTCATAGACAAGATAGGAATAGTAGTCAGGTATAAGCTTTATACTGCACAGGTAGTTACAGCTAACTCTACGGCAACCAAACTCACCGCTGTATCCGCCGTACTGGTATCTTATGTAGTCGCCGCCCGTCGGATCTTCTGACTCATACATTGCCGCCCTCATAAGTCTGTCTGCGGCATCCGCAAGGGAACGAGACACATCGTCATCGCTGTAAAATGTGATCTCGATCACGCTTGAATGCTCTTTCAGACCATTCCTGAGAGATGACACTATATGCTCCTCGTCCGGTATGTCCAAAGCGCCGTCGGGCGAACATCCCGTCATCAGAAGGCACATTGCCAGAGCAAGTCTTCTTTTGTTCTTCATAAGTTGTATACAGCTAACATACGGTTATACATATCTAACCCAAAGGCAAAAAGCCATTCCTCTTGAACGGCAGGAAACGACCTTGCAGGTTATTTACAGCTAACTATCATCGAAATATAAAGTAAGCACTAGTTAACCACCGCTTACAGTCTTGTATTATATCACAGCAAATATATGATGTCAATAGTCATTTTGTATAAAAGAAAACAGCGCCGTGCCCCATAATCAATGACTTTTTCACTTTTCAAAGTACTTCGACCTGTTGCTCACATACTGTGCACAAAGCCCTGTGAACAGCCCTGTGATTATCCCCGACAAGGTAAGCAGAGGCAAATATGAAAGCGCTGCTGTGCCGAACATAACGACCGCCACCGCCGTCTGACCCCCACCGTGGGCTATCGCACCGAATACGCCGCAGACCCATATCTGCCTTTCGGTAAGTATCCTTTTCATGAGGAGCATGACAAGATAGCACATTATCCCGCCCGCCGCCGAATATATGAACGATACAGGCTGACCGCAGTATATACTGCCGATGATGACACGACAGGCAAGTATTGCCAGAGTATCCCCTGCACCGACCCTGAACATGGAATACACCGTTATTATATTTGCAAGACCGAGCTTTACCCCTGCTATGGGCACAAGCGGCGGTATCTGCGCCTCAACAACAAATATAATGAGAGCCACCGCCAAAAGCATCGCATCATATACCATGCGCTTAGCCATGTTGACCCCTCCCCGACACAGCATCGGTCTCATCATCACCGTCTGCGATCCGTATGACAAGCTTGTGCGGCATACATACTATGGGCACACTGCCCCCTGACAGCCAGCCGTACCGCACACAGACACAATCGGGGCAGTCTGAATCGGATATACATATCCTGCCGTGCTCGACCCTTATCCTGTTGTATCCGCCGTCACATTTTACATCAAAGGAGTATCCCTCTTTAACAGCATCAAGGTCTATCCTCTCAATTACCCTGCCGTCCAGGACTACCTCGGCAGTCCTGCCTCTGCCCCAGAACATCGCCGCCGTCAGCACACCGCTCACGACAAAAATCACCGCTGTCACGATGATCCATGTCTTAGTTTTCATCATCTATCACCTGCAAAAGATACTCTCCGTCATTCAATGTGAACCTGTCCTTCACAGACGGTGTAATCACCACTCTGCCGTCATCGGTGACAAGTATCATATCAAAGCTCCTGTCATCCCGCCAGAAATCAGCCGCACGCTCTTCTCCCATTACAAAAAGAGCAGTTGACAGCGCATCACACACCTCGCCGCTTCCGCCAATGACCGTGGCAGATATTATACCGCTTTTTGCAGGGTATCCTGTTGACGGGTCTATGATATGCCAGTATACCTTGCCATTCTCCTCAAAAAAGCGCTCGTATCCCCCGGACGTTATCACTGCTTCATCGCTTGACATAAGTACACCCAGACTGTCATATCCCGATGTGACGAGAGGCGAACGGATACCCACACGCCACATACTGCCGTCGGGCTTTTTACCGATGGTCTGTATATTTCCGCCGAGGTCGAGTATCCCCGATCTGACCCCCTCCTCACGAAGCATCTCCGCCAGCACATCGCCTGTATATCCCTTGCCTATACAGCCCAGGTCTATCATCATACCGTCGGGAACGGTCACGATATCCCCGTCATTCTTTATCAGGCGGTAATCTGTGCGCTCCAGCAGCCTTGCGATGACATCATCATCGGGTATATGATATTCCCCTGTTGTAAAGCCCCATTCTCTCACTATCGGATAAACGGATATATCCATCGCACCTTCGGTCTTTGCACACAATCCAATAGCGTCATCCACCAGCGCCGAACCCTCATGAGAAAACACCGCCCTGCCGCTCTCATTCAGTTTATACACAGCACTGCCGGTATCCGTCACGGAGATCTCACGCTCTATCTGACGCACTCTGTCCTCAAGTTTGTCAGACAAGTCTTTGTCGCTGTGATACCTTATCTGCATATATGTGTCCATAGCAAAGAATTCAGCCGTCTGCTCCCTTGCGGCGCATCCGCACATGATAAGGCAGAACAGCAAAGTGACGGTCTTTTTGAACATATAATCCTCTTTCCAAAAAATATCAGGATAAGTATATCACACAATGATATTTACGTCAAGACGATATTGCGGAGCAATTCATTAACATTTCCGCAATCTTATAAATGCATTTTTTGGACATTTATACATTGACACAGACAGGATGATGTCATATAATGTTATGGTTGTCATTCAAAAGAACACAGGAGGCAAACAAACATGAAGAAAAAGATAATCACCGCATCAGTCATGGCGATAGCGCTTCTCACCGCTTGTGAGAAGGTACCCGCCTTGCCCTCGGATACTTCTGCCGCAGGAACTTCAGCCGCACCCTCGGCTGAGACCACAGCCATATCTGCTGACGAGACCGTATCCCCCATATTCACAAAGGGCGTATACATGGCATCAAGCGGCAGTGATGATGTATACTATGTATTCTATGACGAGAAAAGCGGCAGAACGGAAAACGCCGACGGCAAGAGCGGTATCGGCTTTGAATGTGAGCAGAACGGCAGTGATGCGGTTTTCCATTTCGGCAGTCCCGACGACATTACCAATGCCCACTTCACAAAGGAATTTGATGGCTCGATCACAGGCACCTTTGACTATGACGAGGGCGCAATGACTTACAGCTTCACTCTTGTCGAGGGTGCAGATCCCGACACATTTGAGCTTTCCGTTCCCGAGAATGAGGGAGACGGTCTTTACGATGATACAAATGAAACCTCGGACAGTGATGATGAGCTTCTCTCGGACGACGGCGACACTCAGAACCCTGTCATGAACTTTGTCGGCGCATACGGCGTGGGCAGGGCTAATATGGAGATAACCGCCGAGGGCTCGGACAGCGCAAGGATCAAGATATGGTGGTCAAGCAGTGCATTCGAGCACAGCGAGTGGGAAATGACAGGCAAATTCGACCCCGACACTCTCACTATCGAGTACACAGACTGCACCGAGAGGATAGTCACATTCAGCGAGGAGGGCGAAGAATCCTCCGAGACAGTCTATACCGACGGCACGGGCAGGATCATCTTCTCAGACGGTGACCCGATCACCCTCACATGGACAGATGACGTGGAGAACGCCGCAGAAGACCTTGTATTTGAGTATTACAACAACATAGCAGAGTGACCGAAGACGGCACACATTATGTCAGCATCCCTGTAAAATACACAGGGATGTTGTTTTTATCTGTGGGAGATACGAGCATACAGGATCCTCAAAGCATATTATGAACTAAGTGTAAATTATCCCGACAGTGAATTGTGTAATGTAAAAATCGTGATATAATGATAACGGCATCTCTGTTGATGCATAGGAGATTTTTAATTTAAATCTAATGAAACTCTTATCTGATTTTATTTGATTTTCGCCGTACAAATGATATACTTAAACAGAGGGCGAAAAACTCCATGCTGAATTTAGAGGAGGGCTTTCCGAAAGGAAAGTAAAATAGTTATGAAAGTATTAACAAAGTCAATGTCTTTGATATTTGCACTTATCATGAGTGTCAATCTCAGCGGATGCGGTAACAAGGCGGGGGCTGAGATCAGCCAGCCGGCGGAGACGACAGCGGAGACTACGGTAGTTCAGTCTGTTGATGAAGAAAAGCCATTTGAACTCACAAATTCTATTGTGATCGATGGACATGAGTATTCGTTGCCGACTGATTTGGAGTCACTAAGTGAGAGTGTAATAGTGAATAAGGATGCTAAATCTGGTAGTAACATTTGGTATGAGGATAAAGAGAATAAGATTGGTGCAGTTTTTTTGGATAATGGTAAAGTGTATTCTATAGACATTGACCCTGCTGTAAAATTACCTAACATACAAATATCCGGAGTAGCTATTTCCAACGGATTAACATATGATGATTTTTACGATATAGTTAGAAATTCTTCACCAGATCTATCAACTATGGATTATAAAATAGTTAGAATTAAAAATGACAATCTGGTGTGTGTTACACTTTTTGATAATGAGGGAAAATTTCAGGGAATAAGATTTCAAAAATTAAAGGAGGAATAAAAATGGCTGAATACGACATTTCAGAAGCCTTAACAAGCAGAGCGGATACAGTAAGCAGCAGAATAAAGTTTTCTGACAGACAAACATTCAATACCTTACCAGTTCAAATATTTAATCTTGACAAATTCAGAATTGTATAGTATACTATATTTGTATATTGTTGACAACAGGAGGCATAGTTATGGATAGGATAAAAAAGAAGCTTGGCTTCGGCTTTATGCGTCTGCCCATGAACGGCGATGCTATCGACACGGATCAGGTCTGTCAGATGGTGGATACGTTCATCGAGAACGGATTCAACTATTTCGACACGGCCCACGGCTATCACAGCGGCATGAGCGAGGAAGCGATAAAGACCTGCCTGACCTCACGCTATCCCAGAGACAGCTATGTGCTCACAGATAAGCTGACCGACCCGTATTTTGACAAGGAGGAGGATATCCGTCCTTTCTTTGAGAAACAGCTCAGGATATGCGGCGTCGATTATTTTGACTTCTATCTCATGCACGCACAGGGCGCAGGTAACTACGACAAGTTCAGGCGGTGCCGTGCATATGAGACAGCCTTTGAACTGAAAAAAGAAGGTAAGATTCGCCATGTGGGTCTGTCATTCCACGACAAGGCAGAGGTTCTTGAACGCATACTCAATGATTATCCGGAGATAGAGGTCGTTCAGATACAGTTTAATTACCTTGATTATGAAGACCCTGCGGTACAGAGCCGCAAGGTATACGAAGTGTGCCGCAGATACGGCAAGTCCGTTCTGATAATGGAGCCTGTAAAGGGCGGCAACCTTGCTTCTCTGCCCGACGATGCGGCAGGTCCGCTCAAAGCTCTCGGAGGCAGTCAGGCAAGCTATGCCATAAGATTTGCGGCAGGCTTTGACGGAGTTATATCAGTGCTTTCGGGCATGAGCAATATGACCCAGCTCTCGGACAATATCTCATATATGAAGGACTTCAAGCCCCTCTCGGACAAGGAAACAGAGGCTGTCAGCAGGGTATGCGCCATCATGAAGGGCAAGCATATAATACAGTGTACCGCCTGCCGCTACTGCACGGACGGCTGTCCCGTACACATCTCGATACCCGATCTGTTCTCATGCATGAACATAAGGGAGATATATCACAACTGGAACGCAAATTTCTACTACGACGAGGTCTATACCATAAACAACGGCAAGGCATCGGAGTGCATAAAGTGCGGCAAGTGCGAGAAGGTCTGTCCCCAGCATCTGCCAATAAGACAGCTTCTTGAGGATGTTGCAAGAGAATTTGAACAGGTCGGTCAGTGATGTTTGACAAACTATATATACGATCACAGCATGATCTTGAGGATGCAATAGAGAAATACGGCATCATACCGTATTTCAGAAACTCCATAGACGGCTTTTCCATAGAGGAGCATATCGCCCCCGAATGCTGGTTCTCCGAGGAGGAGGGCGCATGGGAATGGAAAGGTCCTGTCATAAAGAGCACAGGCTGTGCCTATGGCAAGTTCTTTGAGAAAAAGGCGGCATATGTAAGGGCGGATCTTTTCTGCGAGCTTGCCAACTACCGCCGTGACGGCTATGACTTTGATGCAAGATATGATGACGGTTTGGCACGATACAGCGACAAGGCGCTCTACGACCTGATAGATGAGCTTGCCCCCGTGATATCCAAGCGTCTGAAAAAAGAGGGCGGCTACGGAAAGAACGGCGTAAAGGGCTTTGATACGTCCATTGCCCGTCTGCAATATCAGTGCTACGTCATAACCGATGATTTTGTCTATATGACAGACAGAAACGGCAGCAGATACGGCTGGGGCGTGGCGGAGTATTCCACGCCGGAAAAGCTCTTCGGTGCTGAGTTCACCGACAGGGTATATGCACATTCCTCCGATGAGTCTTACGAGCTGTTGTTTGACCATATAAAAAGCCTGTTCCCGTCGGTACCCGACGAGAGGATAGGCAGATTTCTCAGATAGTATCATAAGTGTACCGCCGTTCTGTACAGGGACGGCGGCCGCTGTGTATAATGACAGGTGTGAGTGCCGCTTTGGTGCAAAACTTTTCTCACAAGTTAACATAAAACAGTAGACAAAACGCCGAAGATGTGCTATAATGAAAGCTGTTGTTTAAAACTAATTCAAAGGAGTGACTTTTATGGAGCTTGATATGGTCAAATATCTTGCAAAGCTGGCTAAGCTCGAATTCACCGACGAGGAGCTTGAACAGGCTGTCAAGGATATGACAAGCATAATCGAGATAATGGATACCATAAAGGATATCGACATAACCTATGACCCCTATAAGGACAATCACAACGTCTATCTTGAGGATCTGCGTCCCGATGAGGCTATGCCCTCACTCGCAACGGATAAGCTCCTGCAGAATGCAGTAAATCAGGAAAACTGCTTTGTAGTTCCCAAGGTAGTAGAATAAAGGAGTTGTGACGATGGTAGAACTTACAGTAAAGAGCCTCAGAGAGAAGCTCGATAAAAAGGAAGTATCTGCAAGAGAGCTCACACAGGCTTATCTTGACAGGATAGAGAGCGTTGACAAGAAGGTGGAGAGCTACATCACCGTAACTCCCGAAGCCGCTCTGTCAGCTGCCGATAAGGCACAGGAGAAGATCAACGCAGGCGAGGCATCCTCTCTTTGCGGCATCCCCCTTGCCATAAAGGATAATATATGCACAGAGGGCGTAAAGACCACCTGCGCATCCAGAATGCTTGAAAACTTCGTGCCCCCCTATAACGCAACAGTCATGGACAAGCTCGAGAACGAGGGCATCGTTATGCTGGGCAAGACCTCCATGGACGAGTTCGCAATGGGCGGCTCCACACAGACATCCGCTTTTGCCAAGACAAAGAACCCCTATGATCTCACAAGAGTACCCGGCGGTTCATCGGGCGGCTCTGCCGCCGCTGTGGGCGCAGATCTCTGTGCAGCGGCTCTCGGCTCGGATACAGGCGGATCGATAAGACAGCCTGCGGCTTTCTGCGGTGTTACCGGCATAAAGCCAACCTACGGCAGAGTATCACGCTATGGTCTTGTAGCGTTCGCAAGCTCACTCGACCAGATAGGTCCCGTGGCAAGGAGCGCTGAGGACTGCGGCATCATCCTGAATGCGATATCGGGCTATGACTTCCATGACGGCACATCGTCAAGACTTCCCGTGGATGATTACACCTCCAAGATAGGCATGAGCATGAAGGGTGTGAAGATAGCGGTCGTTTCCGAATTCTTCGCCGAGGGCGTTGACGAGAACGTGAGAAAGTCCGTTCTTGCGGCAGTTGACACCTACAAGGCAATGGGCGCCGAGATCATCGAGGCATCCATGCCGTCGCTGAAGTATGCCATTGCGGCTTATTACCTCATCGCATCGGCTGAGGCTTCTTCCAACCTCTCACGTTATGACGGCATCAAGTTCGGTCACAGGGCTGATGTGGGCGGCAGCTACAACGACCTGATCGTTGCATCCAGGAGCGAGGGCTTCGGAGATGAGGTCAAGAGAAGGATACTTCTCGGCAACTATGCTCTCTCCTCCGGATACTATGACGCTTACTACGGCAAGGCTATGGGTCTCAAGCAGAAGATAAGAGAGGAATATGCGGATATATTCACCAAGTGCGATCTTATCATCACACCGACCGCTCCGAGCGTTGCCTACGGCATAAACGAAAATATCAGCGACCCCAAGAAGATGTATCAGGCTGATTTCTGCACAGTTACAGTGAATATAGCCTCCCTGCCCGCACTCTCCACTACCTGCGGCTATGACGAGAACGGTATGCCGATAGGTATGTCCATAGTCGGCAAGATGTGGGATGAAACTACCATTATCGGAGCGGCTGACGCATTTGAAAAGCAGTTTGACCGCATCGGTGCGTCACTTTAAGGAGGTTTCACAATGTCTGTATCAGATTATATACCCGTTATCGGTCTTGAAATACATTCCGAGCTTTTGACAAATTCAAAGGTGTTCTGCACCTGCTCTGCCGAATTCGGCGGCGAAAAGAACACCCGCTGCTGCCCCGTATGCTCCGGTATGCCCGGCACATTGCCCATAATAAACCAGCGTGCTGTGGAATATGCAATCAAGGCAGGCTATGCACTCGGCTGCGAAATAAACAAATTCTCCGTTTGGGACAGAAAGAACTACTTCTATCCCGACCTTCCCAAGGCGTATCAGATATCTGAGCTGAACCTGCCCATATGCCTTGCAGGTGCAGTGCCCATAGAGTATGAGGAGAACGGTGAGAAAAAGAGCAAGACCATACGCATCAACCACATACATCTTGAAGAGGACGCAGGCAAGCTCATACACGATGATCTAAACGGCGTTTCCCTCTGCGACTATAACCGCTGCGGCGTGCCCCTCGTTGAGATAGTTACCGAGCCCGATATGCGCTCACCCGAGGAAGCAAGGACCCTCGTTGAGACCATAGCTCTGCTTTTGCAGTACGCCGGAGTGTCCGACTGCAAGATGGAGGAAGGCTCTATCCGTGCCGATGTAAACGTGTCCCTTATGAGAAAGGACGCCACCGAATTCGGCACAAGAGCGGAGATAAAGAACGTAAACTCCCTCAAATCCATATACCGCACCATCGAGTATGAGATAAAGCGTCAGGCTCAGATACTTGACAGAGGCGGCGAGGTGATCCAGGAGACAAGGCGTTTCGACGCAAACAAGGGCGAGACAAAGGCGATGCGCTCCAAGGAAGACGCTCACGATTACAAGTATTTCCCCGACCCCGATATCAAGCAGGTAAATCTTCGTGATGAAGATCTTGAGAGGATAAAGGCATCGCTTCCCGAAATGCCCAAGCAGAGACTTGCAAAGTACATGGGCTTCGGCATTCCCGAAAAGGAAGCAAAGGTGATTGTAAACACCAAGAAGATATCCGATCTCTTTGAAGAATGCCTCACTCACTACAACAATCCCAAGTCTCTTGTGAACTTCATAAACGGCGAGATCATGCGCCGAATAAACCTCGGCGAGATAGATATCGACAAGCCCTCTTTCACTGCGGCTGATGTAGCAAAGCTCGTTGAGATGTCCGACACGGATAAGGTCACTAAGAACGATGCCAAGGAGATATTCCGTGAAATGGCAGAAAAGGGCGGAGACCCCGAGGCGATCGCAAAGGCAAACGGTATGCTCATCGTAAGCGACACAGGCAGAGTGCTTGAAGTCATCGAGCAGGTCATCGCCAACAATGAAAAGGCCGTGAACCAGTACAAGAGCGGCGATGTCAAGGTATTCGGCTTCCTCATGGGTCAGTGCAGCAAGGAACTCAGAGGTGCGGCAACACCCAAGGTCATAAAGGAAGAGCTTGAAAAGAAACTGAGATCTCTTTGATGTTCATATTTTTCATCCCCCGATATGCTTATGACGAGCGTTTCGGGGGATGTTGTATCTGTTCGTTTCTTTGAAAGCAGTTTTACGGTATATGATATCCTGCATAATACGTGTGCATTGGAAACAGATTTATTTTTGTATGATTTACCCGTAATTTATGAGATTTATTAGAATTATTAGAATATAATTAGAAAATCGTAAAATCCCTTGAATTATGACGTAGGATATGTTAGAATAAGTACCGCAGATGGGGGATATCTGCAACTTTGACATGAAAGGAAAATGTATATGAACTGGACTATATCAGGACTTAAAGAAAACGCAAAATCCGTTCTGAAGGATTTTTACTGGAAGGGTGTGCTTGCAGCTCTCATCTTCGGCATCCTCTGCGGAGGCCTTGGCGGTAGCAGCTCCAGCGCTACCGGAGCAAGAAAGAGCTGGGAAGACCTCAAGGAGCAGATTGAGGAGCAAAACAACGGCAGCACATATTCATGGGAGACTGAGGACAGCGTCGGCGGTATCATAGATATGAGCTTTACGACTGACGACGGAGCGAGCATAACGATAAATGCCCCCGCAGCACAGACAACAGCTGTGATACAGCCTGTCAAGACTGCCGATGATTTTGATGAAATGGCTATATTCGGTGCTGTTATGGGTGTTGTGGCTGTAATTGTCATTATTGCCGCAGCTTTAGGTTCTCTCTATACTATCTTCGTCGGCAATATCATCCAGGTAGGCTACCGCAAGTTCCACCTTGATGCAAGATATGAGAGAAACAACGTTGATATAATGAAACTGTTCTCCATGTTCAAGAACGGCTACGGCAACGTGGCAAAGACCATGTTCTTCAGAGACCTTTATGTGTTCCTCTGGTCTTTGCTTCTTATAATCCCCGGCATCATCAAGGGCTATGAGTATTTCCTCGTTCCCTACATCCTCGCTGAAAACCCCAATATCGATCGCGACCGCGCTTTTGAGATAAGCCGCCGTACAATGGACGGCGAGAAGATGAACTGCTTCCTTCTCGGCCTTTCCTTCATCGGCTGGACCATCCTTGCAGGCCTTGTGCCTCTCGGTATCGGCAACATATTCGTATTCCCCTACCTCTATGCAACATATGCTGAATTCTACTGCTGCATGAAGGCTAAGGCTATCACAAACGGCATCGCTCTCCCCGGCGAGCTTCCCGAAGATTATCAGGACAATAACTTCTTCGACCAGAGCTACCCCACATCCTCCGATGCATACTCTGCAAACGGCGGTTACAACGGCTACAACAGCACCCAGAGCTTTGGTTCTCAGCCTGCGCAGAATAACGGTTATCAGAACACCTCAGGTATGCAGCCCTATAAGCCCTACAGCGATTTCGGCAACTCGGGCACAATGGATAACATAAGCACTGATGATGTGTCTGCTCCACAATCCGCTCAGCCTGCGGATAACGGTTATCCCTCGGGTACAATGGATGAGATCGGCGACATAGACACCAGCGCTCTCGACAGACCCGATGACGATCAGATCTGACATTAAGAGCCCCATATGTAACGTGTTTCGTCATAGTATTTCTGATATACAGTTCAGAAATACTATGACGTTTTTTTGTTGGATTGACAATAAAAGTGTCATACTGAAAAGGAAAATGAGTTATCATATGGTATCATGATCTTGATTTTTCGGGGGATTTTTAAAAAAGCTCTTGACAAATCCTTGTTTATGTTGTACTATGAAAACGATAACATTTGACCCGATTTTTTATATGCGGAGGTATCTTATGAAATTTGCTGACGGTTTCTGGCTCAATCAGAAAGGATATGACGTTCACTACTCATCACAGGCATATGAGATCACACCTGTGAAGAACGGTCTGAACGTCTATGCCACAACACAGTACATACATAACAGGGGCATGACCCTCGGCGGTCCGTGTCTTGACATAACATTCACTTCCACACAGAAGGACGTTATAAAGGTCAGCATAGACCACTACAAGGGCACACTGAAAAACCAGCCCAAGTTCGAGCTTGAGGAGGATCAGGGCTACACTCCGGAGATAGTTGAAAAAGACGATGCATGGGAGATAATATCAGGCAACACAAAAGTCATCATCGCAAAATACACCTGGTCTGTACAGTACTATTACAAGGACAAGCGTCTAACGGGCGGCGCATGGAGAAGCTCTTCTGTCATAGACGAGAGCAAGTTCAAAACATCAGCAAGGATGGACTCATCACAGGATGACACATTCTGGTCCTTCCCCCGTGACAGCAGGAGCACATTCATCAGAGAACAGCTCACCATGAACGTTGGGGACTATTACTACGGCTTTGGCGAAAAGTTCACTCCATTCGTAAAGAATGGTCAGAACGTTGAGATATGGAACGCTGACGGAGGTACCTGCTCGGATCAATCCTACAAGTCTATCCCCTTCTATGTATGCTCGGCAGGATACGGCGTGCTGGTGAACTCATCCGACAAGGTCTCATTTGAGGTCTGCTCGGACACCGTATCAAAGGTTTCCTTCACGGTCCCCGGCGAACACCTGGAATACTTTGTGATAGCAGGTGAGAACATCACCGAGGTGCTGTCAAACTACACCACACTGTCGGGCAAGCCTGCGCTCCCCCCTGCATATACCTTCGGTCTGTGGCTCACCACCTCGTTCACCACAAACTATGATGAGGATACCGTAACATCCTTCATAGACGGCATGGCTGAGCGTGACATACCTCTGCAGGTATTCCATTTTGACTGCTTCTGGATGAAGGAATTTGAGTGGTGCAACCTTGAATGGGACACAAGGCAGTTCCCTGATCCCACTGCAATGCTCACACGCCTTAAAACGCAGAAAAATGTTGAGATCTGCGTATGGATAAATCCATATATCGCCCAGCGCTCCAAGCTGTTTGACGAGGGCGCAGAGAACGGCTATTTCATAAAGAACCGTGACGGCAGCATATTCCAGTGTGATATGTGGCAGCCGGGAATGGCTCTGGTGGACTTCACAAACCCTGCTGCTTGTGAATGGTACGCATCAAAGCTGAAAAAGCTCTGTGAGCAGGGAGTGAACTGCTTCAAGACAGACTTCGGTGAGAGGATACCGACCGACGTGGTATATTATGACGGCTCTGACCCCATAGCCATGCATAATTACTACACATATCTCTATAACAAGACCGTTTTCAACGTGCTGAAAGATCACTACGGCGAGAACAAGGCGTGTCTCTTTGCCCGCTCTGCCACCGTGGGCGGTCAGAAATTCCCGGTTCACTGGGGCGGTGACTGCTCCGCTGAATACACCTCTATGGCTGAGACGATAAGAGGCGGTCTGTCTCTGTGTATGTCGGGCTTCGGATTTTTCAGCCACGATATGTCGGGCTTTGAAGCAACTGCGACGGCAGACATCTACAAGCGCTGGGCAGCATTCGGTCTTCTTTCCACACACTCAAGACTTCACGGAAATTCTTCTTACAGAGTGCCGTGGCTATTTGACAAAGACGATTCGACCGAATGTGTCGATGTGCTCAGACACTTCACAAAGCTAAAGGGCAGACTTATGCCTTACATATGGTCACAGGCTGTCAAGACACATACCGTGGGCGTGCCCATGATGAGAGCCATGGTGATAGACTATGCCGACGATCCCGCTTGCCTGACCCTTGACAGACAGTATATGTTCGGCGATAATATCCTAGTTGCCCCGATACTCAATGACTGCGGGACAGCAGAGTTCTATCTGCCCCAGGGTACATGGACGGATATAATAAGCGGTGAAGTGCTGGAAGGCGGAAAATTCTACAATAAGAAATACGACTACTTCGGACTGCCCTGTCTGGCAAAGGCTGACAGCATAGTGGCATACGGCGCATTTGAACGAGACTTTGAGTATGACTATCTCAGAGATACAGAGTTTGTGATCTATGCCCCCTCCGAGGGAAAAGAGATAACCGCCGACATCTATGACACCGAGGCAGAAAAGATATTCACCATAACTGCCGTAAGACAGGGGGATAATGTCAGGGTGACCTACACCAAGACCGACAAACCGTTTACCGTAAGGATAGCCGGCAGGGATGCTATAAGCGCCGACCCTGCGGCCGGTGAGCTTATCATATCGCTCTGAGCATAAATGATTAAAAAGGCGGGCTGCGTCTCAAAACAAAATTGGACGCAGTCCGCTTTTGGATCTTTATATCCGCTCCAAAACAATATAGTTGTCCCCTTAGCATTTTCAATTAAATGCTAAGGGGACATCCGCTCTGTTCAGAACTTACATTCCGGACATTGTTTCATAAGAGCCCGGTATCGTAGATGTTGCAAGTATCTGCATGACCGTTGCAATATCTATAATTGCGTGTCCGATCATTATCGGCAACGGATCACGTTTTTTGTGGTAATACCAACACAGGATAATCGTCAGGGGCAGGAAAGAAAGAAATCTGTATATCACATACCTTATATCGAACAGAGTTGGTATAAAGCTGTGGTGTAACGCAAAGAAAAACGCAGGGATCAAAATTGCCGCTGTTTTATTGCTGATTTGATTGACACCGCATCCGAGATACAGACCGTCTTCGGCAAAAGCTGTTGTGATCGGCAGCAGCGGAATATTTATGACAGCCAGAACAGCAGGGATAGGGGCTATCATCATTGGCGCCGGGAAAGGAAATTGCCGGTAACATAAGTATCCTGCGAGACACATCCCGCCCATACCGACAAGCAGGATAACAACAGAAACAGCTATTATCTGACTGATCTTAGTCTTACCCTTCTGATAGTTGATAAGCTCCCAATATGTTTCACCGTTCTTTTTGGCAACAGCAACAAGCAGAAATATGGTAATGATATTGACCTCCGTTGCCGCCACAGACCACCAGTTGCTTATTTCACTGATGTCTTTATTCACAAGCATAGAACCAGCGATAAAGATCAAAGCAAAAACGACCGATCTGATCGGCAGTAAAAGAGCGATCTTCTTATTCAACTCATTTTCCCCTAAATATGCACACGTTTGTCATTAACAATTTGCCGATAAATGCCATGGTATTTCTGATCTGACATCATAAATACCATGGCTTGATTTGTTTATATTCGTCTTCTATGCAGACAGATTATTTAAGCACGCACATCACAACGCCGCCAGAATAGTTCGGCTCTGAAAAATACACCTTCTCTGCACGCTCGGGAGTGATCGTGATACCAGCGCCTGCAAAGTCATACTCGCCTGCCGCAACAGCATCAATGATCTTATCAAAATCCAGCATCTCGATCTCAAGGGCATAACCCCTTGCTTTGCAGAAACGAACCGCAATATCTATGTCATAACCGACTATCTTGCCGTCTTTGAAGTAATTGAAAGGCTCATATGCGCCCTCTGTAACCATTTTAAGTGTACCGTTCGTAGCAGGAAGCGCTGTATAATCATCAACCGTTTTCAGTGATTCATCCGCACCGGTCCACTTTGCCTTGATCTCATTGAGCTCGCCGCTTGCGGTGATCTCCTTTATATAATCGCTGAACTCGTCACAGAGCGCCTGACCCTTTTCATCCTGTCTGAAAGCATAACCGAATTCAAAGGTATCCAGGAATTCATTGATCATAGTCAGCTCACTGTCATTTGCAACAAGCTGGAGTATAACAGGCTCATCACCGGGGAATGCCTCTACCCTGCCCTTTTTGAGCGCATCCACCAAAGCAGGATATGTGTCATAATTTCTGAACTTAACATTGTCTATCTTATCAACAACAGTCTGATCCATCGAGGTACCTGATTGTATCCCTATCTCCTTGCCCTCAAGCTGTCTGAGAGAAGTATATTTTGCCCTGGTCTGAGCCTGTTCCTGTGTCTGTGCAGGCTGTCCGCCTGTCGGTGCATTGCAGGCACTCAAAGAAAGCGACATCACGGCTGCAAGGGCTGTACATACAAGAGCTGTTTTTCTGATCATTTTCATATTCTCACCTCATATCTAAACAAAACCGTTATAACTGTCTTTACAAGGTTTTGAATAATCATTCGTTTCGAGTTCATAATAACATATTTCCTGCCTTAATTCAATAACATAGTGTAAATATTAACATTTTGTTTACATTTCAAGCCATCAAATCAGAGCCCTTCAGGATTTTGCTTTATAAATCTCCAGCTGTCCTCACACATCTCATTGAGGTCACGCTCCGCCTTCCAGCCAAGCTCATTCAGAGCCTTGGTGGGATCCGCATAGCATTCTGCGATATCTCCCGCACGTCTGCCCTGTACTTCATAGGGCACGTCGACTCCGCTTGCTTTAACAAACGCATTTACAACGTCAAGAACGCTGTACCCGTTGCCTGTTCCGAGGTTCCATATACCCACGCCATGCATGGTGCGCAGTTTCTGTATAGCCTTGATATGACCGAGAGCAAGGTCTACAACGTGGATATAATCCCTGACGCCCGTGCCGTCGTGTGTGGGATAATCATTGCCGAAAACACCGAGCTTCGGAAGTTTGCCCACTGCCACCTTCTGTATGTACGGCATAAGGTTATTGGGTATGCCGTTGGGATCTTCACCGAGTTTGCCGCTCTTGTGCGCTCCTATGGGGTTAAAGTAGCGGAGAAGTGCTATGCTCCATTCATCATCGGATACAGCCACATCCCGGAGTATATCCTCTATCATGAGTTTGGTAGAGCCGTAGGGATTTGTGGTGGAGCGAGGAAAATCCTCTCTGATAGGCACTGTCTTGGGTGAACCGTATACGGTAGCGGATGAACTGAATACAAGCCGCTTGCATCCGTGCTTTCTCATCTCGTCTATAAGTATGAGCGTACCCGTGATGTTGTTATGATAGTATTCTATCGGCTTCTGAACAGATTCTCCCACTGCTTTGAGACCTGCAAAGTGGATAACAGACTCAATATCATTCTCCTCAAAGACCTTCTTCACTGCATCTCTGTCAAGAAGATCGGCTTTATAGAACTTGAACGATCTGCCTGTTATCTCCTTTATAATATCAAGCACTTTAGGCTTTGAATTGCTGAAATTGTCAAGGACTGCTATCTCTTCGCCGGATTCAAGAAGTTCAACGCAGGTATGCGATCCTATATATCCTGCTCCGCCTGTAACAAGTATCATTGGTTTGTCCTCCTCATTCTACCTTAGTTCCGCCAACAGGTCTGATATAGAGCTTGTAACAACTCCCCTGCCCGAATATGTTTTCCATTCCTGAAACGAACTTATCGCTCATATCAGCAGGGACGAATGCCTGTATCGTGCCCGCAAAGCCTCCGCCGTGGACTCTCGCCGCACCTCTGCCGCAAAGTACATCCTTTGCGGTATAAAGACCGAGTACAAGCCCCTCATTTCTCGTATCGGAAACCGCAAATATATTTTGCAGATATTTAAACGAGCTGTCACCGCTTCTGTTCACAGTATCAAGAAACAGCGCTGTGTCACCGTTTCTGAGAGCTGCCGCCTCGGCCGCCACACGTTCATTCTCATCAAAGAAATGATATGCCCTCGCCACTGCCCTGTCACCGCATTCCCTGCGTACAGCAGATATGTTGTCGGTCAGATCCTTCTTGGATATGTCCCTGAGCTCATCTTTGCCGAAAAATCGTGCAACAGACTTCATCTCGGACGGTATAGCCGCATACTCGGGGGTCAGATCTGCATGGTCGCCCTTGGTATCGACGATAAACAGGTCATACCCCGATATATCAAAGGGTATGCTTTCTATCACGGGTGAAGACGTATCCTTGAAATCGATCGTGATAAAACCTCCGACGGAGGATGCCATCTGATCCATTAGCCCCGACGGTTTGCCGAAATAGACATTCTCGGCGTACTGCGCTATCTGTGCTATCTTTACATCTGATACTTCGCCGTCATTTGCGATGTGCGAGAGTATGGTTCCGATAAGCACTTCAAAAGCCGCCGACGAGGACAATCCGCTTCCCTTTAACACATTCGATGTGGTATAAGCGGTAAAGCCCTTTACCTTGTATCCCGAATTAACAAACCCTGCCGCTACGCCTCTGATAAGAGCGGCGGATGTATTCTTTTCATCCTCATGGACCGAAAGATCCGATATATCTATCGTATCTTCCCCGAAGCCCTCCGATCTGACCTTGATTTCACCGGTATCATCGGGTCTGACTGCGGCGATCACGTCAAGTCCGACGGCAGCAGCAAGCACACAGCCCCTGTTGTGATCGGTGTGGTTTCCCCCGACCTCCGTCCTTCCCGGGGCGGAGAAAAACTCTATATTCCCTTTATCACCGTAAACAGATATGAATTTTTTCTCAAGATCGGCATATCTTTTTTGCTGTGCATCCTCTGCACCGCTTCCGTAGAGTTTTGTCAGCGTTTCCTTCAGCATCACTAATCCTCCATACTTCACAGATACTCATCAGTGTTTATCACAGGATCATTATCCTGCATAAGAGCGGCAACTATCTTGTTGCAGCTTTGCATCGGATCTTTTCTTATATTCTCGGCGAGCTTGTCAGCCTGTTCTTTGCTGCCTGCAAACAGAGTCAGATCAAGCACTTCAAAATCACCGCCGCTTATCGAAAAATGGACGCTGTACCGCTCGTCTTCCCCCGTGACAACACATTCACAGCCCTGTACAGCATTGATAGACCTGAAATATACAAGAGCTTCCTTCAGTATCCTGCGTCTGAATACCAAGGGGATGTATTTTGAGAAGTACTCCGAGCTTTTGTGTCCGTTTTCACCGATGGTCAGCATTTCTCCCTGCTTCACAAGAGCGCCTGTGGCAAGAAGATCGTTCACCGCATCCTTTAACATAAAATAATCTATCCCGACAGATTCACATATCATGCCGAGCTGTTCCTCAGTCACCGACCTGTCCGTCTTGTGCAGAAGAAAGCATATTATGACCTTGACGTCGCTCTGATCCGAGATCCTTGGCATTACATCTTCCTGCACACGCTCACTCCTTATCAGAAATTCGGATAATCGACCATATATCCCAGCACGGCGATAGCCGCCGCCGCTTCAACTGCGGGAACATATGAGGGAACAAGACAAGCAAGTTCAGCGGCATTCTCCCCTGTCACGGTGTTCTCCAGCGTGGAACAGTCTATCGCATTGACCGATCTGCCCAAGGTAGGATTAGGCTTGAACGATGCCCTGAATATCACAGGCATACCGCTTGTGATGCCGCCGAGTATACCGCCGTGATTATTTGTCTTAGTCTTTATATACCCATGGTCGTCCGCATAGAACTCATCGTTATACTGGGTACCGAGCATTTTCTCGGCATTGAATCCTGCGCCGAACTCGATCCCGGTTACGAGCGGTATCCCGAAGATAAGCTGTGATATGGCATTCTCCAATCCGTCGAACATAGGCGAGCCTATCCCGACAGGGAGATTAGTCACCGCACATTCTATCACTCCGCCGAGACTGTCACCGCATTCGGCCGCTTTTGTTATGTCAGCACGCATCTTTGCGCCCTGCTTATCGCTTATCACGGGGAACGACTTGCGCCGCACCTTCACTATCTGGTCTCTGTCGACCCTGCAAGGGTCAAAGGCAGTATCCTTTATCCCGTGTATCGAGCGTATGTGCGCACCTGTGTATATTCCTCTGCGTTCAAGTATCTGAGCGCACACCGCTCCTGCAAATATCATCGGAGCGATGAGCTTCTTGGATAAGTGGCCGTCATTTCTGAGGTCATTGAAGCCCTTATAGCGCACCGTACCCGTATAATCAGCATTGCCGGGCCTTGCTATCCTCGGTGCATTCCCTGATTCATCGGGATGATACTCATTATTTGTTATCAGAGCCATTACAGGCGACCCTGTCGTTCGGCATCCGTTTATGCCTGACATTATACTGGGCATCTGCGCACCGCTTATTATCTCACCATCGGGCGCAGTGAGACGTCTTCCCATAAATTCACGAAGAGCGTCCGTATCTATATATTCTCCGGGCGGCAGATCGTCTATGGTCACACCGATAGCAGGACCGCTTGCCTCTCCGAAAACAGAAATACCTATTTTTCCTCGCCAGATAGACGACATATTCTTCCTCCGATCAGATGGTTATTATCAGCTTATAACAGCTCCAAGAGACTCCAGATCGTCAAAAAAGCGCGGATAGCTCTTGGACACAGCCTCGGCGCCGTGTATCGTCACAGGTGCTTTTGAATTGACCGCCGCTGTCGCCGCCGCCATAACGATACGATGATCGTTGCAGGCATCAACTTCTCCGCCTGTAAAGCAGTCCGTATGCTTCATTTCCAGCCAGTCATCACCGACTGTTACTATGCCGCCTATGGCACGGAGCATGGCCGCAGTCGATTCGAGCCTGTCACTTTCTTTTATACGAAGCCTTGCGGCATTGACTATCCTCGTTGTGCCCGTCGCATAGCATCCGAGAACGGACAGTATCGGAACAAGATCGGGTATATCAGCCACATCGACCGTAAAGCCCTGCAAGACACCATTTACAGTGTTTTTATTTATGATATCCACTATCGCACTGTCGCCCTGTGATGTTTCAGCGGCGAGATTTCGTATGTCTATCTCACATCCCATCGCATTGGCCGCAAAGAAAAACGCCGCCTGAGAGTAGTCGCCTTCGACCTTCATATGAGCACCGGTGTACTTCTGACCGCCCCTCACGAAGTACAAGGGCAAGCCGTTCTCGGTTTTCTCACCGACTTCTATGCCGAATGTGCCGAGCGTGCTTATTGTCATATCCACATAGGGCTTTGACTGCAATGGGGAAGACAGCCTTATGACAGAATCGCCTTCACAGATGGGCAGGGCATACAGAAGCCCTGTGATGAACTGAGAGGATATATCTCCTTCCAGAGTATATTCCCCTGCTGTGAGCCTGCCGCTTATCATGAGCGGCAGACCGCTCTGTCTGTCAAAGGCAACGCCCTTTCGGGAAAGCTCTCTCACATATGGAGAATACGGTCTTTCAGGCAGCTTGCCGTGACCGCTAAAGACAGTCTCAGTGCCCAGCGCCGCCGCAACAGGTATCATAAAGCGCATCGTTGAACCGCTCTCACCGCAGTCGATATCTGCCTTTTCCGACGGTGTCTTTATGCCCTTTATCGTATATGTGCCGCCATCGGCGATGATATTTGCTCCCAGCGCCTCCATAGCCGCACAGGTCACATCAATATCCTTGGAAGCGGATACTCCCGTGACCTCCGAGACACCGTCAGCAAGCGCCGCCGCTATGACCGCTCTGTGTGAATAGCTTTTGGAGGACGGTATCTCCACACGTCCTATCAGCTTTGAGGGGGTAATGATCTTGTCCATAAAAGCTCCTATCCGAGATATGAAAGGAATGTTTCGACCGGCATCTTTACCACTGAGGACTTGCCGACCTCAGAGCACACAACTATGCCTATATCGTCCCCCTGACGCTTTTTATCATTGAGCACTGCACCGCCAAGCTGAGAAAGCGACGGTTCGATATCTATCCTCAGTCTGTATCTGTCAAGGCAGGCCGCCAGCTTTGCTCCGAGCCCCTTTTCGCACAGTCCGTGTTCCTCGGCGATACCTGTCACAAGCTCCATGCCCTTTGCCACCGCTCTGCCGTGGGACAGGGTATAGTGGTAATACTGCTCAATGGAATGACCGAGAGTATGGCCGAAGTTCAGGAGCGCTCTCTCACCCTTTTCATGCTCATCGGCTTCAACCACGTCACGCTTTATCGAAACACATTCGTATATAATGTCATCAATAACATCTTTTATGCTCTCTATATCGTATCCGCACAGCTTGTCAAAAAGCGGTGCAGACTTTATCATTCCGTATTTCACGACCTCACCCATGCCGTCTATAAAGAAATGCTCGGGCAGTGTTTTAAGTGTGTCAGTATCTATCAACACAAGATCAGGACGTTTGAAAGCACCGACAAGGTTTTTCCCCTCGGGCAGATCGATCGCTGTCTTGCCTCCCACGGAAGAATCCACCTGCGCCAGAAGTGAAGTAGGTATCTGTATGAGATCAATTCCTCTGAGATATGTCGCCGCCGCATATCCTGCCATATCGCCGGTAACACCGCCGCCAAGAGCGATGATGCAGTCAGTGCGCGTGAAATGCTTTGCCGCAAGGAAGGAATAAATGAACTGAAGCGTTTCTGAGCACTTGGACTTTTCACCGTGTACGAACACGAAACTCTCACCGGACAGCCCCTCATTCGCAAGAGACGCCGTTACCCTGTCCATATACAGCGGTGCCACATTGTCATCTGCTATCACTGCAAACCGCTGTGCCTTCGTCACGTTCTTTATCATTTCCCCGCATTTGTCCATAATACCGCTGTCTATAACGACATCATAGGAATTAACTCTGATTGTTTTCATTGATTAGGTCCTTTCCACATGGTGAATATATACCAATTATATGATATTTTCGGTTATTTGTCAATAATAATCATTTTAATTTGTATCATATGTCAGCGGCAATGTCCCCGAAAAGCCCTTGATCCTGTTTATTATCGGCTTTGACCCGATATATCTATACGATGATTATTACGAAAATACCGGAGAACGTTTGATATGTACTATCGCAAAGTACCGCTCCATAACATTTAAGACAAATGACCCGCCGATCTTACAGATCAACGGGTCACTATTGTTGGTATCAAGTCTTCCTGTCGGTTCCTGCTATACTGTGATGTCATGCCCGTACAGGCATACCTTTGATCTTGAGCAGCAGCTCGCTGTCGGGCATTTTTGACATATCGTCGGGACATGACCATTTATAGGCGACGGTCTCTCCCTCCTGTATGATAATGCTGTCCTTGTCGCAGTCCGTGGTGCAGAGATAGTCAAAATATACGCAGCGGGTCTCATCGCATACTCTTCTGTTCAGCTCTGTAAGCTCTGATGCAGATACATTTATGCCGGTCTCTTCATAAAGCTCACGAACAGCGCAGTCTGTGGGCGTCTCACCTTTCAGAGCAGACCCTCCTGCCGTGGCTTCCCACATCATCGGATAGCTTTTGCGGGGATCTCTCTGCATAAGAAGATATGTCCCGTCGATGTGCCTGACTATCACATTGCACACCAGATGATATATCCCTTTCGGGATCGAGCTTTCCTCTCCTCTGATAAGCGTCATCCCGTCTATCATCTCAAACCGTGAGTTGTATGCATCCCATATCTCCATGTGCTGTCCTCCGAAGCGTCATTGTTCTTTTTTCAGTGCTTCGCTGAGAGAAGAAGGTATGCCTCTCGGTCCTCTCACCGCAAAGATCCCGTACTCCGTCTTCAGCGCATCAAATGTAAACCTGTCATCAGGGTATCTTTTTAGGAGTCTGATCTCCATAAGGTACGAAATGTTTATCTCTCCGCTGTAATCGTAAGGTATGTCTGTTCTCTCTACCCTGCACCCATATATCAAAGCTGATACGGGCGCTCCGACATACAGATATACCGTGTCGCCGGTTTTTATACCTTTGCACTGTTTCCAGTGTATCATATCTGTTTCGTCAAATGCGTGCATTATGTCAAAGTATTTCGGATTTGCCGGTATGATCCAGTCTTTGGGTTCTCTGACCCTTTGTCTTACAGCCTTTGATGCGGTGACATTATAGCTTATGTCGATAAGTTCACAGATCTCATTAAATGGCACTGTTCCGTCAAGGAGCACAGATATCCAGCTTCTTTGTCTGCTGTGATATGCAGGAAAGAATCCTTCCCTCTGTGTCAGCATATCTGTCAGAAGCTCATCGTCAAGCTTAACATTGAGGATATCAGCCTTCTGACCATCAAGCCCCAGCTTATCCGCTGATACATCCATTATGATCGCATACCATTTTCGGTTGTCCGAATGCCTCAGCACCGCATAATCGGGAAATCTTGCCCAAAGATATTCAGGGGTCGTTCCGTATTTTTCATTGACATATTTAAACAGCTTTTTTCTGTGATCCATGACTGCACCCTCCGCAGAACATGATATCATATTATCGTGCCGATGTCAAGAATTTCACTCTATTCCCTTTTTTCTGTATATCACGATAAATCCGATGACCAGCAATATAAAGTTTATACCTATCACAAGAGTGCTTTCCGATGTGCCGTCTCCGTTTATCAGTCTGCTTATCTGCTGTGAATAAAAGACCGATGAAATCTTTTTTATTGTTTCATTGAACATCGACAGCATTGGCAGAAATGACAGCAGCATCATAACGGGCATTGATACAGCAGTCGCAGCCATCTGATCGTCAGCGGCGATGCCTATCACCGCTCCCGTCAGTTCCGATATTATGATGCCCGCTGCCATTATCATAACAAATATCGCAAGATCCTTGCCGCTTTTTCCGCTCATGACCGCAAAAACAGCCGTTCCGCCCATGCAGCACAAAAAGATGTATGCCCCCACGCCTGCCAGATATTCGGCAGGGCGCACATTTGCCATGATAAGCGCACGCAGGGTGTTTTTCTCCTTTTCTTCGGAAATGACAGAGCATATGCTTGTAAGCGGTGCCATCCCCGTGAACATAACCGCAAACAGCTTCACAAAGAAATGCTCAGGCATATCGTCTATCTTTATACAAGTCTCCATTATAACTGTCAGAGCAGGGAAAAGAATAAACTGTATCAGAACGGGTTTGTTTTTCAGTGTGTCTGATATCTGCTTCAGGAATATAGCTGTTATGTTTCTCATGCTGTAAGCTCCTTTCCCGTCAGTTCCATGAATACTTCCGCAAGGTCAGGCTCGCTCGTGTGTATAGAGCCTGCCTGTCCCATTTTTATCAGGTCACACAGACGCTGTGCACCCTTTGTACTGTTTTCGAGCACCAGGTCTGTACCGTCGGTGAGATGCACCATTATAGAGCGCTTGCTGTCATACCTGCGGCATATATCATCGGGCGTGCCGTATTCAACGATATGTCCGTCGCAAAGCATCGCTATGTGATCACAAAGCTTCTGCGCCTCAGACATACTGTGAGTGGTGAGAAATACGGTTCGTCCCTGCGCCTTTTTATCAAGTATCATTTTATGTATGCCGTCAGCCGCCGCAGGGTCAAGACCGCTGGTAGGTTCGTCAAGGAATAATATATCAGGTTCTGTCATGAATGCCCTTGCAAGCCTGAGACGGTTTTTCATGCCCTTTGACAGCTTTGACGCAGGGGTATGTGCCGCATCGGCAAGCCCTACTTCATTCATCACCCTGTTGATTCGGCTGTTGCCGACTCTGTATATCCTGGCAAACAGTTTCAGGTTATCAAAACAACTGAGCCTGTCGTATACACCAAAGTCGTCCATCATGATACCGTAGTGTGCTTTATCCTCCTGAGACAGTTCTGTGCTGTCTATGCCGAATATGTGTGCTGTGCCGCTGTCACGGGTCAGCTGACCTGTGATGATCCTTATCAGCGTCGTCTTGCCTGCCCCTGACGGACCGATAAGACCGAATATCTCTCCGCTTTTTATTTCAAGGTCTATCTCGTCAAGAACGGTCTTATTGCCAAATGACTTTTTCAGTTTTTCAGCTGTGATCGTGTTCATTCCTGTTCCTCCTTGTATTTTTTCAGTGCTTCTTCAAGCCTGCGGTTTTCCTGCTTCTCCGATTGGTTGGATATGATCGAGCTGACAGTACAGCTGACTGCAAAGCATATGATGAACATTATCCATGTAGACGGCATATCCACAGGGAACCAACCAAACAGGACTATGTATGCACACGTTACCGCAAATGCGGATATGAACATGAGTATCATCCTCACCGTAACGGACATATCTTTTATCAACGTCTCGGTCATGAATATATACCTGAGCGCCACAACAGATGCTACCGTCAGCAGAAATTCAGCAGACGTTTTTACCGGTATGCCCTCGGAGCCAAGAGAAAACATCATGGAGTATCCCTGTGCTCCTTTTCCGAACAGGATACAGAATATGTTGATTATAAGAGTGGTTACTCCGTAGATCATGAATACATTGCCGAGAAATCTCAATGTGCGTCTCATTGCTTTACCCCCAGTCTTTTTTTCAGTTCATCCGCATACTGCCTTGATACTATCAGTTGTTCTCCGTTCTCGAGCGTCAGACGAAGTTTCCTGTCAAGCTCTGCTTTCAGAGAACGTATGTATCTCAGCCGAACTATGCATGACTTGCTGACCCTCATAAAGCCCATACCGCAAAGCCTGTCTTCCATTTCATAGAGTTTCAGGCGTGATTCATAACATTCGTTTTCGGTATATACAAATGTTTTTCTGTCAACGGTCTCTATATAAGCTATCTCCGAAATATCGAGAATATATGAGCCCTCGTCCTTTATTACGGTAAGCTGACTGTCCATTATGTGCAGGGCGGCTATGATGCTCTCTGTTTCGGGTGTCAGTCTTGCGCAGTTTATAACTATCTCGGTATCTTGTATGTTTTCATTTATATTAATGGTAATCTTCACAGGCTCACCCCTTTGATAAGATGATAGCATTTCATTGTAAATAATTCAATAGTTTTTGCACAACTTGCCGCTGTCGATGCGTAAAATGCCGTATGATTGTCTGACGACCGACGATAAAAAAGGCTCAGCCAGTAAGAATGATACTGATATAGAAGATATTCAGTCAGAAGTACTATAGATTTTCTATTGACAGAACTCCGATCCTATGCTATAATCGTAGCTAATGTAAATCGGGATTTATAGAGAAGCGAATAAACTTTTGGGAGATGTATGATGAAAAAGACCTTTATTGAGATGAAACTCTTTCAGGTAAAGCCCGACAGACTCGAGCAGTTTGAAGCAAAGATCAAGGAAATGTCCGCAGATCAGCTTAAATGCGAAGGCTGCATATCTCTTAAGTATTTCAAGAGATTTTATACCATAGACGGAATCGAACTTGGTGAGCCACCAAGAGAGTTAAGCAGGATCGTAAAGTGCGTAAAGTACTACTCATACTGGGAGTTTGACACAAAAGAAAACTACGGTAAGGCTATAAAAATCTTTTTCGAGAACTACAATAAAGATCTGCAGAAACTGCTGATCGCACCTTTTGATATTAGCCTGGGATATTCCGTTTAAGAGATCTGCAAATTCAAATCTGTAGGGATGTTGTCAAATCGGGATTTGTGGAGGAAAAATATGCATTTATCAATCAGAGAATGGAGAATCAATGATAAATCTGCTCTAGCAGAAAACCTAAACAATCTGAAGGTTTTGAATAATCTAAGAGATGGATTGCCATATCCGTACACGGAACAAGATGCAGAGGATTTCATAACGGCTATGTTATCAGCAAATAAGAACAGTACATATGCGTTTGCGATAACACTTGATGATGAAGTGATTGGAAGTATCGGGGTGTTTCGGCGAGATAATATCCATTATCGAACTGCTGAAATGGGATATTACATAGGCGAACCCTATTGGGGAAATGGCTATATGACAAATATTATTAAGCAAGTCTGTGAGTATATTTTTGAAAATACAGATATTATCCGTATATTTGCCGAGCCATTTGCACACAACAAAGCCTCATGCAGGGCGTTGGAAAAAGCGGGATTCCAATACGAAGGAACACTAAGAAGCAATGCTGTGAAATGTGGTAATATTGTTGATATGAAAATGTATGCACTAATCAGAGAGTGATACAAATTCTGATTTATTGTAAAATATCAAATGCCCCGAAGTGCTTTGAAACGCTTCGGGGCAAAACTTCTATATGGGTACTCGTCTTAAACTGAGCCTTTTTTATGTATCAGACATTATCCTGTCTGTTTGTTTTTCCCGTGAGCATATCATAGGTGACACCGTATTTTTCTGCAATATCCCTCGCAAACGACATCCCCTCGGGAAGAGCTTTCATCACCTTGAATGAACGTTTTCCGTTCTCGCTCTTCACTATGAGCGATGAGACCTTTTCGCCGAAAAGGCCGTCGCTGGCTTCATATCCGAGTTTGTGCATATGTGTGTTGTATATGGTACGGACGTTCTTGTCTGAAAGTGCTTTTACCGAATCCACCGCAATGTAGTATCCTTCTTCAAAAGAGGTCGTGGAAAATGTTTCATTCAGCAGTACAAGACTGTTTTCCGTGCAGTCGTCAAAGATCTCTCTGAATCTTACACATTCTTCTCCAAGCCTGCCAAGATCCATAGTTTTATCCTCATCAGCAGGAAAATGTGTATAGATAAGATCCACGGGCTTGTACTCAAAAGCCCTGCATGGAACATTCAGACCGCCCTGAGCAAGTACATACAACAGACCGACCGCCTGTGTGACAGTGGTCTTGCCGCCTCTGTTTGCGCCTGTGAGTATGTATATGGTGTTTTCGGCATCAAAATCCAGGTCGTTGTCTATGATCTCATCAGCAGGGACATTCATGGCGAGTTTAAGGTTATACAGTCCCTTGGCGCTCATAAGCCCGTTTTCCGCCACGCACGGTTCACAGAAAGCATATCCCTTTTCAGTACACCTCTCAAAGAACTCGGCGCATCTTATGTAATATATGAATTCGGGAATGACCTTTGATATATTCACAACAGCGACATTGACATACTTGGAAAGGACATCACGCAGTCTCTTCACCGTAAAGTCGAGCATCCGGTTCACAATACCCTCAAGATAGAAGGTGGAGTTTCGTGCCCCGTCACCCTCGGGTATGCCGGCAACGGTAGTGCGTTCCTGCTGGTAAAGCATAGGTACGCCCTTCATTATCATGAATTCCGCATTCTCCGCAAGGATGTCGAGAGCATTGCCCTGGGGCTTTTCGACCTGATGGTAATGCATATCACCATCCCATTCGGTTGAATCATGTATCTTCTTTTTAGACACCGCATCCGCAAAATTGGTGACGATATTCGACTTTTTAAATGGCTTGCTGTTTATTGAGATAAGTCCCAGACTTGTGGCTTCAAAGCGTTCATTAAGGTTCACGCCAAGTGTAACGCTCTTAATCTCCGCCGCTTCCATTTTAAGTTTCTTGATATCCTCTTTCATCTCAGCAAAGCATGAGTCCTCGTACAGAGAATTTATAAAATCCCTGAAATGCATAAGCCCCTCGGAATGCAGATCGGTGTCAAGACATTCTCTCATGGCTTCGACACATTTTATGTAGTCGTTCAACTCATCAAGTCTGTGAAGCAGATACCATATTCCCAGCTTTTCGTCTGTTTTCTTTTTGAGAGTGCCGAACTCGTTGAGGAACTCTATCCTGTCAAACAGCTCGGTCAGGCGCTTTCTCATTTCCGGCAATCGCAGGATATCCATAAAGACCCCGTGACGAAAATCTGCTGTGTACACGTCCGGTGTCATCATGGAAAGTATGTTCATTATAAGCTTCTGTTCCTTAGGCTTGTCGCTCATCTCTTTGCATATACTGTCAAGCCCCAGATCGTGAGACGCGGTCGCTGAAAGCTGTCTGAAGCCTTTTTCCCCGCCGGGGAAAAGGATGCTGTTAAGATCTGACATATAGTTCCTCCGTTATAAGCTGTATGCTATGTATACAGGGTTTTCCGCTCTCATGAGAGTATAGCTGCCGAGCTTTGTCCCTCTCGCAGAGTACAGCTGTATGATCTCATATCCTTCAAGCTTTGAGATCTCGTTCAAAGTCTCAAGCGTTACGGCAGTCATCACGATCTTTGCTTCAGGGTACAGATTTTTTATATATACAGCGGTCTCTGCCGTTCTGCCCGATGTGCCGCCTATAAAGACACGATCGGGCGCAGGCAGAGAACCAAGTATCATAGGTGCTGTTCCGTGAATGACCTCTGCATTGTCACATGAAAATTTTACAAGGTTTCTTTTCGTGAGCAAAACCGCTTTTTCGGAACAATCTATTGCGTATACCTTGCCGTCATTTGCCGCAAGAGATGCTTCCACGCTGACAGAGCCGCTTCCGCAGCCTATGTCCCACACGATATCATTTCTGTCAATGCCGAGCTTACTCATTATGACAGCTCTGATCTCGGATTTTGTCATCGGGATCTTTTCTTCACGTTCAAATTCCTTGTCGTCTATCCCGTATCTTACACAGGATATATCGGGATTATCCGTGACCATGCATGAAAGCTCGTTAAACACCTTGCCTGAGAGCGATGATGCAGTGCCGCAGGTAATGTGTTCATCGGTCTGACCGAGACGTTCACCGACATATACCGTCACATAGCCGAGCCCGTATTCACAAAGCCGTCTGCAAACCTCACCTGCATTGTTTTTGCCGCCAAGAAGGACAAAGACATTTCTGTTGAGTTTTACCGCAAGAGCGACACTTCGGTCTCTGCCGTGCAGAGATATGAGCTTTGCACTCTGCCATGATATTCCTGTCTTTGATGAAAGATATGAGACCGATGATATCCCGGGTATGACCACAGCATCGGGTATGAGCTTCGCTAACCTCTCAGCCCCGCTGTAAAACCCCGTATCTCCGGACATCAGTACAGCACACACCCTGTCGGTGCTGTTGACTATGTCCGCTATCCTTTCCGACGAATACTCACATATCTTCTCTTTATCCGTGTCGGTCATGCCGAGCATCCTTTCAGCGCCGATGATGATATCCGCTTCATCCAGCGCCGACAGTGCCTGTGAGGTAAATGTGTCCCTGCTCATTCCGACACCTATGATATAAGTACTCATTGTCTTTTCAGTGCCGAAGCCGCACCGAGAGCCCCCGCAAATGCTCCGTTTTCGGGAAGTATGAATTCAAGGGAATGAAGTCCGCTCACCTTGCGGAGAATAGCTTCACCCATCGTGAGATCTGCCATTGCACCGACAAAGACAGCACTGTCAAAACCTGCGCTCTTGCAGCAGAATGCCGCCATAACGCCTACGGATTCATATACCATTTTTGTCAGAGCAGCCGCAATGTCATCACCAGACAGGTCTATATCAGCCTTACCGAAGTTTGCCGCAGTCAGGTCGGCCATATCTCCCGCTGTTCCTGCTGTTATATCTCCGACGGTAAGGTCGGCCGCATGACTGTCGCCCCGTGCCGCCATGTCCTTGATGTTGAATATGTTTTTCTCACCTGTAAGAAGCAGAGAGAGACCGCAGAGCGTTCCTCCGCCTACACCGCTGCCGCCCATATGCCTGTATTCATTTTCTCTTGCCGATACGAAGGCCGTTCCCGTCCCCATACTGACAACGAGCGTTTCTGTCCTGCCGCTCATGATCTGTCCGCCTCTGCCGAACGCCTCAAATTCGGATATGAATTTTATTGGCAGCGGCATTGCTTCAAGGATCGCAGAGCCAACTCCCGCCGCACAGACAGATACACTGCCCCTATCTGTCCCGGCTGAGAGAAGAAGTTCATCAAGCTCTTTCTCAAAGCGCTTTATATCACCGTCTGTTTCGTATCTGCGTCTGGCTATAATGTTCAAGTCTTCGTCAGTACACACAAGCTTTACCGCAGAACCACCGAGATCAGCGCCGATGTATTTTTTCATAGACGGTCTCCTGTCACACATTTGCAAGCTCTTCAAGTGCGAGCTTGGCACATTCCTTTACTGCGTTTGAACCGGCTCTGTCGGCACCGCCCTGCATATCGAGTTCCATAAGGCAGTCCTCGATCACGCAGGCAATATCATCGGGGCAGTTTTCATCATCGGCTATGGCGTCCAGCGTCTTATAAAAATCCTGAGCCTTTATCTTTCCTTTAACTGCATCATTGCAGAGTTTGATAAGATCGTCCTTCATGGTTGGTCCTCCTTTTCAAGTCTGTAAAAGTATATCGGCTATCATGCCGAATTGTTCGAGTGTAAGCTGTTCGGGGCGGATATTTGGCTGTATGCCCGCCTGTTCAAGTGCCATGACAGCTCTTTCTTTGGATATTCCTGCTGTGGTCACGGAATTGGCAAAGGTCTTTCTTCTCTGTGAAAATGCTCCCCTTATCACTTTGAACAGAAACACCTCATCCCTGACTGAAACCGCAGGCTCTTCCCGTATGTCGAGCCTTATCACGCAGGAATCAACATTCGGAGAGGGCATAAAGCTGCCTCTTGAAACATTGAAGAGAAGTTTCGGCTCTGCATAGTAGCTCACCGCAAGGCTCACAGCACCGCATTCCCTTGTGCCGGGTTCCGCACAAAGCCTTACTCCGGCTTCTTTCTGCACCATTACTGTTATGGAGCGAACAGGCAGTCTCTCTTCAAGAAGATACATTATGATCGGTGATGTGATGTAGTAGGGAAGATTGGCGCACACTGCGGCTTCAAGCCCATCAAAATCCTCTGCTATTACTTTTTTCAGGTCAGTCTTCATGACGTCGGCATTGATTATATGTATGTTATCGTGTTCTGCAAGAGTTTCAGACAAAATTGGGAGCAGGCGTTGGTCTATCTCTACCGCAGTTACCCTGTCAGCTCGTTTTGCAAGCTCATGTGTCAGCACTCCAACACCTGTGCCTATCTCGATGACTCCGAACCCCTTGCGGGCATTGCCCATTTCTGCTATCTTCGGGCACACAGACGGATTGACAATAAAGTTCTGTCCGAGTGCCTTTGAGAACGAAAAGCCGTGACGTTCCATTATCTCACGCACTACGGATATATTAGTAAGATTTTCCATACATTCCTCACATCTGATGCTTTACCACTTCATATTCGTCATCAAGGCCGTAATACGGGCACTCATCGGTCTTGCCGTTCACAAACCTGTACATCTCATCCTCATCCAGGTCAACAAGACAGACATAATAGTCCAGATCTTCATCATATACATAATTAACGCAGGTATCACAATTCATATCATCAGTCCGTTTCCGTTTAATGAATTTATTATAGCATACGCTCCCGATTTAGTCAATGATATCATATAAAAAATCTGACCTTGTCCCCTCCTTGATGCTTGCAGTATCCTTGAGCACGGGCATTCGGGATAAAAAACGGATAGCCGTATTTATACAAGACAGCTATCCGTATCCACTGTATTCTGTTGCTGTAAGATAACCCGCAGAATATGATTCACAAAGGCAGAAAAGGCATCCCCATGGTCATTCAGCTTTCGCTGTATGTATCCGATCTCTTATCGCCGAGTTTCAGACGGAAAAGCTCCTTCATCCTCTCCCTGCCGCTTTCGCTGACAAGCTCTTCTTCGGTCATCTCGCCCTTTGCGACAGCCACCATGATCTGTATATATGCTTCACCGAGAGCTGTGGTGAATATACCTGCCGTTGCCCCCTGCATGACCGCTCCCGCCACTGCTCCGCCGCCGGGCACGAGCTTCACCAGAGCGCCGAATGCAGCTCTGCCGCCAATGGTGGTAAGAGTCGTGCCTATGGTGGATGATATGAAAGCAGTTATCACGCTCTTGCTGACCTTCAGTCCGAACAGGCTCGTTATTGCGGCTATCATACTTATCTGAACAGGCACTATCATCGCCGCATCAACAACAGGCGCAGGAACTGCGCTTGCCCCCATGGCCGCCGCTGTGCTTGCCGCTACGACCGCATGGGCTCGCTTGACCTTTTGTTTCAGAGCAGCTTTCTGAACGTTTTGCAAGGTGTCTATCAGCTCGTCTGGCAGCACTTCCTCCATGAGCTGTATCAGCACATCAAGGCCGTATGCTTTGCAGACAAGCTCCTCCTCACCCTCATCACTGTCATATATATCCTGCGCAAGTACGTTCACCACTTTGCAGACATCGAGATTAAGCGCCTCTATCTCACTTTTCAGCTCCCTTGCCTTTGACTTGGGAAACGACTGTGTAAGGACTATTATGACCGGTACTTTAAAAAGCCGTGCCTCCTCGGTGAATGAGCGTATCCACTCTGCCTCTGCATCCTCAAATCTGCCGCCCTGACCGCTGACACAGTACCATATGCAGTGTATCATGTCTTCCTCGGCTTTTCTGCTGTCAAGGCTCTTTTTCACTATCTCTATGAGACCGTCTCTCACACGCTCGTGACGGTCACTGTCCACCTCAAAGCCCGGAGTATCGTATACAGTGAGGGGAAAGTCCTTTTTCTCTATCCTGCATATCTCCTGTGTGACAGGCCTGCCTATACCGACCTCTGCAAGGTTCTCTCTGAATACACTGTTTATCAGCGTGCTCTTTCCTACGCCCGACTTGCCCACAACGGCTATGTTGAGCTTTTTCATATTCTTAAGCTTTTCATTTATGCTTTTCATAGCGTCCTCCGCCAGTGCAGTAACATCTATGTTCATATGCCCCTCCGTAACGGTTCGTTTGAGCATATTCTATCACATAAATACGCATATGTCAACAGCCCGAATTGATCGGGCTGTTGAAGTGTATCAAACTGTCTTTCTTACGGGCACAAACTCGATATATCCTCTTGTGCCTATGGGTTCGAGCTGTATCCTCGGATTAGCTTCATCGGGATAATATCCGAGAGATGACATATCAAACTTCTCCTCCGCCTGCCATATCTCATTTATGGCATCCACATAGTTCTCCTCCTCAAAGGGTTCCCCGCGGAACATAAGAAACAGCCCCTCCGGCAGGTCTATAACATCAAAGCCGTCAGGCACAGGTCCGTCGTAATCGGCAGGCACTTCCGCCCCCTGAACATATACATTCGTTCTCGGCTTTCTGAGCTGTTCGGGCAGCCACATACACACCGGTTCACCGTCAAGGGTGCGTATGCTTGAAAGTATCCCCCACACATCACAGCCCACTTCCCTGCAATAGCTCCGATATTCATCGGCGTTCACGCCACGCTTGACTATCACCTTTCTTGCAGGTCTTTTTACCTCGGTCACAAATACCGTGTTAGTTTTCATGCTATCATTCCTTTCACAAACATCGGGTTTTACCAGATACGGAGTGAAAAGCGGTATAGGCACAGGTGCTTCGGCATAGGCTCTCGGATTGATCCCGAATTCATTTCGGAAAGCGCGCTGATAACCCTCTGCACTGCCAAAGCCCATATCGAGCGCAATGTCCAGAACACCGCATTTTTCATCACGAAGTCTCAGCGCAGATCGGCTCATTTTCAGCCTGCGTATGTACCTTGCAGGAGTCAGACCCGTGTACTGCTCAAAAAGCCTTCTCGCATACCAGGGGCTGTAAAGTGATGCTTCCGCCAGGTCTGCGGGCGTTATGACCTCATTTATGTGGCTCTCGATATACCTTTGCATATTCTGTACTGCTTTTAGACGATCGTCCATTTCCTCACCCCGAAAATATGATAGCATATGCGGATAGTATTTCTCCCGACTATTTTTGCTATCATTATATCAGACACGGGTAATTATGTCAATCTGCGCCGATCATATACACACAGGCAGCCAGATCTTCGGATATGCGGCTTCGCATCCGCTTGACAAATATGCCTGCCTGTGATAAAATCATATTGACATCTTAACAGAGAGGTGAAATGATGTTTTCCGCAAAGACACTTGATTTTCTGACCGAGAACTGTATGCGTGACGACAAAGCTTGGTTCAGGGAGAACAAGGCTGTTTTCATCGAGAACGTTGCCGTCCCGATGAAAGAATTTGCCGATTCGCTGTACAGCTATATCCAAAAGATAGACAGCGGTCTTGACAAGGTGCATATTTCAAGGATATACCGTGATACCCGCTTTCTGCACGGCAGATCATATTTCAGGGAGAATATGTGGGTGACATACAGCCGTGTGACCGACCTGTATGAATCCCTGCCCGCATTCTACTTTGACCTGTCGCCGAACGGCATAGAATACGGCTGCGGCTTCTATCACGCTCCGACGGAGTTTATGGTGAATATGAGAGGAATGATCCTGGCAGACACTCCCCTGTTCCGCACGGCAGCAGAAACGCTTGACAGCACGGTGTTTGAACTGTACGGCGATAAATACAAGAAAAGCCGCTGTCCCGAGGACGATGACCTCAAACGTGACTGGTATGACCGAAGGAACATCGGCATTCTGACCCATTCCGACGACTGGGATATGATATTCTCAGATGAACTTCCCCATATTATCGGCAGACAGCTCACAGATGCGGAAGCTGTGTACAGATTTTTTATGGCTTGTGCCAAGACAGCAATATGAAAACACCCGCCATTTGCATGATCGCAAATGGCGGGTGTTTGTATAATACACGCATGAATCACACCCTGACTCTCAACAAAAAACAGGGTACATCGCTGTACCCTGTCCACAGTTTATTTTATTACCGATATCATGCCTTGAGCGCATTGACCTGATCCTTCAGCGTCCTTGAACGGGTCGCAAGCTGCTGGCAGGATGCCGCAGACTGTTCGGCGGTGGCGCTGTTCTCCGCAACGACTCCTGCTATCCTGTCGAGGGCATCAGTGACCTGATCTATGTCATGCGCCTGACCTGCGGATTCCTCGGAGATCTCGTTCACGAGCCTGTTGGTCTCCTTTGCCTGACGGGTGATTTCTTCCATGGACTCAGCCGCCTCCGCAACAAGAGCCGTACCTGCAGCAACAGCCTCCGCTGTGGAAGTTATCAGCAGATTTGTCTCTCTTGCGGCGTCAGCCGACTTGGATGCAAGATTTCTCACTTCATCGGCAACGACAGCGAATCCCTTACCCGCACTGCCTGCTCTTGCCGCTTCCACTGCGGCGTTCAGGGCAAGTATATTCGTCTGGAAAGCTATGTTGTCTATGGTCTTGATTATAGAGCTTATCTCCTTCGACTTGTCGGATATATCCTCCATAGCCGTTGTAAGACGTGCCATAGCCTCGTTCTGAGCGACCGCACTGTTCTCCATACCCGTAGTGAGCTCACTCGCCCTGAACGCATTGTCGGCATTCACCTTGGTCTTTGACAGAACAGAAGCTATCCTGCCGCTGAGCTCATCTATCGCCGCCGCCTGTGTCACAGTACCGTCCGCAAGTGTCTGAGAGCCTGCGGCTATCTGTTCGGAGCCTGTGTAAACATCCTCGGAGGAGCGGTCTATCTCACGCACTATGCCCGACAGCCTGCCCCTGATAGTTTCAAGAGAGCGCTGTATCTGAACGAAATCGCCCTTGTACTGCTTGTCAGGGCTCTTGGTGAAGTCGCCCTCCGCCATTGCATCCAGTACACGGCTTATATCACCTATATATCCGGACAGTGTATGCTTTGTTTCCTGCAAGTCAAGCGCAAAACGCCCCACCTCATTGTTGGGCAGTTTCTTTGTAAAATCAGGTACGGACAGATCGCCGTCATTCATGCTTTGTGCCAGACCGCTGACCTCAACTATCGGGCGCACGGCAACACGTCTGAGCATCATCATTACCGCAACGAACGCCAACGGGATAAGCACCAGTGCCACGATAAGACACGCCGTCACCATAAACCTCTTGGCATCGTCCTTTGCGGTGGTAGTCATGCCTGCCACAAGAAAGCCTGCGCTCCTGCCGTTGATGTCCACCACGGGCTTGCACCTGACCATATATTCGGTATTTCCTACAAACGCCGTACCTGCCCCGCCTGTTTCAGTGCGTACAGTTGACTCTACAACAGACCTGTCTATCCTCACGACCGAATCAGCGGGTATTGCGGCGGAGCTTGCAAGCACCTTCGCTTCATTGTCGCCTGTCATCTCCATGTATGCACAGTCACAGTCGGTCTGCTGACTGAGCTGGTTCAGCTCCTTGGTATCGGTAAGGTCATAACCCAGTACCATCGCACCGACTATGTCATATGTATCCGCCCTCTTATAATGTACGGGCACTATATACACAAGGCTGAGAGGCACGTTATTATCGGTATAGTAACCGTATACGGTCTTGTCCGCAAGTGCCCCCGACACATCAAAGGAGTCAAGCGCATAATTGTCGCTCGCCCAAAGCTTTTCACCATCGGCATCCGTATACATCACATAAACGTGTTCATCAAGGTCTGCGGCATAGTACAGCTCCGAGAGCGTGCCAACAAACCCTCTGCGTATAGTGGATGCCGCTCTGCCGTCCGCCGTCATGAATGCCGCCTTGTTTCTGAGCATGGCAAGCCGTTCTGTCTGCATGGAGTCAAAGACATTCAGACCCACATCAACTATCCTTTTGAATGTTTCATCATTCTGCCTTGACCCGAAGAATACGGAGATAGTCATCGACACAGCAAGACTGAGCGCTATCATGACCGATACGATGATACCCGTTGTTCTTTCAAGCTTAGTCATCTGTGCCGCCTCCTTCTCCTCTATGATATGATAACATATTTACATCATAAAGTCAACCTTTGATATTCATACTGCCCGTCCTGTATCCGCCGAGGTCAAGGGTAACAGCCGTAAAGCCCAGCGAACGCAGATAACCGTCTATGCGCTCTGCATTGTCCGACGCGGCAACGTGCAGTATATCCTGCCTTTCTGTCTCTATCCTTGCGATACTGCCGTGCATACGCACACGCACCTGCCTTATGCCGAGAGAACGGATAAAGCTCTCCGCACTGTCTATGACACTTAGCTTTTCGGGTGTGAGACGTTCCCCTGTGGCGATCCTTGTGGCAAGGCAGGCAAGGGCAGGCTTATCCCATGTTGGCAGGGAAAGCGCCTTTGACAGCTCTCTTATATCAGCCTTCGACAGCCCTGCTTCTTTCAGCGGGCTCTCTATGCCAAGCTCCCGAAGGGCTCTCCTGCCCGGGCGGTAGTCATTGTCGTCATCGGTATTTGACCCGTCTGCCACACGATATATGCCATTCTCGGCAGACACTGCCTTTATCTGCTCAAATATCGCCTTTTTGCAGAGATAACACCTGTCAGGCGGATTTGACGCTATCTGTTCGTTTCCCAGCGGGTCGGTGTTTATGATTATATGCCGTATCCCCTCTGCTTTACAGAATGACACTGCCTCTTCATACTCGTCATTCTGAAAAAAAGGCGATACCGCTGTAACCGCTATCGCCTTGTCACCCAGTATATCGTGCGCCGCTTTCAGCAGGAAAGTGGAGTCCACCCCCGCAGAATATGCGACCGAAATACCATCTGTCTTTATCAGGTAGTCATAAAGCCTGTCTCTTTTTTCATTCGCCGTCATCATCATTTATCTTCGCAAGCTCGCTCCTTATCTCGTCTATGCTGACATAATTCTCTGCCGCAAGACGTTCAAGATCGTCATGCTCATACTTCACCCTTGACACTCCGTAACCGGTGGATATCTTTCTGTGTATCTTGCCGTAGGGAGTATTGACAGTCTCTGTATGCCTGTCAAGCACATATCTCTTTGTTACCGACTCACGCACACCGATGGTAGAGGTGTGCATGAAGATTATCTCAAGTATGCTCTCCTTGTTGTCATCGTTGCAGATGACACAGAGCATAGTGCCCATGCGTGACTTCTTCATCCCTACAGGTACGGTGAATACCTCCATAGCGCCGCCCGCAAAAAGCATCGTCATGGCATAGGATATATCCTCGGCGGACATATCGTCTATATTGCAGGAAAGCATGGTCACCGTATCGGTAGAGTCAACCGACTCGCCTATGAGAGCACGGATGCAGTTTGCCTGTTCAAAATCCTTTGTACCCATGCCGTAGCCTGAGGCAAATATCCGCAAAACGGGCATATCACCGAAGTTTTTCACAAAATGCTTCAGCAGAGCCGCTCCCGTGGGAGTACACAGCTCACCCTTCACACTGCCTCCGTATATGGGTACACCCCTGAGGATATATTCGGTAGCCGGAGCCGGCACAGGCAGTATGCCGTGAGCACACTCAACACTGCCGTATCCGACGTGAACAGGCGAAGCAACTATCATATCGGGCGACAGCTCATGTATGGCAAGGCAGACCGCTGTTATATCCGCAACAGCGTCCATAGTGCCCACCTCATGAAAATGTATCTCTGATACGGGCACGCCGTGAGCATGGCTCTCCGCCTCGGCAATGAGCGAATATACCGCCAGTATGTCAGACTTGACGGCGGACGGCACTCTCAGATCACCGACAATATGCTCTATATCATGCATGGATGTATGGCTGTGATGCCCTTCATGGTCATGTCCGTGATGATCGTGGTCATGGTCATGATGCTCTTCACCCTCTGAAACGCCGTGAACAGAGACCTTCATATGTGTGCCGATTATACCGCATTTGGAAGTATGCTCGACAGAGAATTCAACATCAGGGATACCAAGTGAATTGAGTCTTTCCACAAAATCATCGGGATCGGGCATAAGCTCGGTCAGAGCGGCTGTAAGCATATCTCCTGCCGCACCCATCCCGCAGTCCAAGTACAGTGTTTTCATTTCCTACCTCCGTCCATGTGATTTATCATATTTGCGTAATACCCCGCACCGAAGCCGTTATCTATATTCACAACGGCAACTCCGCTGGCGCAGGAATTAAGCATTGAAAGCAGTGCCGACACTCCGCCGAAGGACGCCCCGTATCCCACGCTTGTGGGCACGGCTATCACAGGGCAGTCGGCAAGACCGCCGACAACACTTGCCAGAGCGCCTTCCATGCCCGCAACGGCGATCACCACCGATGCCGACATTATCATATCTGTATTTGAGAGGAGCCTGTGTATACCCGATACTCCAACATCATAGAGCCTTTCCACACGGCTTCCGTGTATCTCTGCGGTGAGAGCCGCCTCCTCCGCAACCGGGATATCGCTGGTGCCGCCTGTTGCGACCACAACTGTCCCGATCCCGTCAGGCTCAGGGATACCGCCTATGATGCCGATATGAGCATCCGCATGATACTCCAGATCTTCTGTCTGAGAGATAAGAGCCGCATTATCAGATGAAAGGCGTGTTATGAGTATACGCTCCTGACCGTGTCCCTTCATGGAACGTATTATACCGCACATCTGATCATACGTCTTTCCTGCGCCGTATATGACCTCCGCCGCACCCTGTCTCAGCTTGCGGTGAAGATCCACCTTCGCATAGCCCAGATCGTCAAACGGCTCTGTTTTCAGTTTCAGAAGTGCTTCTTCGACAGATACGCTCCCGTCCTTAACAGCTTCGAGTATCCTTTTAGCTTCGCTGTTCATACATATCTCCGTTTTTTAAAAAGCTCCGTACAGACAGCCTGACACGGCACCTGCCGTCAGACACGGACAGCAACACCGAACCGCTGTATACGGAGCTTTCCGCATAAGCGGATTTCATTCATGTTTAAGTGCTTTTCTGACAGTTCCCTTAGGATCGCTTATAAGCAGCATTGCAAGCCATATCATAAGACCGAGAGCAACTGCCGCCGCTCCGAGGAAGGCATCGTTTGCCATATCCTCCGCCGCAGGAGTGAAATACGCCGCACCAAGCTCCTTGTACTCATAGACAGCATCAACGCCCCACATAAGAGCTGCGCCCCAGTACATGAGAGCAAGTCGTCCTATAAGATATTTCCTGTCAACAAAATACCACACCGCAGTGGAAACGACAGCGGCAAAAACAGTTATGAGAAGGGTCATGCCTGTCCCCCTTCAGGTGCTTTGATATTTCGCTTTATTACCGAGGATATGCCCACTCCGACAGCCCACACAGCCGTGACGACAAGCGCCATGGTCACGCCTACCGTGGACATCTCCGCAAGCATCTCTGCGGTGTCCGCAGGGTCGTTCATCGCCGTCAGGAACGGAAAGAAAGGCACGACCTCACCATGCCAGACGTGCTCAAATGCAAGAAGTGCAGAGCCGCCCCAAAGCATACCGTTCAGCACTTTCAGCTTGGATGAAAGTTCCTTTGTCTTATCGGAACCGTTTTTCTCAAGAATTTTCTCAGCAACGGTCGTTATTATTGCCTCACCGGCAGGTACTACGAAACAAGCCATGATGATCCTCCTCAGATGTTGAATTAATTATACATATATATGCTCATTGTACCACATACTTTGTTCATTGTCAACAATTTTATCAAAATTCAAACCATAAGTTTCAGCTTTTCGGGTATTATCCTCATCTGCGCACGGCGTGTCTTGCCGTGGACCTCGCCGTCCGTATGCACCCACTGGGGTTCATCGCACTCCATGAGTATACTGTCGGTGCGCTCTGAGTAAACGCCTTTGAGTTTAAGATGTTTGCCCATATAGGCAAGGGGGAGCATTTTCAGAAATGCGATCCTCGACATATCATTGCCTATGCACACATCCAGCTTTCTGTCCTGAAAATCGGCATCTGGGCAAAACTTAAATCCGCCGCCCTCACAGCGATGATTCATGGCTATTGCGCACAGACACCTTTTGTATATCCTTGTGCGGCCGTTGCAGGTGATCCTCACGGAGGGCTGTTTTGAGGTGAAGCATACCTTTATCGCCTCAATAAGATATGTGAGCCTGCCAAGGCCTATGCGGTTGAGTATGGGCTTCAGCTTTGACTGGCTGACATGAGCACAGGTTGCCGCGCCGAATCCTATGTCGCTGGAGATATTGAACCTGCGGACTATGGTCCTGCCGTATACCTCTGCGGTCAGCTCCCCTATATCAGACACACGTCTCACAACGCCCTCGGTGATCTTCTCCGCCAGCTTTATCCTGTCACTGTCAAGCTCCATGTCACGTTCAAGGTCATTGCCAGTGCCGCATGGGATAAAGCCGAAATATGTGTTCTCAAAGTCGGCAATGCCGTTGACTGCTTCATTGAACGTTCCGTCGCCGCCAATAACAACAAGTTTTGTGAGCTTTCCTCTTTCGGTGAGCTTTCGGCATATCTCCTCTATACCCTGCTTTCTGGTGGAACGGTACAGCTTGTACCCGACCTCTGCAAAGACAGGCTCTACAAGCTCCCACTGCTTCCACGCCTTTCCCGAAGCACCGGTAGGGTTCACGACTATATGAAACATAAGATCATTTCCTTTCACTCAGAGTTATTACAGGCGCTTTCTGTAAACATCTATACAGAAGCCGCAGGTCACGTCGATCTCATCAAGCGCTCTCAGCCTTGCCATACCCTCCTCTGAGGTCTTGTAAAAATACGGTGTCATGGCAAATAGGCTGTATATATCCTCCTGTGAGGAGATATTCTTTTTATATTCGAACACTTCGCTGTCCGCAAGTTCAAAGCTGTCAAGGCTGTATTCATTGGGTCTGTTCTCATAAGGCCGGTCATATACTGCCGATTTAAGTTCAAAAAGATGACGGGGTGAAGGAGATACCACGATGAGATGTCCGTCTTCTTTCAGGACTCTTCTGTATTCATCGTTGGTCACGGGTGCAAATACGCTCGTTACCGCATCGGCAGAGCCATCGGCGATCGGAAGATCAAATGAGGAAGCCACTGCGAATGAACAGTTGTCCAGCCCCATAATATGCACCCTTGTCATACAGTGGGATACAGCACTTTTTGATATGTCTATCCCGATAAAGCCCACATCGGGCAGCTTCTCCGCACAGCGCACCGTATAGAAGCCCTCTCCGCAGCCGCTGTCCGTCACGATACCGCCTGCGGCGACATGAGCCGATATGGTCTCAGCCAGCCTGTCGGCAAGCGGCATATAATAACCCTTGTCGAGAAACTCCGTTCGTGCCCTGACCATGTCCGCATTGTCTCCTGCTGTTCTGGGATTGTGTCCTGTGGTGGTGAGCAGATTTACATACCCCTTTCGGGCAATATCAAAGCAGTGGCGGTCGGCACATCTGTATGACCTGCCGTCGAATCCGAGCGGCTGTTTGCACACTGGGCATATATACATAATATCAACTTCTTTAAAAATGCCGCTCTGCCATAGTGACAGAACGGCATCGAAATTATATTCTTCTCAGACTTCGTATCAGCCTATTATATCATTGTGATGCGCCTGAAGAGACTTCACACCGATATGGGTGTTGTTCTTTGCCGCCTTGATGCCCTCCGCACTTGCCTTGGCAGCCGCCATGGTGGTGATATAGGGTATGCGGTTCTTGATAGCGGACTTTCTGATATAGCTGTCATCATGAACGCTTGTCTTGCCTGCGGGAGTGTTGACGATGAGCTGTATCTCCCCGTTTGTGATGGCATCGTTGATATTGGGTCTGCCCTCATACATCTTGAAGATCTTCTCGCACTTGATGCCTGCATCCTTTATCATCTCATACGACTTGCCTGTCGCAAGGATATTGAAACCGAGCTCCGAGAATGCCCTTGCTGTATCCACAAGCTCGGGCTTGTCTCTGTCGCAGACAGAGAGAAGAACCGTGCCGCTCTCGGGAAGTCTTGTCTGTGCAGCCTCCTGAGCCTTGTAGTAAGCCTCTCCGAAGGAGGGAGAGATACCCAGCACTTCACCCGTGGATCTCATCTCGGGGCCGAGGACCGGATCGACTTCGGGGAAGGAACTGAACGGGAACACCGCTTCCTTGACACCGTAGTGGTTGATTATCTTGTCCTTGAGCTCAGGCACGGGAGAAGGTCTGCCTGTGATGGACGAAGTGATTATCTGCGTAGCTATCTGCACCATATTGATGCTGCAAACCTTTGAAACAAGGGGCACTGTTCTTGATGCTCTGGGGTTTGCTTCAAGAACATATACCGTATCTCCCTCTATGGCGTACTGCATATTCATAAGGCCGCATACATTCATTTCAACAGCTATGCGCCTTGTGTATTCCTTGATTGTCGCAACCTGCTTCTCGGTGAGGTTCTTGGCAGGGAGTATGCAGGCAGAATCGCCCGAATGAACGCCCGCAAGCTCGATATGCTCCATAACTGCCGGTACGAAGCAGTTCGTGCCGTCAGATATGGCATCGGCCTCACACTCTGTTGCGTGGTTGAGGAAACGGTCTATGAGTATGGGTCTGTCTGGAGTAACACCTACTGCCGCAGACATATACACTCTCATCATATCATCGTCGTGTACTATCTCCATTCCTCTGCCGCCAAGGACATATGAGGGACGCACCATAACGGGATAGCCGATACGGTTTGCGATTTCAAGGGCTTCATCCACGTTTACAGCCATTCCGGACTCGGGCATGGGGATCTCGAGCTTTTCCATCATAGCACGGAAATGGTCTCTGTCCTCTGCAAGGTCAATGGTCTCCGGCGTTGTACCGAGGATATTGACGCCGTACTTTTTCAGGTCACCTGCAAGGTTGAGAGGTGTCTGACCGCCGAACTGCGCTATAACGCCGACAGGCTTTTCCTTGTCGTGTATGCTGAGCACATCTTCAAGGGTCAGGGGCTCAAAATAGAGCTTGTCGGATGTATCATAGTCCGTAGAGACCGTCTCGGGGTTGCAGTTTACGATAATAGACTCAAAGCCCAGCTTTTTGAGTGCCAGAGCCGCATGGACACAGCAGTAGTCGAACTCTATACCCTGACCTATCCTGTTGGGGCCGCCGCCGAGTATCATTATCTTGGGTCTGTCCGTGTTGCATGGAGACTTGTCTTCATCAAGATGGTATGTGGAGTAGTAGTAAGCCGCATTCTCCGTACCGCTGACATGAACGCCCTCCCATGCTTCCTTTATGCCGAAGGAAAGGCGTGCATTCCTTATCTCTTCCTCGGTTGTCTTTCTGAGCATAGCAAGGTATCTGTCGGAGAAGCCGTCCAGCTTCGCCTGCCTGAGCTGTGCCTCGGCAGGTACGCCCTCAGCCTTCAGAAGCTCTTCCTCTTCATCCACGAGCTCCTTCATCTGCTCCAGGAAATAATGCTTTATCTTTGTAAGCTCATAAATCTCGTCTATGGTCGCGCCCTTGCGCATCGCTTCATATATAATGAACTGTCTCTCGCTGCAGGGGAAGCGGAGCTTGGAAAGAAGCTCCTCCTTTGAGAGAGAGTTGAAATTCTTCGCAAATCCGAGTCCGTAGCGGCCTGTTTCAAGGCTGCGTATGGCCTTCTGGAAAGCTTCCTTGTAGGTCTTGCCGATGCTCATTACCTCACCGACAGCCTTCATCTGAGTACCGAGCTTGTCCTCTGCGCCCTTGAACTTCTCAAATGCCCAGCGTGCGTACTTTATAACTATATAGTCACCGTCGGGAACATACTTGTCAAGTGTACCGTACTTGCCGCAGGGGATATCCTTCAGTGTAAGGCCGCAGGCGAGCATAGCCGAAACAAGCGCTATCGGGAATCCGGTCGCCTTTGAAGCAAGTGCGGAGGAACGTGATGTTCTGGGGTTTATCTCGATAACGATGATCCTGCCTGTCTCGGGGTCTCTCGCAAACTGACAGTTGCATCCGCCTATTACCTGTATAGCCTCTACTATCTTGTAGGACTGTCTCTGGAGTTCTGCCTGAACATCCTCGGGTATAGTGAGCATGGGCGCAGAGCAGAACGAGTCACCGGTGTGAACGCCGATGGGGTCGATATTCTCTATGAAGCATACTGTTATCTTATTGTTCTCTGCATCTCTTACAACTTCAAGCTCCAGCTCTTCCCAGCCGCTGACACATTCCTCGACGAGCACCTGTCCCACAAGGCTCGCCTGAAGGCCTCTTGCACAGACAGTCTTCAGCTCGTCTACGTTGTAAACAAGGCCGCCGCCTGCACCGCCCATGGTGTATGCGGGACGCAGAACAACGGGGTAACGGAGCTTCTCAGCTATCTTTACGGCTTCATCAACTGAGTAAGCTACTTCGCTCCTTGCCATATCTATGCCGAGCTGGTTCATGGTGTTCTTGAACTCGATCCTGTCCTCGCCGCGCTCTATGGCGTCAACGTGAACACCGATGACCTCAACGCCGTACTTTTTGAGCACGCCAGCCTTGTCAAGCTCGGAGCAGAGGTTAAGACCCGACTGACCGCCCAGATTGGGGAGCAGTGCATCGGGGCGTTCCTTTTCGATGATCTGAGTGAGCCTTGTAACGTTCAGAGGCTCGATATAGGTGATATCTGCGACATCCGGGTCTGTCATGATCGTCGCAGGATTGGAGTTTACCAGAACGATCTCGTATCCGAGTTTTTTCAGAGCCTTGCAGGCCTGTGTGCCCGAATAGTCGAATTCGCAAGCCTGGCCTATGATGATAGGGCCCGAACCTATGATAAGTATCTTGTTTATATCAGTTCTCTTTGGCATAACTTCTCCTGACCCGTTTGTATTCTTGACAAACGTAATATATTTGACCGTCTGCATCTGGTCATACCTGTCTTATATGATAACACAAAAACATTGCAAATGCAAGAATTTTTTCTAAAAAAATCCGCCGTATACTCTGCGGCGGATTTGTGCAATATATGGTCAAAGTGATGAAATGTGCTCAAACACCTTGTCTGTGCTCCAGAAAAACATATTATAGCTGAATCTGTCCTCCTTGAGACCCGTGCGCTCAAAGAGATCCATTACCGGAGGCTGTACACATGAGAAATAGACCATCCTGCCCTCTGAGATAAGGCGCTCGCAGTACTCATGGAGAGCCTCAATGCCTGATATGTCGGCTACGGTGACGCCTCTCATGGAGAATATGATGTTATAGCTGTCGCCGAGAGAGGAGACCTTTTCTTCCAGCTTTGCGCAGGTGCCGAAATAAAGAGGTCCTGTGATGTAAACCACCTTGGTGAAGCGCAGTTTCTCTGTGTCAATATCGCCGCCGAGCCTTTCGGGGTCAACATCGGCAACAGTGACCTGCATATCGGACACCTTTACAACAAATATGATGAGGGAGAACACAACGCCTATGAGTATAGCCTTGGTAAGATCAAATACAACGGTGGCCGCCATGGTTATAAGGAACTGGAACATCGCCGTTTTCAGCTTCTTGGAGAATATGGAGCGTATGGTCTTCCAGTCGTTCATGCGCACCGCCGTAACGATCAGCACACCTGCAAGTGCGGCAAGGGGTATCTCAGACATCACTCCGCCGAGCACGAACATGGAAAGGAGCAGTACAGCCGCATGGACGACCGATGTGATCCTTGTCACGCCGCCGCTCTTTATGGCAACGCTAGTTCTTGCGATCGCCGCTGTTGAGGGCACGCCGCCGAACATCGGCAGCAGCATATTGCCTATACCCTGAGCCACAAGCTCCACGTCGGCATCAAGGCGCTCGTTCTTCATTCTGCCCGCAGATGCGCCGCACAGGAGCGATTCTATAAGTCCGAGGGCGGCTATCGACACCGCAGGGGCTATCATGGCCATAATGTCCGAAGGAGCAACTGCGCTGATATCGAGCCTGTCCGCAAGAAAAATGGTCTTCGGTATCTCTCCGACAACCGTCACGTCGAACTTGAATATCATATTCGCCGCAGTTGCGAGGACTATCGCCGCCAGTGAGCCGGGGCAGTAAGCTGAGAGCTTCTGAGGGTATATGAACATGAAGACTATGACGCACACGCCGATGATAAATGCCGTCACATCGAGCTGCTGGGAAGCGGTAAAATAGCTCGCTATCTTTTGCAGGTTATTGAGTCCCGAAGAATGAAAGCCCGTGAGGTTGTCAACCTGCCCGAGAGCTATGATAATAGCGATACCGCTTGTAAATCCCGTGATGACAGGCGACGGAAGATAAGACACCAGCCCGCCGAGCTTGAATATTCCGCACAGGAGCAGTATGATGCCGGCTATAAAGCTGGATATGAACACGCCCTGTATGCCGTACTGTGCCACCAGTGACACCAGTATCGCAGACATAGCACCCGTAGGACCGCTTATCTGATAGGATGCACCCGACATGGCACCGATGACAAAGCCCGATATTATCGCTGTGACAAGACCTGCCGCAGCCGATGCTCCCGAGCTGACACCGAAGGCAAGGGCAAGGGGGAGCGCCACAGCGGCGACCGTAACGCCTGCAAGCACGTCCTTGCCGAACTTGGCGGCATCATAGCCGGAAAATTCTTTTTTTAGTATTGACAGATAACGCTTGAACATTGATTTCCATCCTTCTTGAGTTTGAATAAACACGACAAATCTAAGTATATTACTCTGAGAGCGCATTGTCAATGGAAATAATCAACAAAAGCCGCAATCGTTCACACGTTCCCCTTGTGGGCAGTGCCCACAGCCGCCCTGACCCTCCGCCTTATAAACACGGTCGGTCATTGTACGGACATCTTCAGCCATCATCCGGAGCGCCCCTTGAAACAAACCGCAGTGCCCACAGATCTTTTCTATGAGTTCCTGCCACAATACAAGGGCATCTTTTTCCCGTAAAGTTATATACAATTTACATTGCATTTTTTTGAGCGGCGTGGTATAATGTATTTTGTATGTATCAACACATGGAGGTATAGCTATGGAATATAAGTTTTCAGACAAGGTGCTGAGCCTGAAGCCCTCTGCTATCAGAGAGATACTCAAAATGACCTCAGACCCCAATATAATCTCATTTGCCGCAGGCAATCCCGCTCCCGACGCATTCCCAGTGGACGAGATAAAGAAGATAACATCGGATATACTGAACGAGAACCCCATCGCCGCATTGCAGTACAGCGTAACAGAGGGCTACGCTCCCCTGCGTGAAGCTGTGAAGCTCCGCCTTGCGGACAAGGGCGTGTTTGATCCCGAAAGGGATGATGTGGTCATCACATCGGGCGGTCAGCAGGCATCGGAGCTGTCCTGCAAGTCATTCCTGAACGAGGGCGACACTCTTGCCGCCGAGAGCCCCAGCTTTGTGGGATGCCTCAACGCATTCAGATCCTACAATGTTGACCTTACAGGCATAGAAATGGACGACGAAGGCATAGACGCCGCTCTGCTTGAAAAAGCCGCAAAGGAAAAGAAAATAAAGCTCCTCTATGTTATCCCGAATTTCCAGAATCCGTCGGGCAGATGTATGTCATGGGAGCGCAGAAAAGCTGTTTACGAGCTTGCCTGCCGCTATGACTTCATCATCCTTGAAGACGACCCCTACGGCGAGCTTCGCTTTGCAGGCGAGGACATCCCTGCCATAAAGACTCTCGACAAGGAGGGAAGGGTCATCTATGCAGGCAGTTTCTCAAAGGTGATCTCCCCGGGAATGAGAGTGGGATTCGTCTGCGCCGCTCCCGAGATAATATCCAAGATAGTGGTCTGCAAGCAGGTATCGGACGTTCACTCGAATATCCTTGCGCAGATGATATGCCACAGGCTCATCACACAGTATGACTTTGACAGCCACATTGCAAGGCTCAGAGGGATATACCGCAGAAAATACGGCATAATGGCTCAGGGCATAAAGGATAACTTCTCCGACAAGGTCACAGTTACAGAGCCGCAGGGCGGTCTGTTCGTGTGGGCAACTCTGCCGGAGGGCACGGATATGATAGGCTTCTGCAAGGAGGCGGTGAACAGAAAGGTCGCAGTGGTCCCCGGCAACGCATTCACCGCAAACGCCGACGACCCCACAACATCGTTCAGGATGAATTTCTCAACACCGACCGACGAACAGCTCATCAAGGGCTGTGTGATACTCGGTCAGCTGACCAGGGAATATCTCGGCTGATGCCGCAAAAAAACATAAACGGAAGGTAACTTATTATGAAGGACAAGAAGATAATCCTCTCGGGCATACAGCCCACAGGCACATTCACACTCGGCAACTACATCGGCGCAGTGCGCAACTGGACAAAGCTGCAGGAGGAATACGACTGCATCTATATGATCGCAAATATGCACGCCATAACCGTAAGACAGGATCCTGCGGCGCTCAGAAAGAACACAGCCAATGCGTATGCACTGATACTTGCCTGCGGCATCGACCCCGAGAAGTCGATAGCGTTCATACAGTCTCACAACCGCTGTCATGCGGAGATGAACTGGGTGCTCTCCTGCTCTACGCAGTTCGGCGAGCTTTCACGCATGACACAGTTCAAAGCAAAGGCTGAGAAGCATCCCGACGATATAAATGCCGGTCTTTTCACCTATCCCGTGCTCATGGCGGGCGACATCCTGCTTTATCAGTCCGATCTTGTCCCTGTGGGCGCAGATCAGAAGCAGCATCTGGAGCTGACCCGTGACATAGCACAGCGATTCAATCAGAAGTACGGCGAGCTTTTCACCATACCAGAGCCATATATCGGCGAGACAGGCGCAAGGGTAATGTCATTGCAGGATCCCACATCCAAGATGTCCAAGTCAGACGACAACCCCAATGCCTGCATATTCATCCTTGAGGACAAGGACACTATCATACGCAAGTTCCGCCGTGCCATCACCGACTCCGACACCTGTGTACGCTATGCCGAGGGCAAGGACGGCATAAACAACCTTATGACCATATATTCGGCCGTGACCAACAAGAGTTATGACGAGATAGAGCGTGAGTTTGACGGCAAGGGCTACGGCGATTTCAAGACCGCTGTCGGCGAAGCTGTGGCAGACCATCTTGCACCTGTAAGAGACAACTTTGCAAGACTTGCCGCTGACAAGGCATATCTTGAAAAGTGCTGGACCGAGGGCGCACAGAAGGCTGAGAGCATCGCTCGCCGCACTCTTTCCAAGGCATACCGCAAGGTGGGCTTCAACTAAGCCGCCAAAGGCGGCAGTTATCTCGTGGGTTTTTGCCTGCGAAACTGCTCTTTTGCTACTCGGTAACTTTTCTCACATCAAATCGGTTTCAACTAAGGAAAGCCGAACCTGCACCACCCGGGATGCATTTGAGAGGGAGTATTCGCACTATCCTCGGAGCATAGGTATGTACCGTATGGCAAGATAATCGGAGGGATCAGGTATGGACAAGTCTGAAAAGAAACGCTTAAAAGCGTGGATAGCTTTTCCGGTATTCATTCCCCTATCCGTGTTTATCTGGATGATCGGGCTATTCTGCGTTGATACGCATCTTATCCTCCCCGCTGCGGCAAACTCAAATGCAAAGCTGCTTTTCACAAATACCGCTATGCTCTGCACCAAAGCTACAGCCTGCGGCACATCTGTGCCAGACGGTATCTATGCAGGCAGGCTGAAAGTTGGTCTAAACAACACCAAACCGGATGATATGTACCGTGACTATTCCCCCGACGGCATAAATGCCGCTCTCAATTATCTCATTGGCGATCACAGCGGCAGCTTTTACTGTGTTGAGGTCAGGGACAATACGCCTGTTGCCTCATTCTGGAGCGTCATGCCCATTCCGTATGACAAAGCGGAAGACCTGCTCGGTTCATATGAGTACGGCACGCCCTTCACAGGTATCATGGTGACATATACGGTAAGCCGCCCGTATTCTCTCGGCGGATATCCGCATGAATGCTTTACCCATGAGGATGAGATACCCTCATACGGCACATCTCTGCCCGTTTACAGATCAGGTTCTGTCCCAATGACCGAGCGTATAAAATTTCTGCCCGAATGGGTCGGCATAATAAACATATATTTTCTGCTGTGCCTTGTATACGGCGTATATCTGCTTATAAATGCGCTTAAACACAGAACAAAACGAAAGGAACGATAATTATATGGAATATGCGGCGATAGTACTGCTGCTTTTCCTCTCAGCATTCTTCTCCGCCTCGGAGACAGCGTATTCATCGGTGAACAAGATACGTCTGAAACAGGCGGCGGAGAATGACAAAAGAGCCGCAAGGGCTCTGAAAATGACAGAGAACTACGACAAGACACTGACCACCATACTTGTGGGCAACAACATTGTGAATATACTCTCAGCCTCACTGGGCACTGTGGTATGCACTCAGCTTTTCGGAGTAAAGGGCGTGGGCATAGCCACTGTTGCCATGACGGTACTGGTGCTGATATTCGGCGAGATACTGCCCAAATCCATTGCGAAGGACAATGCAGAAACAATGTCAAAGGTATTCTCTGCCCCTCTTGGCCTGCTCGGTGTGATACTTTTTCCCGTGACGTTTCTGTTCTCTAAGCTGAAGGCACTCATATCACGCAAGAACGAACAGCCCTCTGTCACCGAAGACGAGCTGAAATTCATCATCAATGAGATAGAAGCAGAGGGCGTTCTTGAAGAGCGTGAACGTGACATTGTCCGCTCCGCCCTTGAAATAGACGATATGAAGATATCCGAGGTGCTTATCCCCCGTGTGCGCATGGTCGCAGTGGAGGAAAACGAGAACACCGACGGGATAAAGCGGATCTTCTTTGAAGAGAAATATTCCCGTCTGCCTGTATACGAAAAGACCATCGACAATATCATCGGATTTATCCACGAAAAGGATTTTTTCAGATTTGTGTCAGACCCCGAACACGGCGACAGCATAGCTCCCGTTATTCGGGACGTGCTGTATGTGACGGAGTTTGAGACTGTATCCGAGGTCCTTTCAAAGATGCAGAAAAGCAAGATACATCTGGCAGTGGTCAAGGATCAGTACGGCGGCACCTTCGGCATGGCGACTATGGAAGATCTCATAGAGGAGATACTCGGTGAGATATACGACGAAGCCGACGAGGAAGACAACTCATGTGTCAATATCGGCGAGGGTATCTATGAAGCCGCCGCCGATCTGTCCATACACGATTTCACCGACCGCACAGGAGTCGATGCGGAGATATTCGGGACCGAGAGCGTAACCCTCGGCGGCTGGGCAATGGAGCTTTTCGGCAAGGTGCCCGAGACCGGCGAAAAGATAAGCACAGAGCATTTTGACATTACCGTGCTTGAAGCTGAGGACAGCAGGATAGTTCGGCTCATGTTAAAGTACAAATGAATAGATATTATTGTGCGCCATAACAGTACAGCAGATCGTGACAAAGCCGCCTTACCGACAATTATGGTAAGGCGGCAGTTCAATATTATGTGATTACAATGTGTTCACATCGACCTCTGTGCGTTCCTCGAATATCTGCAAATCAGGATCATCGGGATCAACGTACCTTCCAAATGTAAATATTCCATGTCCGATATCATCCCAGCGTTCAAAGCCGTATTCCTTTACCTTTCGCAAAAGATCGGTATCCTTGCTAAGATTAAACCAATCATACGTTTCAAGGGAATATGCATTTTTATCTGGAATAGGTCCTACGATCTAACATTTTATACCCTTATATACTGCGT
>JAGAZJ010000018.1 GCA_018110925.1 Oscillospiraceae bacterium | reverse complement strand
GCCGCACTGACCACAGGCGAAAGACCCGGGAGCATCAGCGACAGGGACGTTGCCACAGCCGTTGCGAATGCCAAGACACGCTGTCTGAGCGTTTTTCTTGTTAAGTCTTTATTCAAATCCCTTTCTCCTTTCATCATCTTTTATGAAAGTACATGATGTCATACTGTGCAGACTCCTCCGCACAGACTTTCACTCTTCATATGCATTCCGCCCTTCATACACACCGTCGAACGTACAGTGCTTTCTGATAATCGTGAAGGCATCCCATTCCCCGTCAGCAGGTCATCCGTACCGACAGGCAGAGACAACTGCCCACACTATTAGTTGTAATCATTCTATCATATACTAAATTGGTTTTCAATGGTTTTGAGTCAAAAAATAGAAAATATCAAAAAATTTGTAGTATCTGATAATTTTCACCTCTAAAAATCTGATATTTTTACATTGTAACAGTTTACAAGTTAACAATCGTTCATAATCAAAGTCTGCATCAATGCAAAATCTTTGGCGTTTCACAAATATTTGTTACAGATTGTCATTTTTTACAAGATAATACATTTTGTAAAGGTCAAAGTGATAATATAATACCATATCAACGCTTTCAAGTAATGAAACATCTATACATTTTCTGTACTGTAACATATTGCCCGAATACCGTTGACAAAACCATACGCAATGGTGTATAATAGACAAAACGGCACATGATGTGCCCGTCAGGGAGGTCTTTAAATTGATACATGACGGAAAGATCCTTATAGGTATGTCGGGAGTGGGCACCGATGAAGAAAAGCCCGTATTCATATACCCCGAAATGGCAAACAGACACGGCCTGATCTCAGGCGCTACGGGCACGGGCAAGACAGTGACCCTCAGAGTTATGGCAGAAGCGTTCTCACAGCTCGGAGTGCCTGTATTCCTTGCCGATGCGAAGGGCGACCTTGCAGGGATAGGATATAAGGGCGAAGCAACAGACAGCGTTTCGTCAAGGATAGAAAAGATGGGACTGTCCGATATCGGATTTGAATACAAGGGCTTCCCGTCGTCGTTCTGGGACGTTTATCAGGAGGGGGGCATCCCCCTGCGCACCACCGTATCGGAAATGGGTCCCATGTTGCTTTCACGCATACTCGGTCTCAACGATACCCAGAGTGCCATAATGGATATAATTTTCAGGATAGCCGATGACGAGGAGCTTCTCCTTATAGATACAAAGGATCTCAAGGCTATGCTCACCTATGTGGGCGAAAACGCCAAGGATTATTCGCTCAGATACGGCAATCTCGCCAAGCAGAGCCTTTCTGCGATAATGAGGAGCGTCGTGAGCCTTGAATCAAACGGCGGAGAAGTGTTCTTTGCCGAGCCTGCGCTCGATATACACGACTGGCTCATCCCCGACCCTGCCGACGGCGGAAAGGGACGCATAAACATTCTCGACTGCCGCCGTCTGATGATGAACCCCGTCATGTACGCAACGTTCATGATGTGGCTCATATCCGAGCTTTTTGAGACTTTGCCCGAAGCAGGCGACATGGACAAACCGAAAATGGTGTTCTTCTTCGATGAGGCGCATATGCTCTTTGACAGCGCTCCCAAGCCCATGCTTGAAAAGATAGCGCAGCTTGTGAAGCTCATACGCTCAAAGGGCGTGGGCATCTACTTCATCACTCAGAACCCGCAGGATGTCCCCGACGATGTGCTGTCACAGCTCGGCAACAAGATACAGCACGCTCTCCGTGCATACACACCGGCAGAGCAGAAAAAGCTCAAAGCCGCCGCAATGTCTTACAGGGCAAATCCGTCCTTTGACACACTTGACGCACTGACAAACCTGGGCGTGGGCGAAGCACTCATATCCGTGCTCGACACCGACGGCATACCCACTGTGGTGGAGCTGTGCAAGATACTTCCGCCCCAGAGCCTTCTGGGTGCGCTCGACGACGGCGTAAGACGTATGCACATCGCACAGGACAGGCTCTACAAGAAGTACAGCGAGTATGTTGACAGCGACTCGGCATATGAATTCATGCAGAGAAGACAGCTCGCCGCAAACGAAGCCGCCGCCAGGGAGGCTGAGGAACGTGATAAGGCAAAGCAGGCTGAAAAGGTCAAGAAGGAAACAAAACGCATAATCGGGTCGACAGGCAAGAGCATATCCGGCTCTCTCGGCAGGGAGGCAGGCAATGTCCTCGGCAAGACCGTGGGCGGCACATTCGGAAAGAGACTGGGAGGAAACATAGGCGCTTCACTTGGCAGAGGTCTGTTTGAAACGCTTTTCAGGAAATGATATTTTTTGTTGATATAGACGGTACTATAAGAGATTATGCCGAGGGAATCATCCCCTCGGCAGTAAAGGCACTGGAGCTGGCGGGCAAAAGCGGTCACAGGCTCATACTGTGCACGGGCCGCACCACGGGCATGATACCGAAGGATGTTCCGCTGGAGCTGTTTGACGGCGTCATAGCAGGCGGCGGATGTTATATCGCACTGAGCGGCAGGATACTTGAAAACAGCCATATCCCCGACAGGACGGTGGCGAAGTATCGCAGTTACTTTGACAATAACTGCGTTCCGTACTCTCTTGAAACGGTGCAGGGAATGTTCATGAACAGCCCTATGTCGGCTATAATACGGACACTTCTCCTGTCGGGAGAAGACCCCGAAACATCAGACCTGAAAGGTCTGCGCTCCGAGAGCATACGCTGTGACAGAACGCTTGAAGAATTCGATGAAATGGGGCTTCACGCCAGCAAGCTGTCGTTCTGCCTAACGAGGGAGCAGTACAAAAGCTTTTCCGTGCCCGATGAGGATGCTCTCACACTGATACACTTCACCGACAGCTCTGACGAATACGATCACTGCGAGCTCATAAGCAGGGGCTGTGACAAGGGAGATGCCCTCACACACATGACAAGGGCGCTCGGCGCAAAAAAATCCGACACGGTGATGTTCGGCGACAGCATGAACGATGCATCAGCATTTGCGGCGGCAGGTACAGCGGTCTGCATGGGCAACGCCCCCGATGATGTGAAAGCCCTTGCGGACATGGTCACGGACCATGTGACAAACGACGGATTTTACAAAGCGATACTAACCCTTCTGGAGAAAGGACAGTAATATGAGATTCAACTACACACCAAAGGGCACCTGCTCTGTCAATATAGCCTTTGACCTTGACGACGGGATAGTAAGGAACATACAGTTCACAAGGGGCTGTCACGGCAATACCCAGGGCGTTTCAAGGCTTGCCGAGGGCATGGCGGCAGAGGAACTCATAAGCCGCCTTGAGGGAATAAACTGCGGCAACAGGGGCACATCATGTCCCGACCAGCTGGCAAAAGCGGTCAAGGCCGCTCTCGCACAGTGAAGATAGTCCTGACCGCCGTTGAAGCGTCGGCAGTGTTCATGTTCCTTGTATTTGCGGCGACCGCAATTACCGCAACACCAAATATAGGGAATATCTCGGGCTGTGTGCTGTGTGCGGCGCTGTTTGCCGCCTGTATAAAGCACCGGGAGCTGATAACGTTCATATCCGGGCTGTGGAACTCAAAATGGCGTTGGACGGTCATACTGTTTACAGTGCTTATTGTTCTGTGCATTTGTGCCGCCGCGGTCATATCCGCATTTATGATAAAGCATATGGAGATACCAGCTCCACGGAACACTCCGGTGATCGTGCTGGGCTGTCAGGTGAGAAAGAACGGTCCTTCCCCCATGCTTGCGGACAGAACAGACACCGCATATGAGTATCTCTGCGAAAACCCCGAAGCAGTATGCATAGCCTCGGGCGGAAAGGGCGATGACGAGCCCTGCTCGGAAGCCTCAGTGATAAAGGAACGCCTGGTGGAAAAGGGCATAGACGAAAACAGGATAATCATCGAGGATCAGTCCGTCAGCACCTACACCAACATGAAAAACAGCCTTGAGATGATCGACAGGCTCGGACTGCCTCATGAAGCAGTGATAGTCACGAGCGAGTTCCACCAGTTCAGATCGCATATAATAGCAGGGCGTGCAGGCATAAAGTGCTATGCCAGAAGCTCACACACACAGGCGGCATTTCTGCCGACATACTGGCTCAGAGAATTTTTCGGCGTAGTATACACCCTTATCTTCAAGCGATGATGATAAAGGACGGTGAGACATCATGCTATACAGAAATGACAGACACGGTGAGCCCATATCCGTACTGGGGTTCGGCTGTATGCGCTTCACAAGGAAGGGCGGCGGCATCGACACCGACAAGGCAGGCAAAGAAATAATGCACGCATATGAAAAGGGTGTGAACTATTTCGACACAGCATATCTCTATCAGGGCAGTGAAGCCGCCCTCGGCGAGATACTCGAAAAATACGGCATACGCAAGAATGTGAATATAGCCACCAAGCTGCCGCAGTACATGGTCAAGAGCGCATCCGCCATAGAAAGATACTTCAATGAAGAGCTGTCCAGACTGCGCACCGACTATATAGACTATTATCTCATGCACCACATGACCGACCTGGGTCAGTGGGAGAGCCTGAAACGCCTCGGGATAGAGAAGTGGGCAGAGGAAAAGAAGAAAAGCGGACAGATACGCAACATCGGCTTTTCTTACCACGGCGGCACCGAGGAATTCCTTAAAATACTGGATGCCTATGACTGGGATTTCTGCCAGATACAATACAACTATATGGATGTTGACACGCAGGCAGGCGAAAAAGGACTCAAAGCCGCTTATGAAAAGGGCATACCCGTCATCATAATGGAACCCCTCAGAGGTGGCAAGCTGGTGGATATGCTGCCGAAGAAGGCAAAACAGCTCATTGCCGACAGCGGAATCGGGCGCTCTCCTGCTGAGATCGCATTCAGATGGCTGTGGGATCAGAAAGAAGTTACCTGTGTGCTGTCGGGTATGAACTCCGAGGAAATGGTGGAGCAGAACTGTCTCACTGCTTCGGAAGCTGATGCAGGGTGCTTTACCGACAAAGAGCGTGAAATGGTCGAAAGCATACGTGGACTGATAGCAGAGACCACAAAGGTCGGATGCACCGGATGCGGGTACTGTATGCCCTGTCCCAAAGGAGTTGACATACCCGCCATATTCCGCTGTTACAACAGGATGTACTCAGAGGATAAGGCATCGGGACGTTTTGAATATGTACAGTCGGTCACTCTCAGAAAAGAGCCGTCCTTTGCGACACAGTGCATAGAGTGCGGCAAATGTGAAAAACACTGTCCGCAGAACATACCCATCCGTGAGAAGCTCAAAGAAGCCGACAAGGCGCTCCGTCCCCTGCCGCAGCGAATAAAGATAGCGGCTATGAGAGGATTTATGCTAAGATGAACATTCTGTTCCCCGAAGTCACAGTATGAGATTTCGGGGAATTACTCATATCTCAACGAATTATCCCATGGATATTGACAAGCAATGTCAAAAGGTGGTATTATTCTATGTAGATATGTTAAACGGAGGAAGACCCATGAATAAAAGAAAGGCTATTGCGGCGATACTTCTGGCAGCGCTGGCACTGACAGGCTGTAAGGACAAAAAGACGACAAACAACGAAGTTCAGAGCGAGACACAGACTTCTCAGACAACTCAGACACAGGTACAGAAGCAGGATATAAACGTCTGGGTACCGCAGGAGGTTACAGCACTCACAAAGGAAAAGCTTGATGAATGGATAGCATCTACCAAATGGAGCAGCAGATATGAATTCATCGTCACAGCGGTCAGCGAGGGCGAAGCGGCAGGCAAAATGAAGAAAGACCCTGCTTCGGGTGCAGACATATACAGCTTTACACAGGATCAGCTGGAAGGGCTTGCGGCGGCAGATGCCCTTGATGCGCCCGATGATGACCGGGCAAAGAGCATAACCTCACAGAATGACAGCGGTGCTGTGCTTGCGGCAACCTATGAAGATAAGGTATATGCATATCCCGAAACATCGGAGAACTCATATATCCTTTATTATGACAAGTCCGTGGTAAGCGACCCGTCTTCAATTGAAGGAATACTTGCGGACTGTGAAGCGGCTGACAAATACCTGTATATGGATCTGGAGTCGGGTTGGTACAACGTGTCGTTCTTCTTCGGCACAGGGGCGCAGTGCCGCTATATTTACGGCAGTGACGGAAAGGTATCGGACAGTGTATGTGACTACGACAGCGACATGGGTCTTTCGGCAATGAAAGCAATGATAGACCTTAAAAACTCGTCGGGATTTGCTCAGTCAACAGGTTCTGATGCGGCAGGCTTTGACCCCGACGGGGGCAAAGCGGGTGCGGTCATATCCGGCACATGGGACAGCGACGTGGCTTCGGGACTTCTTGGCAACAGCTATGGAGCGGCAGAACTACCCACATTCACTGTGGACGGCAATACATACAAGATGAGCGGCTTTTTAAGCTCACGCATGATAGGCGTTGCTCCGCAGGAGGACAGCGACAGGCTGTCTGTCTGCCATGCGGCGGCGGAGTTTCTGGCAGGAGATCAGATGCAGTCGCTCCGCTTTGAGCAGAATGGCTATACTCCGTCAAATCTTGCAGTTCAGAATTCCGAACTGATACAGACTGACCCTCTTTATTCAGCCCTTGCGGCACAGGCAGCCAAGTGCAGGCCGCAGAGACAGTACCCTAATGCGTACTGGGATATATCAAAGAGCTTCGGAACGGATATAGTCGAGGGCAGATATGACGGGGCATCGGATGACGAGCTCAGAGAAGCGCTCTCGGAATATGTCAGACAGATAAAAGAAGCGGAATGACAGGGGTGGCGGAATGGATCATTTTGAGCTTGTTTCAGACTACAAGCCCGCAGGCGACCAGCCCGAGGCTATCGCCAGACTGACAGAGGGACTTGAAAAGGGTATGCGCGCACAGACGCTCCTCGGCGTCACAGGTTCGGGCAAGACTTTCACAATGGCAAACATCATAGCCAATATGAACCGCCCAACGCTCGTGCTCGCACACAACAAGATACTTGCCGCACAGCTGTGCTCCGAGTTCAAGGAGTTTTTTCCTCACAATGCGGTGGAGTATTTTGTTTCCTATTACGACTACTATCAGCCAGAGGCATACATACCCTCCACCGATGCATATATTGAGAAGGACAGTGCCATAAACGACGAGATAGACAGACTGCGCCATTCGGCGACGCTGGCTCTTGCGGAGCGCCGTGACGTGATAATCGTTGCGTCCGTGTCATGCATATACTCCATCGGTGCGCCCGAGGATTACCGTTCAAACGTCATCTCTCTGAGAAAAGGCATGGAGATGAGCCGTGAGGAGCTTCTGGCAAAGCTTGTTGCCGACCAGTATGAGCGCAATGACATCAGCTTTGAGCGCAACAAGTTCCGTGTCAGGGGCGACACTGTTGAGGTATTTCCCGCAGGCTCGGTGGAAAATGCCCTGCGCATAGAATTCTTCGGTGATGAGATAGACAGGATAAGTGAATTCAAGCCCCTCACGGGAGAAGTCGAGGCTACGCTTGCCCACGCCGCCATATACCCTGCATCGCATTATGTGGTGTCAAGAGAGCATATGCAGAACGCCATAGACGAGATAGAAAAGGAACTGGCGGAGAGAGTGGCATATTTTGAAGCCGAGGGCAAGCTCATCGAGGCACAGCGCATAAAACAGAGGACACTCTATGACATTGAGATGCTTGAAGAGATAGGCTTCTGCAAGGGCATAGAGAACTACTCAAGAGTGCTTGCGGGCAGAGCCCCCGGAAGCACGCCCTATACGCTCCTCGACCACTTTCCGGAGGACTTCCTTCTGTTTGTGGATGAGAGCCATGTTTCCCTGCCGCAGGTAAGGGGCATGAGTGCGGGCGACAGAGGACGCAAGAGCGTTCTTGTGGATTACGGTTTCAGACTGCCCAGCGCCTTCGACAACAGACCGCTGTTCTTTGATGAGTTCGAGAAAAAGATAAATCAGGCAGTTTTCGTATCTGCCACGCCCGGTCCTATCGAGAAGGAACGATCCGAACAGACAGTCGAACAGGTGATACGCCCCACGGGTCTCGTTGACCCCGAGATAGTTGTGAAGCCCGTCGCAGGGCAGATCGAAGATCTGGTGAGTCAGATAAACATACGGGCTGAAAAGGGCGAGCGTGTGCTTGTTACCACGCTCACAAAGAAAATGGCTGAGGATCTGACCGCATATCTTGAAAATGTGGGCATAAGAGTAAGATATATGCATCACGACATAGACACCATAGAGCGTATGGAGATAATCCGTGACCTGCGCATGGGTGAATTTGATGCCCTTGTGGGCATCAACCTGCTCCGTGAGGGGCTTGATATCCCCGAGGTATCCCTTGTCGCCATACTTGATGCCGACAAGGAAGGCTTCCTGCGCTCGGAGTCATCGCTGATACAGACGGTGGGAAGAGCGGCAAGAAATTCGGAAGGCATGGTCATAATGTATGCAGACACCGTGACAGGCTCTATGGAAAGGGCTATAACAGAAACGAACCGCCGCCGTGAGAAACAGCTCGCATACAACAAAGAACACGGCATAACTCCTAAGACCATCATAAAGGACATAAGAGATGTGCTTGAGATATCCACCAAGGAAGAGGTAAAGAAGAAATCTGAAAAGAAGATGACCGCACGGGAAAAGGCCGAACTCATCAAGACCCTTACCGCTCAGATGAAGGAAGCAGCGAAGCTGCTTGAATTTGAGCACGCAGCATATCTCAGGGACAAGATAAAGGAGCTTACGGGCTGACAGGGAGACGACATGAATTATTTTATAGAGGGCCTGCAGGGCAGCGGCAAAAGCACCCTTGCGGGCAGACTGCACGAACTGACGGGCAGCACGGTGTTCCGTGAGGGAGACTACTCCCCTGTGGAACTGGCATGGTGTGCATATTTGGACAAGGAAAGCTATGATGATATGCTGGGCAGATATCCGATACTTCGCAGTCAGATAGAAGAACAGACCTTTTCCGAGGGCGACGCCGAAATAGTATGCTTTACTAAGGTAAAGACCGATGACGGCAGCTTCTACAAAGAGCTTGAGAGGCATGAGATATATAACGGCAGACTGCCATACGACAGGTTTATAGATTTGATACTCGCCAGATACAAAGCATGGAACGGTGACGGTCAGATATTTGAGTGCTCGCTTTTTCAGAACATCATCGAGGATATGGTACTGTTCCGTGACCTTTTCGACGAGAAGATCATTGACTTTTACAGACAGGTCAGACAGGCGCTCGACGGAAAACCGTTCAGGATAATGTATCTTAAAACAGCCGACGTAGCCGGAAATCTGGACGTTATCAGAAAAGAGCGCACCGACGAGAACGGACATGAGATCTGGTATGAAATGATGTGCGGCTTTTTTGACAACTCACTCCATGCAAAAAATCACGGTGTCAGCGGCATTGAAGCCATGACGGAGCATTTTATGCACAGGCAGGAACTTGAACTGAGAATATGCAGGGAGCTGTTCCCGTCAGAGACGGTGATACTCGGTTCAAAGGGCTATACTGATGCAGATATAACAATATGATACAAAGGAGCGAAAGACCATGAATGAAAACATCGAACGCATCACAAGAGGAGCAAGGACTATCGCCGACATAGTGTCGGACCAGGCAACAAAGGCTGTGGATATGTCCAAGGCATATGCAAGGAGCGTAAAGCTCGAAATGTCCATCAAGGACAGATACACCGAACTCGGTAAGCTCTGCTACAATATGTATGAGAACGACACCGATGAAACAGGCAGTATCAAGAACAAGATCGCAGAGATAAAGGAACTCAAGGCATCGCTCCGTGATGCAGAGGACTCCAGCGGCAAGAAGAAGATATGCCCCGAATGTCATTCCGTAAACAATGCAGACGATTGTTTCTGCGCAAAATGCGGAAGCAGGCTTTAACAGACAGCACTTCACAAACACCGAGTCCCGAAGCGGCGCATACCGCTTCGGGACTTGTTTCATCATCACTTATCCAGCACAACTGGCTGAAGTTTGTCAAGGTCATAGGGTGTCTCCTGATATACACAGAAGTTGACCCAGTTCGAGAACATAAGATGCGCCGTACCTCTCCATGTGAAGTGAGGAGGATTGCCCACATCGTCATACGGGAAATAATTGTAAGGCTTGTTGATCTTCAGTCCCTTTTCCACATCTCTGAAATATTCGTTTCTCAGCGTGAAGCGGTCGTATTCCGAGTGACCCGTTGTGAAAAACAGTCTGTGCGACTTGTCGCCCACAAGGTGTACTCCCGATATATTTGAATATGTCAGCAGTTCCAGACAAGGGACTTTCTCTATATCCTCACGTCTTACCTCCGTATGTCTTGAATGCGGCACGGTAAAAGTCTCGTCAAATCCTCTTACCAGCGGATGGAAGGGCATAAGTATCTTGTGAGGAAAGAGCCCGAACATCTTCTCAGGCAGGGCATACTTCGGTATGCCGAAATGGTGGTAAAGACCTGCCTGTGCGCCCCAGCATATATGGAAGGTGGAGAATACATTGGTGAGCGACCAGTCCATTATCTCGCAAAGCTCATCCCAGTAGTCCACTTCCTCATACTCTATCTGCTCAACAGGTGCACCCGTGATTATAAGCCCGTCAAAGCGCTCTGAGCGTATATCGTCGAATGTGCGGTAAAACTTGTTCAGGTGCGAAACGGGAGTATTCTTTGAGACATGGCTCTTCATCTGCAAAAGCTCTATATCCACCTGTATGGGCGTGTTTGAAAGAAGTCTGAGTATCTGTGTCTCTGTTTCTATCTTCTTGGGCATAAGATTGAGAATGACGATCTTCAAGGGTCTTATGTCCTGATGTGATGCGGTCGTGCCCGTCATGTAGAAGATATTCTCCTGGCGGAGCACTTCAGTGGCAGGCAGATTATCGGGTATATTTATTGGCATGGTAACACCGTCCTGTAAATTATTTTATGCATATGTCGTCGCCGACACCGAAAAAAAGCAAATGTCACATTCGCCAGGAACATACAAGCACAGTGTATCTCATGTCTTTCTATCCTTTCTTATCCGCAGAACTTTGCTATGATATCGCCCATATCGGACGTAGAGCACCTTGTCATGCCCTCAGACATTATGTCCCCCGTGCGGTATCCGCCTGCAAGGGCTTTGGATACGGCATTTTCTATCATATCGGCTTCTCTGTCCATATCAAACGAGAAGCGAAGCATCATAGCCGCCGACAGTATCGTGGCTATGGGGTTTGCGATGTTCTGCCCCGCTATATCGGGAGCCGAACCGCCGCTGGGCTCGTAAAGCCCGAATCTTGTTTCGTTGAGACTGGCAGATGACAGCATACCTATCGAGCCCGTTATCATCGAAGCCTCATCAGACAGGATATCGCCGAACATATTCTCCGTCAGTACCACATCGAACTGTGCGGGGTCTTTCACAAGCTGCATTGCACAGTTGTCCACCAGCATATGTTCATATGAAACATCGGGATAGTCCCCTGCGACCTCATCAACTATCTTTCTCCAGAGCCGTGAAGAATCGAGCACATTGGCCTTGTCAACGCTCGTTACCTTTTTCCTGCGCTTTATGGCTATGTCAAATGCCTTGACCGCTATTCGGCGTATCTCGTTCTCATTGTAAGTGAGCGTGTCTGTTGCGGTCATGACACCGCCAACTTCCTCTGTATGCCTTGCACCGAAATACAGACCGCCTGTCAGTTCACGCATTATGAGCATATCAAAGCCCTTTTCGGCTATATCCTCTCTCAAAGGACAAGCCCTGTACAGCTCCTTATAAAGCATTGCAGGACGCAGGTTGGCAAACAGCCCCAGTGATTTTCTCAGTCGCAGCAGCCCTGCCTCGGGACGCTTGTCGGCAGGCAGTCTGTACCACGGAGATGTGGATGTATTGCCGCCGATAGAACCCATCAGTACAGCATCCGACGCTTTGCACGCCGCTATCGTTTCGTCTGTGAGCGGCACACCGTATGCATCTATCGAACAGCCGCCCATGAGAAGATCGGTGTATTCAAACCGATGACCGCAGATGCCTGCTACCTTGTCAAGAACTTTTATCGCTTCGTTCACTACCTCGGGACCGATTCCGTCGCCCCTTATGACTGCTATCTTTTTGTCCATAACATCACCCTGTCAGATATGCTCGGCACGGCTGAATATGTCAGCCATTCGATCTTTGTCCTGCGAAAGCTCTATCAGACCCTTTGCCAGATCTTCAAGCACCTCTCTGTCCTCAGACATGGCGCAGAACATTCCTGCCTCAGAATCGAATATCACATACTGTATCAGATACGGCATACACTCATTGAGATACTGGGCGACAAGCGCATCCCAGTCGTATCCGCTGCCCTCAAAGCCCTCATGTTCACGGGCGGCAAAGATCTCTCTGCAAAAGCCCTCCCCCGTGTCAAGGCACAGTGAATAGCCGTACTCATCTGTGATAAAAAACGGTGAAATATCCATACTTACCTCTTTATGCTGTTAAGAAGGCCGCCTGCCGCTATTATCTCCTTGATAAAATCGGGGAACGGCTCTGCACGATAGGTCTTGCCTGTGGTCACGTCGGTAATGAGCCCCGTGTCGAAATCGACTTCGACCTCATCGCCGTCCTTTATCTCCATAGCCGCTTCATCACATTCAAGTATGGGGAGTCCTATATTTATCGCATTCCTGTAAAATATCCTTGCAAACGTCGATGCGATCACACAGGATATACCGCTCGCTTTTATCGCAATGGGAGCGTGCTCCCTTGACGAGCCGCAGCCGAAATTATGCTCCGCTACGATCATATCGCCCTGCTTTACGCTGTTTACGAAATTCCTGTCTATATCCTCCATACAGTGAGCCGCAAGCTCTGCATGATCCGCTGTATTAAGATAACGTGCGGGTATTATCACATCGGTGTCAACATTGTCGTGATATTTGTGTACTGTTCCGTGTGCGTTCATCGTATTCCTCCTGTCATCACAGCGTCCTGGGGTCGGTTATCCTGCCTGTCACTGCCGATGCCGCCGCTACCGCAGGGGATGCGAGGTACACTTCGGAACCGGGGTGACCCATTCTGCCGACAAAGTTGCGGTTGGTGGTGGTCACAGCCCTCTCCTTGTCGGCGAGTATACCCATATGACCGCCCAAACACGGACCGCAGGTAGGTGTTGATACGACTGCGCCCGCCTCTATGAAGGTCTCAAAATAACCTCTCCTGACCGCTTCAAGATATACGCTCTGTGTGGCGGGAATAATAATACAGCGCACATTCTTTGCGATGCGTCTTCCTTTTAAGATCAGTGCCGCCGTCTCTATGTCTTCAAGTCTGCCGTTAGTGCAGGAGCCTATGACCACCTGATCTATCTTAACATCACCGACCTCGCCGATGGGCCTTGTATTCTCAGGCAGATGAGGGAACGCAACCGTGGGCTCTATCCGTGACAGGTCTATCTCATAGGTCTCATCGTACTCAGCATCTTCATCAGCCTTGTATATGGTGTATTCTCTGTTTACTCTGCCCTTCTGATAAGCGATGGTCACATCGTCAACTTCAAATATGCCGTTCTTGGCGCCTGCCTCGATAGCCATATTCGCCATGCAGAGCCTGTCATCCATAGACAGCGCCGAAAGTCCCTCTCCCGTGAACTCCATAGAGCGGTACAGCGCACCGTCAACTCCTATCATACCGATGATATGGAGTATGACATCCTTGCCGGATACAAATCTGCCCGGCTTGCCTTTCAGTACGAAGCGTATGGCAGAAGGAACTCTGAACCACGCCTCCCCTGTTGCCATGCCTGCGCACATATCGGTCGAGCCGACGCCTGTGGAGAATGCTCCGAGAGCGCCGTATGTACAGGTGTGGCTGTCTGCACCGATTATGCAGTCTCCGGATGCCACAAGCCCCTTTTCGGGCAGCAGTGCGTGCTCTATGCCCATATCACCCACATCATAGTAATTGGTTATATCATACCTGCCTGCAAAGCTGCGGCATTTCTGCGTGTTCATCGCAGACTTGATATCCTTGTTGGGTGTGAAATGATCCATGACAAGCGAGATCTTCTTGGTGTCAAATACGCTCTCAAAGCCTGCCTTCTCAAATTCATCTATCGCCACCGGGGTAGTAACATCGTTGCCCAGCACCATATCGAGCTTACACCTTATGAGCTGTCCTGCCCTTACGTTGTCAAGCCCTGCGTGTGCCGCAAGTATCTTCTGAGTCATCGTCATCATATGCATTGCTCCTTATTGTCAAAAAACTGCGGCCGCAAAATGAGCCGCAGTCATAACCGATAACGACCGCACCCGTCAGAGGGGCTGTCGGGTCCGTCAGTAACTTATGAGTTCATCTTTGCCTTATAGTCTTCCTTGAGCTTTTCAAGGCGCTTGGAATCCTCTATGCGCTTTGCCCTTGCCTCAGCCTGCAGCTTCTTGGTCTCATCGATGCCGCTGACGATGGTAGCCCATGTCTTTTCAAGGGTCTCGACCTGGATAGAGTTGCCGTTTGCGAGCCTTGTGGTGAGCTTTGTCTGCTCAACTGTATTCGTAGCGTTCTTCAGGAGGAGCTCATTTGTCTTCTCATCAAGCGCCTTCATGCTCTCAGCCTGTATCTTCTGGCGCTTGAGCATTACTGCCTGTGCAAGCGACTGCTTGAATACAGGCATAGTTATGATGAATGCGGAGTTTATCTTTCTGATAAGGTTAACGTTGGAGAACTCCATAGCCTTCAGCATGGGGACAGTCTGCATGGCAACGTTCTCCGCAATCTTGAGGTCCATTACACGCTGTTCGAGTATAGCCCTTGTCTGCTCGAGAGTCTGGAGATCCATAGCAGTTGTACCCGAATCGGGATTTTCTGCCGCCTTCTGTCTGTATTCCTCTATATATTTATCAAGCTCCTGACTTGCCTGCTCACCTGCCATGATGTATTTGAGCAGCTGCTTGTAGTAGTCGATATTGGCGTTGTACATGGTCTCAAGCTTGCGGTTGGACTGACCTATCTCGTCCTCGTACTTCTTGAGCTGAACATATATCTTGTCAACCTCATTGCCCATAGTGGTGTACTTTTCAAGTATCTTGTCGAGCTGCTTTCTGAGATTTGCAAGGAAGCCCTTCTTCTCGGTGGTGGAAAGCTCCTTTGCGTCGAACTGCTCCATTATCTTTGCAAGAGCATTGAGAAGCACGCTGGAATCATCCAACTGTGACATATCCATAGAGCGGAGCACCTGGTCGGATGCCTTTGATATCTCTTCTGCCACTTCGTTGCCGAATGTGATGATAGAGTTGGGGTCATTGGCATTTATCGTGCTGACGAGCTTATCTATCTCCTCGCTGGAAATGAGCTCTTCCTTTAGCTTGTTGGTGGTATCGATGATCGAGTAGTTATTGGTATCGCCTATCTGTATGTTATAGGTCGTGGGCTCGGGAACGGCAGTGTCAACGACAGTAGCCTCTGCCTCGATCGTTTCCTTCTTTTCTTCTGAGGGTGTGAACTGGAGTGGCATATTATCTTCCTTTCTTGAACAGTCCGAACAATCCGCCGGACGCTTTTTTTCTCGCTCTCGGAGCGGTGGGTACTTTGAAATGCGGTGCTCTCAGCCCGTAGGCATAGTCACCTATATTATGTATCTGGAAGGCTCTCTCCGAAACATGGGTCTCTATGTTCCTGTATCCCGACGGTGAGAATATCAGCACATCGAAGCCGAGATATGAGAGCATCAGTACCTGTGTACATTCGAGCTTGGTGAACGGATCCTCTATGGTATCTACTATCACAGCCTTCGGTATCTCCTTGGTAAAGTCATACTGCTGCAACAGTCTTGTGATCCTCTCATTCAGACCGAGGGCAACGTGCATGACGTAATCGACCAGTTCCTGCTCGCTGTCCATTATCAGCAGACCGTCATCCAGCACAGCCTGTGCCTTTTCAAATATCATTCTCTGGAGCGAGTCCGAGAGAAATCCGTACTTATTCAGCTTTGAACGAAGAAGCCCTTCTATATCGAGCTTCCTGCCCTTATGGAACTGGGCATACATCCTTGAAGCGGTTATGCCCGGTGCTCTGTATGCAGGGGCTTTTATTATATACATCGAGCGGTATGTTATCATATCCTCGACCATTTCCCAGTACTGTCTCTCCCTGGCGGCGCCGCCCGCAATACCGTTTATCTTTGCGAATATAACGGGAACGGTGGCATATTCGCTGTCCACCGCAAAGCCGGGGCGGAACTTAGCCTCCTGATCCCACAGCAGGTCGATCTCCTCATAGGTCGTCTGAAGCACTACCGACGACAGCTTGGAGAACTGTCTGTCCCTGAACATGGTGTCGCCGTTGTAGAGCATGGTATCGAGCTCACGCTCCGCATTGTATGCGACAGTGGAGATCTTTGCCTTTACAGGGGCTTTCGGGAAGGGTCTGACAGGTGCCGACATACCGACACTCTCCATCTGCATCTTAGAAGCATAGGGACAGTGTTCAAATATATCCTTTGCCCTGTCATCGGGGGATATGCATATCACATCAAAGCCGCTCCTCTGGGCAAAGCAAAGAAACAGTGCATCCTCCGCCGAGGGAACGCCGTAATAGAGTATCAGCGGTATCTTGTCGTCATTCACGCCGATGGCACTGCTGATAAAGCGCAGTTTGAGCACCATCTCTCCGCCGACGGCGAAGACATCGCTCTGAACGCCTGTCAGCATCTCGCCCAGTGCATTCTGAGCGATGAGGCTCAGTTCCTTGTTGCCGTTGACGCTGACCAGTCCGCACAGCCCCGATATTATGCTTGCAGGGGAAGATGTATCGACAGAGGAGAGCAACATCTTGTCGCCCGATGACACCGAAACAGGTTCGTCAAGGAGCGCAAACGGCTTGCCTGAATTGATTATGTCGTTTTTGAGCCCGTAGAGGAAGTTGTTGTAGCTATCATCCCCCGGGCAGCCTGTGATAAGAAGAAAATACACAGGTATCATTTCTCTTTTGGAAAAATGACCGCCCCTCGAATACAGTCTGACAGAATGTTCCTCAGTGAGACTTTCCGAAAGGTGGTTCATATCCGCAGATATCGTTTCGACTATCCTTGCCATAGACCTCGTCCTCTTTTTGCATCAACAATTATAATCATTATACTATATCGGAGGGCATACTGTCAAGTAAATCCTGTAAATTTTGATACAGAAAAAAGGAGAAACGAAAAAGGCGGGAAAAATCCCGCCCTTACATCATATATCGCTCTTGAGTATGTCCTTTATCTTGTCGAAGAAATTCTTGCGGTTCTTGTAGTTATTTTCGCCGAGGCTGTCCTCAAACTTTTTGAGAAGATCCTTCTGCGTCTTGTTAAGGTTCTTGGGCACTTCAACGACCACCTTTACATACTGGTCGCCGCGCTCATTCCTGTTGAGCTTCTTGATGCCCTTGCCCCTGAGTCTGAATATCATGCCGGAGGGTGTTCCTTCCGGAACTCTGATGCTCGCCTTGCCGTCTATACAGGGAACTACCAGATTATCGTCGCCGAGAACTGCCTGCATATATGTGATGGGCACTTCTGTGGTGACATCATATCCGTCACGCTCAAATATCGGGTCGGGACGTACATTAACGACCACATGGAGATCACCGGAGGGGCCACCGTTCATACCGGCGTTGCCCTGTCCCCTTACCTGAAGGGTCTGACCGTCGTCGATACCCGCAGGTACGTTGACGCTCACCGTCTTTGTGACATTCACCCTGCCGCTTCCCCGGCACTTGGAACATGGGTTCTGTATAATCTGACCCTTTCCGCCGCATCGTGTACAAGGTCTTGACGAGCTCATCATACCGAGTATCGTCCTCTGCGCGGTCTGCACCATGCCCGAGCCGCCGCAGTCGGGACAGCTGTTCACGGTAGAGCCTGCGCCTGCACCCGTGCCGTTGCAGTCGGGGCACTGTTCGGAGCGGTTGATCTTCAGCTGTACGCTCTTGCCGTTGCAGGCTTCCATAAAGCTGATAGTCACGTTGGTCTGAAGATCCTGACCTCTTCTGGGGGCGTTGGGATTGGAGCGTGAGCTCCTGAACGACGAACCGCCGAATATAGAACCGAATATATCGCCTATATCGCCCATATCGCCGAAGTCCGAAAATCCGCCGAAACCTCCTCCGCCTGCGCCGTATGAAGGATCCACTCCCGCATGGCCGAACTGGTCGTACCTGGCTTTTTTATCGGGGTCGGAAAGTATCTCGTAAGCCTCGTTTACTTCCTTCATCTTTTCCTCGCACTCTTTGTCATCGGGGTGCAGGTCAGGATGATATTTCTTTACGCACGCACGGTACGCCTTTTTTACCTCATCCTCGGAAGCGCCCTTCTGTATACCGAGCACTTCGTAAAAATCACGCTTTTCAGCCATGTGTGATCCCTTCTTTACATCGCATTACCTGCATCGGCGAGCCGGTGCAGGTAATGATATGACTCTGTAATATATTACTTTACGTCAGTGTAGTCAGCGTCTACGAAACCGTCATTGTTTCCGTTGTCCTGATTGCCGCCCTGCTGAGCAGCCTCACCGGGCTGACCCTGTGCCTGAGCGCCTGCTGCCTGGTATACCTTGGAGGAGAGCTCGTATACAGCCTGCTGGAGCTCATCGGTCTTAGCCTTCATATCAGCGGTGTTGCCGCTCTCGATAGCCTTCTTGAGCTCATCTATCTTGGACTGGATGGGAGCCTTGTCGGACTCGGACACCTTGTCGCCGAAGTCCTTGATAGCCTTTTCGGACTGGAACACGAGGGACTCTGCCTGATTCTTGATGTCTACCTCTTCCTTGCGCTTCTTGTCCTCTTCCGCATATCTCTCAGCATCCTGAACAGCCTTGTCTATATCCTCCTTGGACATATTGGTGGAGGACTGGATGGTGATGTTCTGCTCCTTGCCTGTGCCGAGATCCTTTGCGGATACATGAACGATACCGTTTGAGTCGATATCGAATGTTACCTCGATCTGGGGAACACCTCTGGGAGCGGGAGCGATGCCGTCAAGACGGAACATACCGAGCTGCTTGTTGTCCTTTGCGAATTCTCTTTCGCCCTGAAGAACGTTTATATCAACAGCGGTCTGATTGTCCGCATAGGTGGAGAATACCTGAGAATGCTTTATGGGGATAGCCTTGTTTCTCTCGATCATCTTTGTGCAAACGCCGCCCGCGGTCTCGATGCCGAGCGAAAGAGGAGTTACGTCACGGAGAACCATGCCTGTAACATCACCTGTGAACACACCGCCCTGGAGAGCCGCACCGAGAGCAACGCACTCATCGGGGTTGATGCCCTTGAAAGGCTCGGTGCCCATGAACTTCTTTACAGCTTCCTGAACAGCGGGTATTCTCGAAGAACCGCCGACCATGAGCACCTTGTTTATATCGGAGGGCTTGAGGTCTGCGTCGGAAAGTGCCTGACGAACAGGACCCATAGTGGACTCAACGAGGTCGGCTGTCAACTCATCGAACTTAGCCTTTGTGAGAGTAAGGTCGAGGTGCTTGGGGCCTGTTGCATCCGCTGTGATGAAGGGGAGGTTGATGCTTGATGTAGGAGTGGAGGAAAGCTCTATCTTAGCCTTCTCAGCAGCTTCCTTGAGTCTCTGGAGAGCCATCTTGTCCTGAGAAAGGTCAACTCCGTCGGACGCCTTGAAGGAGGATACCATCCAGTCTATTATCCTCTGGTCGAAGTCATCGCCGCCCAGGTGGTTGTTGCCGGCAGTTGCCTTAACTTCCTGAACGCCGTCGCCCATCTCTATGATGGATACATCGAATGTTCCGCCGCCAAGGTCATATACCATAACGGTCTGATCCTGCTCCTTGTCTATACCGTAGGAAAGAGCAGCTGCCGTGGGCTCGTTGATTATTCTCTTAACATTGAGACCTGCTATCTGACCTGCATCCTTTGTTGCCTGACGCTGTGCATCGGTGAAGTATGCGGGAACGGTGATCACAGCTTCCGTTACGGGCTCGCCGAGATACGCCTCGGCATCGGTCTTGAGCTTCTGGAGTATCATTGCGGATATCTCCTGAGGGGTGTACTTCTTGCCGTCTATATCCACCTTGTAATCAGAGCCCATGTGCCTCTTGATGGAGGATATGGTCCTTTCCGCATTGGTAACAGCCTGACGCTTTGCTACCTGACCGACAAGTCTTTCGCCTGTCTTTGTGAAGCCTACTACTGAGGGGGTAGTTCTTGCACCTTCGGAGTTTGCGATCACGACGGCACTGCCGCCTTCCATAACTGCTACGCATGAATTTGTGGTACCGAGGTCTATGCCTATTATCTTGCTCATATTTATACATCCTTTCTTTGAATATACTCAGGGTCTAGGGTTTAGGGCTTAGGGTCTTGGAATTGGAAACCGACAATTTTCTGATGATTGTATGTTCCATTTTTCCTATCTCATCTGCCAAACCCATTGCTGGTAATAGATCTTCATTTGATATATATCCTATTCTTTCACATATAAGCAACTGAGTCTGTGCCTCTGCAAGAGAACCCATTGCAACGGAAAGAAAAATAAGATAGTCTTTTCTTGAGGCTCTGCTATAGCCTTCAGCAATATCGGACGGAACAGATACCGCCGCTCTTCTAAGCTGTGAAATCAACCCGCAGTTTTCCTCACGGGGAAGGATCCCGGTGATCTTATAAATCTCTTCTGTAAATTCTATCGAACGCTGCCAGAAATAAGTTCTATAAAACTATTGAGCATTTTTAATCACCATCCGGGTCTTGAGGTTGAGCCGTATGCTAAACCCTATACCCTGAACCCTGAATCACGGATTTGCCACTGTGACCATTGCGGGGCGTATGACTCTCTTTCCGAGGGTGTATCCCTTCTGGAGTACGGCGGCAACTTCATTCTCGCCCTTTTCCTCATCCTCTATGCTAGTCACGGCATTGTGAAGATTGGGATCAAAGGGCTGACCCAGTGCCTCTATCTCCTTTACGCCCAGCTTTTCAAGTATCGTGAGATACTGTCTGAATATCATCTCTATGCCGCTCTTGAACTTTTCATCAGAGCATTCCGTACCGAGTGCCCTTTCAAAGTTGTCAACAACGGTGAGTATCTCGCTCACAGCCTGCGCAGTGGCGTTGTCGTATGCCTCAGACTTTTCCTTCACGGAGCGTGTACGATAGTTGTAGTACTCCGCATCAAGCCTGAGATAGCGTTCCTTTTCATCTGCGAGCTGTTTTTTCAGTTCTTCCAGCTCATCGGGCTGTTCGGCTTCTTCTGTCTCTGTCTGTTCAGCCTCTGCCGTTCCGGTCTCTTCTGTCTGCTCTGTGTCTGCGGCGGGCTGTGTGTCCTCTGCGGTCACTTCCTCAGCCGCCGTTTCCGCATTGTCAGCGGGGATCTCATCGGTCTTTACCTGATCCTTGTCCATCGCCGATCCTCCTAACTTTCGTTCTTGTTATCCTCTATGGTTATCAGCCTGTATTCCTCCGAATTCTCCGTAAGTATCTCGCTTATCCTGTCTGTCAGATATTCAAGATAAGGTATGATCTTTGCGTAGTCAAGGCGCATAGGGCCTATAAGGCTCAACGCCCCTGCGGTCCTGCCGCCCCTCTTTATCGGGGATACGAGCATACTTGAATTGCTTATCACGCAGACATCACTGCCGAAAAGCACTGTCAGATCACTGAAACTGTCATCGAGGAGCGCCGCAAGCTCGTCCTTCTGTTCCATAAAGCGTATCACATCGGTCACACCGATATCCCTGCGCTCCATCAGATTGCGCTCACCGCTGACATTCACATCCGACTGCATGAAGCTCTTTGCAAGCTCCATAACGCCGTGCATGAGTGGTGACAGTGTCACCATATATGCACCCATAGCCTGTGCCAGCTGATCGATCATCGCATCGGAGAGCGTATCCACCGATACACCGTTCAGATGCTCTGTCATATAGTCCTTGAAGAACTCAAGCTGTTCATCCGTCAAATCGAATTCGAGCCTGCATACCTTATTCTGTATATTGCCCGACGAGGTTATCATCAGCAGTACATACATCCTCTTACCCGTGGGTATCGCATCTACCTTTGTGATGACCGAGAATTTGGGCGATATGTTTGATACCGCCGCACAGTGGGTTATCTCCGCAAGAGCCTTGGATGCGCTCTCTATGAGCGAGTCCTCCGAAAGGTCGTCCGTGTCGAGCATACTGTCGAGCATCTGTATCTCGTCCTCGGTGAGATGTCTCTGCGGCATCAGGCGCTCAACATACAGCTTTATGCCGTTATATGTTGGTATCCTGCCCGCCGAAGTGTGAGGCTGTTCAAGGTATCCCAACTGTTCAAGGAACGCCATATCATTTCGTATCGTGGCGCTCGATACCTTTATCCCGGGCTTGGAAGCGACTGCCTTGGAGCCGACAGGCTCGCCGGTAAGAATATACTCGTCAACAACAGCCGCAAGTATTTTCAGCTTTCTGTCGTCAAGCATATCAACGCCTCCGTTTAGCACTTTTTATCTTCGGGTGTTAGCACTCTTTCTCTCTGAGTGCTAAATATATTATACACCATTTTTCCGACTTGTCAAGTGTTTTTGCAAAAAATCATAAATTTCACCAAATCATCAAATTTGGGCGGCATTGCCGACGGTATCTTTTGATATATCGTATTAACAAAGTCTATTGCATTTTTCGGAAAATATAAAGATTAAGTTTATCTATTGCATTTGGTCGGATTTTATGATATAATTTACGGTACAATAGCTTTGTTCAGGAGGTATGCACTATGGAAGACAGAGAACACATGATATCATTCAGAAAAAACAGCAGAGTACAGATAGGCATAATCCCCGGCCACTATGCCACCAGCCATTCTCATGTCAACTACTACGTTGACCTCACAGCGGTCAAGACCAGCGCCAAGACCGCAAGAGAAGCCGCAAAGGAGCTTGCCTCCATGTTCACGGCCACACAGATAGACACGATAATCTGTATAGAGGGCACGGAGATACTTGGTGCCTTCCTCGCCGATGCGCTCTCTCAGGGCGGCATAAACGTGGGCGCCGATATAAACCTTGTAACGCCCGAGATCAACTCAAACAACCAGATGCTTTTCCGTGACAACGTGCAGAAGAAGATATGGAACAAGAACGTGCTCCTGCTCATCTCCTCCGCATCGACGGGCAAGAGCATAAACAGAGCGGTAGAATGCCTTCAGTACTACAACGGCAGGCTCGTTGGCGCAGGCGCCATATTCTCCGCTATAAAAGAGATACACGGCATGGAGGTAAAGAGCATATTCACCGAGCAGGATCTGCCCTCCTACATGAACTGCCTGCCCGTTGACTGCCCCATGTGCAAAAACGGTCAGAAGGTAGATGCTCTCATAAACAGCTTCGGCTACTCCAAGCTCTGATGCTCATAAACATAATATCCCTCGGCAGGCTCAAGGACAAGTGGATAAAGGATGGCTGTGCCGAGTACATAAAGATGCTCGGCGGCTACTGCACGGTGAAGGAAACAGAGCTTTCCCCCGTGCGCCTGCCCGATGCACCCAATGACAGGCAGATACAGACCGCCCTCGATGCCGAGGCGGAAATGATACTCGACGCCGTGCCGAAGGGCAGTGCGGTCATTGCCATGTGCATAGAGGGCAGGATGATGTCGTCGGAACAGCTCGCACAGAAGCTGTCAGACTTCGCCCTCGGCGGCAAAAGCACTGTCTGCGTGATAATCGGCAGTTCCTGCGGACTCTCTGACAGGGTAAAGCAGAGGGCCGATCTCAGGCTGTCCATGTCACCGATGACATTCCCGCACAGGCTGGCAAAGGTAATGATCGCCGAACAGCTTTACAGGGCGATGAGCATAAACGCCGGCGGAAAATATCACAAATAATGAAGAGTTGACAGCAAAAGTTCGCTTGACTCTTTTATACAAATAAGGTATACTTTATGAAACGGAGGTCGTCCTTGAACACAAGGACATTATCGCAATGAACAGAATAAGGTTCCATATCCCCGATATGTGGTCACACGGCAGGCTCAACATAGCCCTGATAGATATGCTGAAAGCTCATCCGGAATACTTCATGGACGGAGTTGAGATAGCATCGGTATACGGATGTTTCCCTCCCGCCATCTGGAACGGCGGCAGAAACGTGAACGGCTATGCGGACGAAAGAACGATACAGATGGTGCTCAACGAATTCAATTCAAGGGGCGTTCCATGTCGATTCACTTTCACAAACCCTCTGCTCAAAGAGGAACATATGGGCGACCCTTTCTGCAACAAGCTGCTGAAGCTCGCAGACAACGGATTTAACGAGGCTATCGTCAACACACAGGTGATGGAGGACTACCTCCGCAAGAACTACCCCACCTACAAGCTCACATCCTCAACCTGCAAGCAGATAAGGAATTTTGACGACCTTATCGCAGAGCTTGACAAGGATTACAGCCTTGTTGTGCTCGATTATAACTTCAACAACGATTTTGAGCTTCTCGAAAAGATACCCGAGAAGTACCGCAAGCGCATAGAAGTGCTCATCTGTCCTTACTGCTATCCAAACTGCAAGCGCAGAGGCGACCATTACAGGTTCCTGGGCGAACAGCAGATAAAGCGCTCCACCCTCAACTCTTTCTCGGGTATGAACAACCTCATGGGCGGTCTCAACATCAAGCCCGAAGAGGAATTCACCTGCGAAGCAATATCCCTCAGCTTCCTTGAGACCCTGAAATTCTCCACCCATGTGCCGCCTGAGAACGTATACGGCAGATATGCGGAGCTGGGCTATGAGCATTTCAAGATAGAGGGACGCACCATGCACCCTCTGAATGTGCTTGAAAGCTATGTATATTACATGGTCAAGCCCGAATACAGGGATCTTGTGAGACTGAAGATAGGTCTCTCATATTTCAGAATGAACGGCTGACGGCAGTGCCGTGCCCGTTTATATAAAAATCCAAAAAACAGGAGGTTATACCATGTCACTTATCAACAAGGAGATCGGTGAGTTCACCGTACAGGCATTCCACAACGAAGAGTTCATAACAGTATCCAAAAAGGACGTTCTCGGCAAATGGGGCGTGTTCTTCTTCTATCCCGCAGACTTTACTTTTGTATGCCCGACAGAGCTTGAAGACCTTCAGAACAAATATGCCGAATTCAAGGCGGCAGGCTGTGAGATCTATTCGGTGTCCACAGATTCCCACTTTGTCCACAAGGCATGGCATGACCATTCCGACAGGATAAAGGCTCTCGAATATGTTATGCTGGCTGACCCCACACACGTTCTGTCAAGAGACTTTGACGTGTATATAGAGGCTGACGGCATGGCTGAGAGAGGCAGTTTCATAGTAAACCCCGAAGGAAAGATAGTAGCATATGAGATAAACGCAGGCAACGTGGGAAGGAATGCGGACGAGCTTTTCAGAAAGCTCCAGGCGTGCCAGTTCGTTTATGAACATGGCGATGAGGTATGCCCTGCCAAGTGGAAGCCCGGTGCCGAGACCCTCAAACCCTCTCTTGACCTTGTGGGTATGCTGTAATGAGCCTCGGTATGTATGATGCCGTCATCATAGGCGGCGGTCCTGCGGGTCTGACAGCGGCTATATACCTTGCAAGGGCAAGGTACAGGGTCGTAGTTGTCGAAAAGGAACATTTCGGCGGTCAGATCACCATAACGGACGAGGTAGTGAATTACCCCGGTGTGCTACGTGCAACGGGCAAGGAGCTCACCGAGACCATGAGAAAACAGGCTCAGAGCTTCGGCGCTGAGTTTATGATAGCAGAGGCACAGAAGATAGAGAATGACGGCGACATCAAAAAGGTGGTCACCGACAAGGGTGTGCTGGAGACATTTGCGGTGCTTGCCGCAACAGGCGCCCACCCCAGAAGCGTGGGCTTTGAGGGAGAGGAGACCTACAAGGGTCACGGCATAGCATACTGTGCTACCTGCGACGGCGAGTTCTTCACCGGCAGAGAGGTATTTGTGATAGGCGGCGGCTTTGCGGCGGCCGAAGAAAGCATATTCCTCGCCAAATATGCAAGTCACGTCACCATACTCATAAGAGGCGATGATTTCTCATGTGCAAAGACCGAGGCTGATGCCGCAAGAGCGCATGAGAAGATAACCGTCATCACCAACACCGAGGTCGTTGAGGCCAGAGGCGACGGCGCGGATATGAAGTCGCTGATATACAGAAACAGGCTCACAGGCGAGACGACGGAGTATACCCCTGCGGACGGCGGCTCATTCGGCGTGTTCGTATTCGTGGGATATGCCCCTGAATCGGGTCTTGTGAAAGGCATCGCTGACACGGATGACAAGGGATATATCATCACCGACCGCTCCGGCAGGACATCTGCCGAGGGCATATTTGCCGCAGGCGACATATGCCAGAAAGAACTGCGTCAGGTAGTCACTGCCGCAGGCGACGGTGCGGCGGCGGCAACAGCGATAGAAAAATATGCCGCAGTTATGCAGGCAAAAACAGGCATAAAGCCCTCCGCTCCCACCCCTGCACCTCAAAACGAGAATGCTTCCGAGCAGAAGTCCGCTTCCACGCAGGACGAAGGATTGTTCGACAGCGATATGCTCGCACAGCTCAATGCCGTATTCGACAGGATGGAAGGAGCCTTAGAGCTGAAGCTCTATCTTGACGACAGTGATCTTTCCAAGGAACTGCACGGGTATATGAGCACTCTTGCAGAGCTCACCTATAAGCTGAGCGTCAGCGTATCCGACGAAAAAGAGGAGCGCACTCCCTGCGTCAGAGTATACAAGAGCGGAACATATACGGGTCTGGCTTTCCACGGCGTACCCGGAGGTCATGAGTTCACATCATTCGTGCTCGGTCTGTACAATGCCTCCGGCGAGGGACAGAAGCTCGATGACAGCATAAAGTCACGCATAGCTGCCCTCGGAAAGACAGATATCACCGTTATGGTGTCACTGACATGCACCATGTGCCCGGAGCTTGTGACAGCGGCTCAGAAGATCGCCTCGATGAACGACAACGTCACAGCCGAGGTCTATGACATCGCTCACTATGCCGATATGCGCGACAAATACAGGGTCATGAGCGTACCGTGTATGCTGATAAACGGCGGCAAGCCCCATTTCGGCAGAAAGAACATCTCCGCACTGCTCGATATTATCGAGCTTGAAGCTCTGGGCGCTGAAATACAATAAAATCATTTCCGCAGTATCTGTGACCGAGGTGTCATGGATACTGCGGAATATGTATGGGTGAAGATATGAAAAAGCTGACATTGATTTTTGCTTTATTACTGTTGACATCATGCGCTCAGAACAGCGCAGGCACACCGCAGACGACTGTCAGTCAGACCACCGTGCAGACGGCCTCCGTAACGGATGCTGAAAGTGCCGTATCCGAGACCGGGACTGAAACGGCCGCAACGGAAACAGAGGACGCCGGAGCATATTCCGAGACCCTCGCCATGAGTGCGGAGGGCGGATACTATGCAGAACCTTTTGATCTGGAAATAACCGCACCAAAGGGCTGTACCGTCTATTATACCACGGACGGCAGTGATCCCGACAACACAAAGACCCCATATACAAAGCCGATACACCTTATAGACAGATCGGGCGCAGACAACGTTATCTCAGCTATAACGGGAGTAGACCCGGACAACAATTATGTGCCCAAAAAGGTGAAAAAGGCCAATGTCATAAGGGCGGCGGCGGTCGATGAGAACGGAGAGGTCACAGAGACTATGACCCGCACATTCTTTGTCGGCACAGAGCCATACGGCATACCCGTAATATCCATAGTCACGGACCCCAAGAACCTTTTCAACAAGCATGACGGCATATATGTGATGGGCGATACCTTTGACGAATGGAAAGCCGAACAGACAGGCTTCTGGGCAGGCTGGCAGGCAAAAGCGAACTACACGAACAGGGGCAGGGAATGGGAACGCCCCGTATCCATAGAATATATCACTGCTGACGGTGTACAGCTGAGCCAGAACTGCGGTATGCGAATTATGGGAGCCGCTTCAAGGAGCAATGCACAGAAGAGCCTCCGCTTCACCGCAAGAGAGGAATATGGCAAGAAGAACTTCAAATATCCCCTTATACCCGGCAATGTGCGAAGCGACGGCAGCGGAGAGGTGGATAAATACCGCACCTTCGGTCTGAGAAACGGCGGCAATGACTGCAACTTTGCCAAGATGAGAGACCCCGTGCTTCAGGAGCTCATGGCGGACACAGACATAGAGACCATGCAGTACACCCCTGCCATAGCCTTCATCGACGGTGAATACTGGGGGATGTATGCTCTCACGGAGTATTACGATGACCACTATATAGAGAACAACTACGGCAGGGACGATACGACCGTCTTTGACGACGACAACATAATATATCTCAAAAAGGGAGAGATAGAGGACGGCAGAGAGGAAGACATCGAGCTGTATAACGAGATGTACGACTTTGCCGTATCGGCAGACCTGAACGACCCCGCAAATTATGAGAAGCTCTCCTCAATGATAGACCTGGACTCATTTGCGGACTATCTTGCGTTCAATATCTACATACACAATTCAGATGCGATATATGACGAGAACAACTGGGCGATGTGGCGTGTCAGAGAGACGGATGACCGCTATGAAAAGGCTGACGGCAAGTGGCGCATCATGATATACGACACTGATTATTCCTCGGGAATATATGACGGCAGTGAATTTCAGGACAACAATCTCGATTTCATACTCAAAAAGGTGCTCCCCGATGAGACCGACAAGGACGGCAACAAAGTGCGTTCCGCACTGAGATTCATGCGTGCCCTCACGGACTGCGATACGTTCAGAGAGAAATTCACCGTATCCCTCTGCGATATAAGGAATATAAACTTTGAACGGACAAAAGCAGTGGACGAAGTTATGAGGGTGTATGACACATACTCTCAGTATGTGCCCGATACCTTTGACCGCTTCGGTCCCGACTGGGTGGCAGGCAACGGCTCTGCGCACCACTTTGACGGACAGGTGACGAATTTCGCCAACTTCCTTGACGAAAGATATTTCAGGTTCCCCGATATGGTAGCCGAAGCGCTGAAGCCGGGTGAAAAGGCAGAGCTGAAAATATCCTATGATGACACAAAGGGCAGGGTGTATCTCAACGGCAAGCTGATACCGCCCGAGTTCAGCGGCATATATTTCACGGAATACCCGGTGACGCTCACTGTCACAGACGGCGGACAGGTATCCGCAGACGGCGCTGTATGCACATCTGTTGGTGACGGATATGTCCTTGACCTGTCGGAGGCGAATACTGTCACAGTCACATTCTGACAGCATTGAACGGCATCGCATGATGCCGTTCAAAAAAGCATAACAGTTAGTTAACACTAACTACAATTTTATTTTTTGGTTACAAAGGCATTGCCTTTTAACATAGACGGTCAGTCAGTCCTGACCGAGGGAAAGATTTTATTACAGGAGGTCTTATTATGGACTACGCAGCAAGATCGCTGGAAAAACACTACGAATGGCAGGGCAAGATCGGAGTGGTTTGCCGTGTTCCTCTCGATACAGCAGAGGATCTCTCACTGGCATATACTCCCGGTGTAGCAGAGCCCTGCCTGAAAATACAGGAAGATGTGTCTAAGAGCTGGTATCTCACCCGCCGCTCAAATCTCGTGGCAGTCGTTACAGACGGCACAGCCGTACTGGGACTCGGTGACATCGGTCCCGAAGCGGGTATGCCCGTTATGGAGGGCAAGTGCGCACTGTTCAAGGCATTCGGTGACGTTGACGCTATCCCCCTCTGCATACGCTCAAAGGAAGTAGACGACATCGTGAACACCGTCAGACTGCTGGCAGGCTCATTCGGAGGCATAAATCTGGAGGATATATCCGCTCCCAGGTGCTTCGAGATAGAGAGAAAGCTCAAGGAAGTATGCGACATACCCATATTCCATGACGATCAGCACGGCACGGCTGTGGTAACTCTTGCAGCAATGCTCAACGCCCTCAGACTCACAGGCAAGCATATCGACGAGATCAAGGTTGTCACCAGCGGCGCAGGTGCGGCAGGCATCGCCATCATAAGACTTCTCATATCAATGGGTCTCAAGAATGTTATCCTCTGCGACAGACAGGGCGCTATATACGAGGGCAGAGCAGGTCTCAACCCCGAAAAGGAAGAGATGGCAAAGATAACCAACCGTGAGCATCAGAGCGGCTCGCTTGCAGATGTTATCAAGGGCGCTGACGTTTTCATCGGCGTATCCTCTCCCGGTTGTGTGACAAAGGATATGGTACGCTCCATGGCAAAGGATTCCATACTCTTCCCCATGGCAAATCCCACCCCTGAAATATATCCCGAGGAGGCGCTTGAAGCAGGTGCGGCGGTAGTCGGCACAGGCAGGAGCGATTATCCCAATCAGATAAACAATGTGCTCGCTTTCCCCGGCATATTCAGGGGCGCTCTCGACGTACACGCAAGCGACATCAACGATGCGATGAAGATAGCGGCAGCAAAGGCTATCGCAGGCTTTGTGACCGACGACAAGCTGGCAGCAGACTACATCATCCCATCTGCGCTTGACAAGAATGTTGCCGCTGCTGTGGCAAAGGCAGTTGCGGAAGCCGCAAAGGCAACGGGCGTTGCAAGAAAGATATGATGAGCCCCGATGCACCGAATAGTGCATTGTTCCAAACTGCGGTATGATTTTTTGTCATATCCCACTGTTGACACAGGCCGTCCCGTAATGTATAATACTAATAAGAGACTGACCACACTAATGTGAACGGAGGATGGCCTATGTCAAGAAAAGCAGTTTCAGAGGAGCACAAGAAGGAAGTCCACAAGCGCAACAATGTCAAGTGGGACAGAGCGAATATGCGTTCTCTCTCATGCAGGGTGCGCACCGAGCAGTCAGACCTGTTCAAGCAGTACTGCGCAGAGCACGGTACCACTCCCGGACGTTTGCTCAAAGACTATGTGCTCGATATACTGGAAGAATACGAGAAGAAATAATGAAATGCCGCAGTGATGCGGCATTTTTTATCTCGTGCCGAATATCCTGTCACCTGCGTCACCAAGACCGGGAACAATGTATGCCTTGTCGTTGAGCCTTTCATCAAGGCAGCCCACATAGATCTCAATGTCGGGATGTGCCTCCTGCAAAGCTCTCAGTCCCTCGGGAGCAGCGATTATGCTCATGAAGCGGATATCCTTTGCTCCCTTGCATTTAAGCAGGTCGATAGCCTGTATCGCAGAACCGCCCGTGGCGAGCATCGGGTCGGGCACTATCACGATACGCTTGTCTATATTATCAGGCAGTCTGCACAGGTATTCATGCGGCTCATGGGTCTGCTCGTCGCGGTATATGCCGATATGCCCTACCTTTGCGACAGGCACGAGCTGAAGTATGCCGTCGAGCATACCGAGCCCGGCCCTGATTATGGGGACGACGGCGAGCTTTTTGCCTGAGATCACAGCCGTCTCGGTCTCTGACACGGGTGTCTTTGTCCTGATGCTTTCCGTCGGCAGTTCTCTGAGAGCTTCATAGCCCATGAGCATGGCTATTTCTCCCACAAGCATCCTGAAATCCCTTGTGCCTGTATTTTCGTCACGGAGCAGGGATATTTTATGTCTCAGCAAAGGATGATCGAGAATAACGGTCTTCATGGTTCACATCTCCTGTCTTTCCGCAGTAACTGTATTTGTAAAAGTATAGCATATACAGCAGGATAATGCAAGAGAACGGATGACAAAAAGCCTGCCCGTATTCTGGCGGTCGCTTTACAACAGCTGTGCAGCAGAGCGGTTTTCATACAATGGTCAAATTCCCGAAATTTGCGGTGTAAAATTATTGAAATTATAGGTTGACAAAATCCGCTGTATATGATACTTTAATATATGTGTACAGTGGAGTATCGTTGTCTGCTGTGCCGCAGTTACACAGATATTGGGAGGTCATCCGATGATATGGGCAAAGGAGGAAACGCTCTCCCGTGAGGAGATAGAGCGTATCCAGACAGAAAGGCTCGTAAAGCTCGTACACTACGTTTACGACAACGTTGAGCCGTACAGAAAGAAAATGGACGACGCAGGGATAAAGCCTGATGACATAAAGACACTTGACGACCTTAAAAGACTGCCGTTCACCACAAAGCAGGATTTCAGAGACAACTATCCTTTCGGACTGTTTGCCGTTGACAAGAGCAAACTTGCAAGAATCCATGCTTCCTCCGGCACGACGGGCAAGCCTACGGTCGTGGGATACACCAAGAAGGATCTTGAGACATGGGCTGAATGTGTGGCAAGGCTTGCCGTTGCGGGCGGCGCACAGGCAGACGATGTATGTCAGATATGCTTCGGCTACGGTATGTTCACGGGAGCACTCGGACTGCACAAGGGACTTGAAAGAGTCGGTGCGTGCATAATCCCCTCCTCCACGGGAAATACCGAGAAGCAGATAATGTATATGAAGGACTACGGATCAACACTCCTCGTTGCAACTCCCTCATATGCGCTCAGGATAGGTGAGGTCGCTACACAGCTGGGTCTCAACCCACGCACAGATCTTGGTCTGCGCACAGCCCTTGTGGGCAGTGAGCTGATGACAGAGCCTATGCGAGAGGAAATGAAGAAGCTCTACGGCGATAAGCTCTGTGTTACACAGAACTACGGCATGAGCGAGCTCATGGGTCCCGGCATATCGGGCGAATGTACCGAGCTTTGCGGTATGCACATAAACGAGGATCACTTCATCTGTGAGATAATAGATCCTGAAACGGGCGAAGTCCTCCCCGCAGGCGAAAAGGGCGAGCTTGTGGTCACCTGTCTTACCAAGGAAGCACTCCCCCTCATCAGATACCGCACAAGGGATATAACAAAGATCTTCTATGAGCCCTGCAAGTGCGGCAGAACGACCGCAAGAATGGATATACTCGACGGACGCACGGACGATATGCTCAAGATAAGAGGCGTTAACGTCTTCCCCAGCCAGATTGAGGAAGTTCTCCTGCGCACCGAGGAGATAGGCCCTCACTACGAGATAATCGTGGACAGAAAGGATCACTCCGATATACTCACCATAAAGGTCGAGCTTGCTCCCGACAAGATGACTGACGATGTGGCTGAGCTTGAAAAGATAAAAGCAAAGCTCAAATCCAGCCTTCGCACCATGCTCGGACTTGATGCAAAGATAGTCCTTGAATCACCGCATACACTCAAGCGCTTTGAGGGCAAGGCAAAGCGTGTGACCGATAACAGAAAGGGGCTAACCTGATGAAACAGCTCACAGTATTTATTGAAAATCGCATAGGCAGACTTGAACAGGTCACTGAGATACTCAGCCAGAACGGTATAAACATCGTTTGTCTGAGCCTTTCGGACACGGGCGAATACGGAATGCTCCGAATGATCGTATCACAGCCCGCTCAGGCAGTTGAAGTTCTTGGCGATGCCGGATTCTCCGCTATGCTCACCGATGTTACGGCTATAAAGCTCGTTCACCACTTCGGTATGCTCAACAAGCTCTCAAAGCTCCTCTCCGACAACGGTATCGACATAAAGTATATGTATGCCCTCAATTCGGGCGCTGATGCAGCTGTCGTCATAAAGACATCCGATGATGCCAAGAGCGAGCAGCTTCTGCTAGAAGCAGGCCAGTTCAGCGTGCTCTCCGCTTCGGAAGTATACAATATGTAACGACTGAAACATTATCATAACGTGCAAGCGGTTTGTGCTTTCAGATCGCTTGCGTGTTTTTGAGAATGTGACTTTAACGGTTTAAAGCCACGGGTGTTTAAAGTAATGGGAATTTAAAGTAAAAAGTTAAAGGAGTAATATCAATGCTTTGGATAATCCTTGCGGCGTATCTGGTGCTCATGCTGGGCATAGGAGTATACTGCCGAAAGACCACATCAAACGTTAATGATTTCGTACTGGGCGGTCGCGCGATTGGTCCGTGGTTCACTGCATTCGCATACGGCACATCATATTTCTCTGCGGTCGTATTCATCGGCTATGCAGGGCAGTTCGGCTGGAGCTACGGTATGTCAGCCACCTGGATAGGCATAGGGAACGCCGTCATCGGCTCTCTGCTTGCGTGGATAGTACTTGGCAAGAGGACAAGAAACATGAGCAAGTTCCTCAACGCTTCCACGATGCCCGAATTCTTTGAGAAAAGATATGACTCAAAGGCACTGAAAATTGCCTCAGCCTCGATCATATTCATATTCCTCATCCCCTACACCGCATCTGTTTACAACGGTCTGTCAAGACTGTTCGAGTCAGCCTTCCATGTACCCTATTCCGCCTGTATCATAATAATGGCGTTCTTCACGGCTGTGTATGTCATCCTCGGCGGATACAAGGCAACAGCCCTCAATGACTTTATCCAGGGCATAATCATGCTTGTGGGCATACTTGCGGTCGTAGCCTGTGCGATAAACTACAAGGGCGGTCTCTCCAACGCAGTTGCGGCTCTCGGCGCCATCCCCGACGACAAGGGCATGACAGGTGTTTACAACTCCATAGGCGGCCCCGACCCCATAAACCTTATCGGCGTTGTGATACTCACATCCCTCGGTACATGGGGACTGCCTCAGATGGTGCAGAAGTTCTACGCCATAAAGGACGATGCGGCCATCACAAGAGGAAGCATAATATCCACCATATTTGCGGTAGTCGTGGCAGGCGGCTCATACTTTCTCGGCGGCTTCGGCAGACTTTATGCCACACTCACGGGTGAGGCAGGCAAGACGACACTGAACGTTCTCCCCAACGGCAAGCCCGAATTCGACGCCATAGTTCCCGCAATGCTCAACGAGGCTCTTCCGGAAGCACTCCTCGGTCTTGTGGTGGTACTGGTGCTCTCAGCTTCGATGTCTACACTTTCCTCTCTTGTGCTCACATCCAGTTCGACCCTTACGATAGACCTTATCAAGCCCTTTAAAAAGGATATGGATGACAAGAAGCAGGTGCTCATGATAAGATTTTTCATCGTGGCATTCCTGGTGCTCTCCGTTGTCCTTGCCATGAACAAGAACGCATATATCACCACGCTGATGTCTATATCATGGGGTGCTCTTGCAGGTGCGTTCCTTGCGCCCTTCCTCTGGGGTCTTTTCTCAAAGAAGGTCACAAAGCCCGCTGTTGCCTTCTGCTTTATCTGGGGCGTCGGCATAACCCTGATACACACGGCACTTTTCAGCATGGGCTGGTTCCCTGCTGTGACCGATGCTGTCAAGGCTCTCGGCTGGAGACTCAACATCATGTCGCCCCTCAACTGCGGTGCGTTCACGATGCTCTCCACGCTCGTTCTCTGCCCTATAGTGAGCGCTCTCACAGGCAAGAAAGAGACAGAAGCAGGCATACAGGCATTCAAGTGCTTTGAATAATACGACAGAGTGTTTTTGACGATAGTCTCATGCTCTTCCCGGTGATATGTTTGGTCGGGAAATGTATGAGACTATTGCTTTTTATCCTCTCATGTGATATACTGTATATTGGGCAGGGTGGTATATATTACCGCATCGGCTTGAACGGCTCTGAACGCTCAATGGCGATGAGTCTTAACGGACTGTGCCCGACCTGATTGGATGGATGCAGGATATATGAAAAATTTTTTGTGGAAATGAAAAATAAAGGCATCCTGAATTGTATATATATCAGAAGACTATTTTTTGAAAGGGGCATACATATGAACAAGAGGGTAATATGCGCCGGAATGGCTGCCGTGGCAGCTGTGTCCTGCCTGGTATCGGCAGTGAATGTCAGTGCAGATGTCAAGACCGATGCGGTGACAGCGGTTTCCGACGACCATTCAGACGGTATGACAGAGGCAGTAAAGCTTGCCCGCTCCCGTATTGACATACCTGCGGAATGCAATGACTTCACCAGCAGCATCAACGAGTCAAACGGCAAAAAGACATATGACCTGTATTGGAACGCCAAAAACAGCAACAGCTCCGTGAGCGTATCCGTATGTGACGGCATGATCACATCCTGCTATATCTACAAGCGCAGCAACGCCAGAGGTGCCGGCATCTCGCCCTACACCGATGCACAGCTTGAAAGCAAGGCTAAGGCGGTCATAAACAAGCTGATCCCGGAAGCGGCGGGCAGATACCGCCTGACCGACACTGACAGTCAGCTCTCATCCAATACGGTCACCCTCTCATTTGAGCGTATCTGCCGTGACGTGCCCGTAAAGGTGAATGACATAGCGGTAGTGCTCGACAAGTACACAGGCGAGCTGTCAAGCTTTTACTGCACATGGTACAATGATGCGGTCTTCATTGACCCTGCCAAGGCATTATCACAGCAGGCGATAAAGGAAAAGTACAAAAAGGACGTCAAGCCCGTTCCCTCATACTTCATAAGCACCGACAAGAGCGGAAAGAAGACCGCCTTTGTCAGATACTCCACGAATGATGACCTTGTTTATGATGCTGTTACGGGTGATACAAGCGCTCTGAAGGACGACCTTAAAAAGTATAACGACACCGACACATATTATGCGCCGAAAGCCGCAGATTACGCAAAAGGTTACGGCATGGGATCGGGTGCAGGCAACGAAGATTATGAGCTGTCTGAAGAGGAGCAGGAAGAGGCAGATGCACTCAAGGGAAAGCTCACCTCCGAACAGTTCAGAAAGATCGTTGAAGCAGATCCTTATCTCGGCATCACAGCACGCTATCACACAGACAGCTTTTCTGTATCACGCTCCTACGATGACAAGAGCAAGTTCGTAATAAACGCTTCATACATCATAAACACCGAAGATGAGGACGTATACTGCTCTGTATCTGCCGATGCCGTAACGGGACAAATATACTCCTTCTACCGTTACGACTCCAACGGCAATTACGGCACGCCCGACAACGAGACAGCGGCGGCTGTCGCAAAGGAAGCAGTCAGCTATTATCTCGGCGGCAATGCTGTAAAGTACAGGCTGTCAACGCCTGCTGACAATAACGATTATGACGGTTCAAGGTCGCTCACCTTCAACAGATATGAGAACAATATTCTCGTAAATGACAACGATCTCTATATCACAGTCAACGGCAACAATGAGATCACCAGTTTCAACTACACCTACACCGAAAAGGTGGATTTCGGTGACGGCAGAATAATATCCGCAGACAGAGCTATGGAAAGACTCCTTGAACAGAAGGATCTCACCCTCGGATATGACGGATTTGCAGACCTCACAGGCAAGTCGCACCTGTATCTCACCTATTCGATGGACACATGGTATATCAATGCCGTTACAGGTGAGCTTTGCGACTATGAGGGCAAGCCTGCCGACAAGAACACGGCCTGCCCCTACACCGATATAGAAAGCTCCCCCTACAAGGACGAGATAATCGCTCTCTACACCTATGGTGTGGACATAACAGGCAATGACAAGCTTGAACCTCAGAAAAACATCACTCAGGATGAATTCAGCGACCTGCTCCAGAATGTGGGCAACTGGGATCCCATCCTCTACTCCGCAAAGGGCGAAAAGGGCAAAGACAGCTCCACCGTTAATTCACTGGATGCGGCAACAGGCTTTGTCAGTGCAGCAAGACTCAGCGATGCGGCAGAGCTGAAGGGAATATACTCCGTACCCGTGAAGAACGTAAAGTCCGACGACAAGGACTACGGCACGATAGCAGTTGCATACGCACTCGGAGTTGTGGACGAGGATTTCGCACCCGACCACATCATCACCAGAGAAGAGGCTCTCCACCTGATATACAGCTATTCTGTAAGCGCAGGAAAGAGATAAGGCACTTCGGACATGATACAAACACGGCGAGGGGTGAACCTCGCCGTTTCGCACTGTTTCATCGTATCACTTATGTGAGTTTCTTGCCTTCTCAGCGTAGCTCTGTCTTGAATAGGGCATATTGACCTTGATAAGCTCATCTGACGGATCTATATTGTCAACGATGAACTTTATGCCCGCACCGATAGCCTTGATAACGCTGACACACACATCAGCGACCTTCTGAACACCTGACTTCTTATTATCCATGATATTACCCCCCATAGGATTATTCACGGTAAACGAGACTATTCTTCATCCATCATCTGCAAATCACGATATACCTTTTTGCGGTCGATGCACTTATGTCGTTTACTGTATGTAATTTTACCACATATAGCGGAATAATACAATTTAAACGAGATTAGAATAAGATTAAAATCAGATTAAAAAGGGACGCCGAACAGGCGTCCCTGCGTATATCACTTGGTAAGTCTCCAGATGTTCCTTGCATATTCATCCACCGCTCTGTCTGCGGAGAAAGTGCCTGCGTGAGCTATGTTGTTGAGCGACATCCTGCCCCACTTCTCCTTGTCACGATAGCAGACGGATATGTACTGCTGTGCGCTCTGATATGAGTCAAAGTCAGCGAATACCATATATGGGTCCTTGTTTCTGAGGGTGTTTGCGACCTCCTCAAAGGTGCATCCGTTTATGCCGCTGTACATCTTGTTCACAGCCTTGCGTATGGTCTCATTGTTGTTGAAGTAATCCTCGGGACGATAGCCCTGAGCCTTCTTTGCAAGGACTTCATCCGCATTCATGCCGAAGATGACAATGTTGTCATTGCCCACCTGCTCCTTTATCTCGACATTTGCGCCGTCAAGAGTGCCGAGTGTGACTGCACCGTTGAGCATTAGCTTCATATTGCCCGTACCCGACGCCTCAGTGCCCGCAAGGGAGATCTGCTCGGATACATCTGCCGCAGGCATGAGAAGCTCTGACAGTGTAACGCAATAGTCCTCCAGGAATATTACCTGCAGCTTCTTGCTGATGACGGGATTCTTTCTTATCTCCTCGCCCAGAGCCCATATCATCTTGATTATCTGCTTTGCAAGATAATAGCCGGGAGCCGCCTTTGCGGCAAAGATATATGTCTTGGGCTGATAGTCCATATCGGGATTTTCAAGCAGGGCGTTGTACTCCGCTATGATGTTGAGAGCGTTGAGATTCTGTCTCTTGTACTCATGCAGGCGTTTTACCTGTACATCGAATATGGACTCTGTGTCAAGCACTCTGCCGTATGTCTTCTTCACATAGTCCGCAAAGCGCTTCTTGTTGTCCTGCTTTATCTTTGCGAGCTGAGTGAGCACCTTCTTGTCGTTCTCAAACTTGGCAAGCTTTGCCAGCTCGGAAGCATTCTTCTTGAATCCGTTGCCGATGGTCTTTTCAAGCATCGCAGTAAGACCGGGGTTGGACTGGAGCAGCCAGCGTCTGTATGCAATACCGTTGGTGACGTTCTGGAACTTGTGGGGAGTGTAGCTGTACTCGTTTGCAAAGACATCGGTCTTGATGATCTCAGAATGGAGCTTTGAAACGCCGTTTACGCTGTGTGAAGCGCATACGCACAGCAGAGCCATGTGTATCATATTGTTCTGTATGATAGACATTCTGGACACTCTGTTCTCGTCATTTGTCCTGTCGAGTATCTCCTCGCAGTAGCGGCGGTTTATCTCACATATAATGTCAAATATTCTCGGTGTGATGGATCTTACAAGATTGCAGTCCCACTTTTCGAGAGCCTCCGCCATAACAGTGTGGTTTGTGTACGCAAATGTATTCGTGATGATATACCAGCTCTTGTCCCAGCTGTATCCGCAGTCATCAAGGAGTATGCGCATGAGTTCGGGTATAGCAAGGGTAGGGTGTGTGTCGTTTATGTGTATCGCAACTTTCTCATGGAAGTTGTCAAGCGTACCGTATACAGCCATGTGGCGGTTTACTATATCACCGATGGATGCCGCACACAGGAAGTACTGCTGACGGTAGCGCAGGCTCTTACCCTCAAGATGATTGTCGTTGGGATAAAGCACCTTTGATATGGCCTGTGCAACGGTGTTCTGGCTGAGAGCCTTCGCATAGTCGCCCTGATTGAACATATTCATATCAAAGCTGGGAGCCTTTGCCTGCCACAGTCTGAGCACAGACACGCCATTGCTGTCATATCCGGGCACATACATATCGTAGGGAACTGCGAGCACCGTGCTGTAATTCTTGTGCTCTATGTGGTGATACTGATTGTCCCAGTACTCATGGAGCTCGCCGTCAAAGTGTATCTCAACAGCCTTGTCGGTCTTGGGTACGAGCCATGTTTCGCCGCCGGGCAGCCAGTTGTCGGGATACTCCGTCTGCCAGCCGTCCTCCAGCTTCTGCTTGAATATGCCGTACTCATAGCATATGGAATAGCCCATTGCGGGATACGCATCTGTTGCAAGACCATCAAGATAGCAGGCGGCAAGTCTGCCGAGGCCGCCGTTGCCGAGGCCTGCATCAGGCTCGTAATCATAGATCCTGTCTATGTTCACATCCCACTTTTTCAGTATCTCCTCAGCCATATCGTTTATCTCAAGGTTGTGAAGGCTGTTCTTTAAGGAACGACCCATGAGAAATTCCATTGAGAGATAGTATATCTCCTTCTTGCCTGCGGAGTGTACCTGATTGCGGAACTTTCTTCTCTTTGCACGCAGAAGCTCCACCACTACTGCGGAAAGAGCCTTATATATCTGGTTATCGGATGCATCAACGGGTGTGACATTAAAGTCCACCTGCAGCTTGGTGCGGAGCTTTTCTTCAAAGTCCTCTTTTGTTATCAATGGGATCATAACAGCTCTCCTAACTTCATTTTCTTTTTCAAACAAACAATAGTTTGCCATACATAGCTATCATACTATAATTGTGCATTTTTTTCAATAGATATATTGCACAAATATTAACCGTGCTAATAACATATGTATCAAAAAGCCGTACACTGTGCGAGTGTACGGCTCGGTATCTTATGCCGATCAGCTGTTCTTCTTTGCTTCAAGGTCTGCGAGAGCATCCTTGCGGGAGAGGTTTATCCTGCCCTGGCTGTCGATCTCCATTACCTTTACTACTATCTCGTCACCTACGGAAACTACGTCCTCAACATTCTCAACACGCTGCTTGTCGAGCTTGGAGATATGAACGAGACCGTCCTTGCCGGGAGCTATCTCTACGAATGCGCCGAAGGTCATGAGCTTTACTACCTTGCCCTTGTAGATAGCGCCTACTTCGGGGTCGTGAGCGATGGTCTCGATTATCTGGAGAGCCTTCTTGCAGTCTGCTGAGTCTATGCCGCTGATGAATACGTTGCCGTCATCGTTGATGTCGATCTTGACGTTGCAGTCAGCAGAGATCTTCTGAATGACCTTGCCGCCCTGACCGATGACTTCTCTGATCTTGTCAACGGGAACGATTGTCCTGAGCATCTTGGGCGCATACTTGCCGACCTCGCTGCGGTATGTAGGTATAGCCTTGAGCATTACTTCGTCGAGGATATAATCCCTTGCCTTGTGGGTCTTTGCGAACGCTTCCCTGATGATGTCATAGGTAAGACCATCCACCTTGATATCGACCTGTATAGCGGTGATGCCCTTCTTGGTACCGCCAACCTTGAAGTCCATATCTCCGAAGAAGTCCTCAAGTCCCTGTATATCCACCATAGTCTGGAATGAACCGTCGTCTCTGGTGATAAGACCGCAGGAGATACCTGCAACGGGAGCCTTTATGGGCACGCCCGCATCCATGAGTGCGAGTGTGGAGCCGCAGATAGAGCCCTGCGATGTAGAACCGTTGGAGGAGAGCACCTCGGAAACGAGTCTGAGCGCATAGGGGAATTCCTCAACGGGAGGTATAACAGGGAGAAGTGCTCTCTCTGCGAGTGCGCCGTGGCCTATCTCACGTCTGCCTGGACCTCTGGAGGGCTTTGTCTCACCTACGGAGTAGGAGGGGAAGTTGTAGTGATGCATATATCTCTTGGAGTCTTCCTCGTCGAGACCGTCTATCTTCTGAGCCTCGCTGACGGGAGCGAGAGTAGCTATCGTGAGCACCTGCGTCTGACCTCTTGTGAAGAGACCCGAACCGTGAACTCTCGGAAGAAGTCCTACCTCTGCTGCAAGAGGACGGATGTCGTCAAGACCTCTGCCGTCAACACGCTTGCCCTCATAGAGCCAGTTCCTTACTATCTTCTTCTGGAGCTTGTAGATGCATTCGTCTATCATGAGCTCCTTCTCGGGATAGAGCTCGTCAAACTTTGCGTGGATGTCGTCCTTTATTGGGTTGAGCATTTCCTCACGCTTGTTCTTGTCATCTGTATCAAGAGCGACCTTCACCCTGTCAGATGCAAATGCCTCGATAGCGTCGAACATATCGTGATCGACTTCCTGAGACTCAAATTCAAACTTCTTCTTGCCTATCTGTGCACGGATATCGTTGATGAAGGCAACTATCTTCTTGATCTCCTCATGACCCTTGATGATAGCTTCGAGCATAGTGTCGTCGTCTATCTCGTTAGCGCCTGCCTCGATCATAACGACCTTCTCCATAGTACCTGCAACGGTGAGATTGAGGTCGTTGTGCGCTCTCTGCTCCAGAGTGGGGTTGAGGACTATCTCGCCGTCAACAAGACCGACGGAGATACCGCCCACAGGGCCGTTCCAGGGGATATCGGAGATGGAAATGGCGATAGATGTAGCTATCATGCCGACTATCTCGGGGGAATTGTCGGGGTCAACGGAGAGCACAGTCATAACAACGGATACGTCGTTTCTCATATCCTTGGGGAAGAGAGGGCGGATAGGTCTGTCTACCAAACGGGATGTGAGTATCGCCTTCTCTGAGGGCTTGCCCTCGCGCTTTGTGAAAGAGCCGGGGATCCTGCCCACGGAATAGAGCTTCTCCTCATAGTCAACCGAGAGAGGGAAGAAGTCGATGCCGTCCCTGGGCTTTACGCTTGCTGTAACGTTTGCCATTACGGTGGTGTCGCCGTAGCGAACCCAGCAGGAACCGTTGGAAAGCTCACAGGTCTTGCCTGTTTCTACAACAAGCTCTCTGCCTGCGAATTCGGTCTTAAAAACTCTGTAATTGTCAAAAGTCTTTGCCGTATTCATATTTAACCTCCTGATAGGTCTTAACGGCGTTAATAATAAACCCACAGCACGATGCGCTCATGCGTTCGGTTTATTATTAACCTGCCGCCTGACCAAAAATTACACAATCGGGCATTGCGGATATCCCGAAATGCCCGATGCCTGTCCTTCTGACGGGTCGTCCCGCCGGATGAAAATTACTTACGGAGACCGAGCTTAGCTATTATAGCACGGTATCTCTCGATATCATTCTTCTGGAGATAGCCGAGAAGGTTGCGTCTGTGACCGACCATCTTCTGAAGACCTCTTCTGGAGTGATGATCGTTCTTGTGAACCTTGAGATGTTCGGTAAGATCCTTGATCCTCTTGGTGAGGATAGCGATCTGCACCTCGGGTGAGCCGGTATCAGTCTCGCTGAGTCTGTACTGCTCGATAATAGCTGTCTTTTCGTTCTTCTGCATCATTGAAAAACACCTCTTTGAAATTATTCTCCTCATGCCCAGTGACCGGCCGGGTGTCTCCCCGAAAGGGGCTTTTCCCCGGAAACAGAGCTATGGGAAAGCGCATGAGCCTCAAACGGCTCTGCACACGTCTGATATTATAACACACAAATCCGGTTTTGTAAAGTCTTTTTTCAGATTTTTTCGTTGAAGGTGATAGAAATTTCCCGCCGGTATGGCTTCAAAGCTGTGTGATTTCACGGCAGGCGGTCTCCTCTGATTTCTGTCGTTCAAGGCTTGACAGGAGCGCCGTGATGTGGTAAAATGGTTTCATGATTGTGAGGTGAGGCAAATGAGTACAGACAGTTGCGGGTCAAGGAAACATCATGACTATGGTCTGTGCATTGCCTTATCGGTGACAGCACGGTGTGTCCGTGCGCATTGACCTGAATTTGTGATGCTCCCCATGGCCTGCCGGGCGGTATGTCATGGGGAGCTTTTTCCCTGGCCTTTTCCCGATAACAGAGAAAAGGACGTGATAGTATGAACACACAGAACGAGATCATCTCGGCAGACCGTGACCACTGTGGTGAGATAATCGCCGCAATAAGGGGCAACACCTCCCCGAAGTTGATGCAGCAGAAGCTGTCGGACTTTCACGGCAGTGACATAGCGGATATACTGCCAAAGCTCACCGTGCAGGAACGCAAGAGACTTTTCCGCATATGCACTGCGGATATGCTGTCCGAGGTATTTGAATACATCGACGAGGAGGAAGCGAAGAGCTATCTTCCCGAAATGGAGCCGAAAAAGGCGGCGGCTGTCATATCCCGCCTTGAAACAGACACGGCCGCAGACATACTCCGTGAGCTGTCGAGAGATTACAGAGAGCTCCTGATCGAGCTTATGCCCGAGGACATCAAAAAAGAGCTCAGCATGATCGCCGCATTTGATGAAAGCGAGATAGGCTCTCATATGACCACGAACTGCATAGTCATAAAGGACGACCTTTCCGTAAAGAGCGCCATGAAAGAAGTAGTGAGACAGGCGGCGGACAATGACAATATATCGACCATATTCGTAGAGGACGAAAGCGGTTCATACTGCGGTGCGGTAGATCTGAGAGACCTTATAACCTCACAGAACGCAGAGAGCCTTGACAGCCTTGTGATGACCTCATTCCCCTATGTATACGGCAATGAGGAGACGGATGACTGTCTTGAGCGTCTGAAGGACTATTCCGAAAGCTCCGTGCCCGTCCTCGATGCATCAAACAGGATGATCGGCGTTATCACCGCAAGGAGCATGATCGGCGTGGTAGACGACGAGATGAGCGAGGACTACGCCCGTCTTGCAGGTCTTACCTCGGAGGAGGATCTTCACGAACCGCTCAGACAGAGCATGATAAAACGCCTGCCGTGGCTGACGATACTTCTGGGGCTCGGACTTATAGTGTCGGCAGTGGTGGGAATGTTTGAGAGAGTGATCTCCCAGCTGACTCTGATAATGGCTTTTCAGTCGCTGATACTGGATATGGCGGGCAACGTCGGCACACAGTCGCTGGCTGTGACGATAAGGGTACTTATGGCGGAGGAGCTGACCGCCGCACAGAAGTTCAAACTCGTTTCAAAGGAGCTGAAAGTCGGATTCAGCGGCGGACTTATCATGGGCATAGTTTCATTTGCTTTTGTAGGGCTGTACATCATGCTTTTCAAGCACAGGGACGCCGTGTTCTCATTTGCGGTGTCGGGCTGCATAGGTGCGGCGCTCATGCTCGCCATGCTCATATCAAGTGCCGTGGGCACGCTCATACCGCTGTTTTTCAAGAGAATGAAGATAGACCCTGCGGCGGCATCGGGTCCGCTCATAACTACCGTCAACGACCTTGTTGCAGTGGTGTCCTACTATGGGCTCAGCTGGTTGTTACTGATAAATGTCATGGGTCTTTCATGATATGACAGTGGGGGTGACAAAATGATCCGTGAGGCAAACGTCAGTGACTCTGCCCGAATAGCCGAGATAGATGTTTTCAGCAGCAGATACGCCTATAAAGACATTCTTCCCGATGAATGCCTGTACAGAGACTTGTCTGTCGAGAACCGAATACCTGTCCATAAAAACTGGATAGAACAAAAGCGTTTCGGAGTGTATGTATGCGAAGATCCCGATACAGGCATCATCACGGCGATGATGGGCATCGGGAAGTGTGAAGATGAAGACAGAAAGGATGCCTTTGAGCTCCATTATCTCTATGTTGATCCCGATCATATGAGAATGGGCATCGGCTCCGAAATGATGCGCTTTTTTGAACAGAAAGGCAGAGAGAACGGCATCTGCGTATCCGTTGTCTGGGTACTGGAAGAAAACGAATCAGGCAGAAAGTTTTACGAAAAGAACGGATACTCCCTCGACGGGAGAGACAAGATTTTCAGGCGCTGGAACAAGCGTGAGATAAGATATGTAAAAAATACTGATACATCGTCCCCTGCGCCAAGCATATGATCGGCGCAGGGGACGATCTGAAATTCTGTTCAGGACTCGTCAAGAGCCTTGTTGAACTCATCCACAAGTATATCTACGGCAGGTGCGAGACCCTCACGGACACTCGGCCAGTCATGACCGTAGAATGCGGCTCTTATACCGGTCTCGCCGCTGTCAAGCAGGTCATACATATCCGAGGGACAGCCTGTGTGTATGGAGTACATCGGGTGCTCTGCAGTCATTTCGGTGATCCTGTGACGCATCTCTATCATGTCATCAGTCCAGCCGTAATCGTCACGGCGCTTGCGGTCAGCGATCTCCTGTGCGCTCTCATCAAAGTTTGATGCGAGTATGCACTCCATGAACCTTGCCGTGCCCTCGGGATTGCCTGCGCCCTTGCAGAGCATGAAGGCTTCGAGGCCTGCGGTGAGATAGTACTCATCGGCGTTCTCATCCCTCGGTATGGGGACGAACATAACGTCCTCGGGATCTCCGAACTGTATCGTCCATATTTCGGGAGCGCCCTCAGCGGCATACATACCCGAGATATAGAAAAGCTCCTTCCCCTCAACAATGAATTCGGGATGCACTGTCCAGTCAAAGAGCGATTTGTCAAGCACAAGCCCCGTCTGGTTGAGGCTGTACATAAAGTCCATGACCCCTTCAAGCCTCTCATCATAGAGATTTGACACCAGTCTGCCGTCTTTGAGCTCAACGGGCGCAACTCCGCATGAGAGCATAATGGGCTTCTCGTTGAACCACCCGTCAAGGCCGTACTGCTCAGCCTCGGGGTCTACATAGGCAGTGAGCATCTCCCTGAACTTTGACAGTGTCCATTCGCCCTTGTCAAGAAGCTCCGCAGGGTCTTCAAAGCCCTGTGATTCGATGGTCTGCCTGTTATAGAACACTACCTCGTTCGCAGTTGCCTGTGTACACATTATGTAGTGAGAACCGTTCAGCCCGAACTGGTCGTTGAGCTCCCTGACATTGCTCCACAGGCCGTCGTTGAAGTCAACATACCGGTCAAACGCCTGAAACTGCCCGTTCGGCACGCCCTTGGGATATGAATCAAGATCTCCGCCGGGGATAAAGTCTATGCCCGTTCCGCCGAGGATATTGGTGGACAGGTCAGTAAATCTCTGGTTCCAAGTGGTGGGTATATACTCTATCCTGCCACCGTATTTCCTTTCAAACAGTTCAAGGGAAAGCGACTTCGTATTGCCCGATTCTGTGGCATTGAACGGGTCATAGAATGAGAACCACTTGATAGTCTTGTTTTCAAGCTCCTCATCCTTCAGAAGGTCGGCCACGTCATCCATAGTCTCAGCTTCCTCCGGAGCAAGGGTCTCTGTATTCACCTCTACCGTGACGGCAGGGGTCGTCGCCGCAGTCGTGGTGGTCTCCTCCGATGCGCCTGCACAGGAGGACAGACCCGCTGTCAGTACCGCCGCTGCTATGCCTGCCGCAGTGCGTCTGTATCTCATAACGATCCGCCTTTCATATTCTTTCATCCATATGGCACCACACCGTATTTTTGTCATTATAGCATAATATTTGCCAAAATGTCAACGATTACATTCAACATTTTTACGATGTACCCTTTGTGTAAAATGCAACACGGACCGTCCCGGATCGGCGGATTATGATTTTTGTGCAATAAACGTCTCTTATCTGCAAATATTTTGTAGGCAAATATCGTCAATAAATCATTGACGTGACCCACCGTCTGTGCTATACTTTACTTATAGACATTTAAGAATACTTTTCCCGAAACGGGCATTCCTTCAAGGAGCGCACCGTGATTTTTTGCTTTCAGATCGCAGGTGATTTTTTGACCATATACTACATCCTACTGGCTCTGACCGCCCTTGCGGCATATCCGCTATGCAGAAAAGGCGGCACAAAGGGAAAGATAATATATATCGCTCTGATCTTCGGCTTCATGGCGGCGATGGCCTCTCTGCGCTACGGCATAGGCAACGACTATTTCCACTACCGTGACAGGATGCTTTTGCAGCTGGACTTTCACTACGGTTTTGCAGATGCATTCACCAAACTGGATAACGAACCCGGATATGCCCTTATCGTCAAGGCAGTCGGTGCGGTATTTCCAAGAAGCGTGCAGTATCTTGCATTGAACGTCATAATGGCTGTGCTGTGCATACTGCCTGTCTCATATGTGATAGGCAGATACAGCAAGATGCCCTGGCTCTCGGCGTGGCTGTACATATGCCTGGTGTTTTTCTACAACACGATGAATTTCACCCGTCAGAGCCTGGCGGCGGCGATAATATTCCTTGCTTATCCGTTCATGAGGGATAAAAAGCACATTCCCGTGATACTACTGATACTGCTTGCCTGCACGTTCCACCTGTCGGCGGCGGTGATGCTGCCCGTATATCTTATCTCGCTCATAAAACCGCATAGGATATTCACACCTGTGATGTCAGCCTGTGCTGTCGGACTTTTCATCTTCTCAAAGCAGTTGATCGACCTTGCGGTGACAAAAGTATTCACCCACTACACACCTTATCTTGACTCGGTATACCTCAACAATGGGCTGAGCAAGGCTTTCATTATCGTCCCCGCCGTTATGCTGATAATCGTCCTTACAGCATATCTGTGTGGCTGGAGAAAGGACAGTGCGCCACTTTTCACCAATTTCATGCTGTATAATTTCTTTATATGGCTGTTCTCCATGAAGCATTTCGTGGTGGAGAGATTTTCTCTGCATATGTATATTTTCGTGCTTCTGGCGGTACCAGACATAATATGCTTCTTTGCCGAAAAGTACAGGGAAAAAGGAAAGAAGACCGATGCCGGAAAGTTCACGATATATCTCACAGGTGCGGTATATCTGTCATCGCTTGGATATAACCAGTACTGTATGTATTCGGGAGTACACGGAGTATTCCCCTATAAATCAGTATTCTCCCCTGCTGTGGTGGATATGCAGAGACTTGAGGACACACCGAGAGAGTGCTTTGTGAACGACTCTCTCATCAGCTTTCTCTACACGCTTTCTCTCGGGGACTATTCCGTATTTGCCGTGAACAGCGGCTCTACCATCGGAAACATCGAGCTTATCGAGCAGTCATACTTCAACAGGCTGGGGCTGACCCCCGACCTCAACGACAAGAGCCTGAGAAGCTACATCGGTGCGGCAAGCGGCGGCAGTAAAGCGTTTGAGCGTATGGACGACGGGCGCATAGAGGAGACAGTCTCCCTGTATGATGGAAAATACACCGTTCAGCTCGTGAGCGACGCAGGCGAGGGATATGCCTCGGCAGTTGTGAACGGGCGAGAGTTCATCACGCAGGGAAAGGGCATCTTCTTCATCGTATTTGACAACAAGACCCGTACTATGGCAACGGCACAGGGATATGACCTTATGCGCTATACACCGAGATATATCCATTCTGACGGATTTGACGGCGTATGGTATGTGCCCGGATTTGAGAACTTTGAAGCTGATCTTGGATAAGGAGCTTATAAATGAACAAAAGGATCACCGCAGTGTGTGCGCTGTCTCTGGTGCTGTTTGCAGGGTGCAGTGCAGAGAAAGAACCTCATATGGCTGCGACCTTCAGTGAAGTAACGACCACTGTTGCAACTACCTCCTCCGAAACGTCTGCCACAGTGCAGGAGGGCTTTTCATATATGGATCACGCCCTTTTCATGGGTGACAGGCTTTGCGAATCCCTTTCGCTGAGCGGGCTTGTCAATGCCGACAACATAGTGGTATCGGGGCTGGATGCGGCTTCGTTCGCAGGCAGTGCCGCCGATTCCGTTCCGGACGGATATTCCTATGTGTATATATCCCTGGGCGAAGCTGATATATCTCTCGGCTCGAACCCCGAGCAATATGCCGCATCTCTTTTGCAGGCGGCGAAGGATATCAGGGCAAAGCACCCATCGGTGACGGTGGTACTGCTGGGCAATCCGCCTCTGAAAGAGGAGATAGGATACAAGACCATATACTATGACGATGGCACGGAAAAGACCGTAAAGCTCGACACCACCGCAGTGCGGTATAACAAGGCGATATACGACGCCGTTGAGGCTGAGACGGACCTCGGCATTCATTTCATCGACATCTGTGTATCTCTTGCGGATATGGACGGTGTTCTGTCTGAAAAGTCTGACAGCGGCGACGGCAGGCTCATTTCATCCGACGGTGTCTCGGCAGTTCTCTCTCTGCTTGACAGCAACAGATACGCCGACACTATCACCTGGAACGACAGATATATGTATATGTACCCCGATGTAATGTCCCCCGGAAGGCCCGATTACACCGTTACAGACGGCAAGGTAGCATATCTCACCTTTGATGACGGTCCGTCAAAATACACCCCCGAGATACTGGACATTCTCGACAGGAACGGCATAAAAGCCACATTCTTTGTCACAGGGTGGACAATTGAGGGCAAGGAGGATACCCTGCGCCGTGAGGTCGAGGAGGGTCATGCAATAGGTCTGCACAGCTGGACGCACGATTATGACTATATCTATTCAAGCACCAATGACTATATGGACGATTTCGCCATGGTCTTCTATAAGGTCGAGGAGATCACGGGCAAGGCTCCGTGGGCATTCCGCTTCCCCGGCGGCAGCTACAACAACCACAACAAGCTGACTGCCGACAGGATAATCAAGGAGATGAACCGCAGGGGCTTTGAGTACTACGACTGGAACTGTGCGACCTCCGATGCTGTCGGCGGGTCTACCTACGAGAGCTGTATAGAGGAAATGAAGAAAACGACCACCGCTGATCATTCGGTACTGCTGATGCACGATGCTGTCGAGTATACTCCTCAGTATCTGCAGGAGGTCATAGACTATCTCAGGGGCGAGGGTTACAGCTTTGAAACGATAGAAACAGCAGACCCGAGCCATTTCAAGCACTAAGGAGACAAATTATATGACTGACACTAACAAAAACTTTCTCGGCACGGCACCCGTAAAGGATCTGATGATAAAATTCTCAGTGCCGAGCATAATAGCGATGATGGTCGGAGCGCTGTACAACATAGTCGATCAGTTCTTCATCGGTCAGAAGGTCGGCTTTCTCGGCAATGCCGCCACGAACGTCGCATTCCCCTGTTCCACATCGTGCATAGCGCTGGCGCTGCTTTTCGGCATCGGCGGAGCAAGCTGCTTCAATCTGCACATGGGCAAGGGGGAGACAGAGAAAGCACCGTTCTTCATAGGCAACTCCGCCTTTATGCTTGCCATGTCGGGACTGGTGCTGGCAGTGATAACGGAGACCTTTCTGCCAAAACTGCTTGTCATATTCGGTGCGCCTGAGGATGTCATGCCGTATGCACTGGAATATGTGGGCATAACCGCTCTCGGTTTCCCGTTCCTGGTATTCACCACAGGCGGCTGTCACCTCGTCAGGGCTGACGGCAGCCCGAGAATGTCGATGCTGTGCAATCTTACAGGCGCTTTGATAAACACCGTACTCGATGCGGTGTTCGTGATGGGCTTTGAATGGGGCATGAAGGGCGCCGCCATAGCGACAGTCATAGGTCAGATAGTTTCATCATGCCTTGTGATAATATATCTCACACGTTTCAAGACCGTAAAGCTCGACATATCCGCCTTCATGCCGAGGATGAACGTGATAGGCATGATCGCATCAATAGGCATGGCTTCGTTTTTCAATCAGATAGCCATGATGATAGTTCAGATAGTGCTGAACAACTCACTCACCAGATACGGTGCGCTTTCCTCATACGGGCCGTCCGTTCCCCTTGCCTGCGCAGGCATCATCATGAAGGTGAACATGATAGTATTCTCGGTGGTCATAGGTTTGGGTCAGGGCACTCAGCCGATAGAGAGTTTCAACTACGGTGCAAAGAACTACGCAAGGGTAAGACAGGCATACCGCATGGCGCTCACTGTCGGCACCACCTTTGCGGTGCTGGCATTCATTATGTTCCAGACCTTCCCCCGTCAGATAATAAACCTTTTCGGCGAGGGCAGTCCGGAATACTTTGAGTTCGGCATCAAGTTCATGAGAACGTTCCTGTTCTTCACCTGGCTCAATTCCATGCAGCCCATCACCTCGACATTCTTCACATCGATAGGCAAACCGATAAAGGGTGTATTCCTTTCGTTGACAAGACAGATAATATTCTTCCTGCCGCTGCTTCTGATACTGCCCGTTTTCTTCGGCATAGACGGAGTTATATGGACAGGACCCGCCGCCGACTTTCTTTCAGGCATCGTCACGATAGTCATGGCGATACTTGAATTCAAGGATATGAAAAAGCTGGAAGATGCCGAAAATGCAAGCACCTTGCTGACGGAAGAACCCGCATAACGGATCAAAGCCTGAAAACGCAGATGTTTTCAGGCTTTGTTATAATCACTGTCAGGTATACCCTGTATGGGTATGGTCTCATTTTGTCACGCTGTATGTTGATGCGATCTCCAGCATCTTGTCAGTATCTTCGGCAGGGCACTCTATATTCACAAAATGAGTGAGCAAGTCATCGTCCTGCAATATCCACATTATAAGTGTGCGGTCGGCGTCCTTCCGAACGTCTATACGGTATGCAGTGTAACCGTCAACAGTTGACTTGAAGCTGTCGGTGACTGTATAACCGTCGCTCTGCTCAAAGAAATCATACATATCATCTGCCGCAAGCTGTGAGTAGTAATCCTGCTTGCAGGTCATCACTATCTCGCATTTGCCTGTCGGATCATCATACTCAAAGTATTCAAGCTCTATGTCGGGATCCTGCTCCGCTTTGACCCAGTCAGAGGGCACGGTCACATAGCCGTATCCGTCTTTGCCGACTCTCACCGTATCACCGGCATTGCTATCCGCAGAGGTCTCCGTCTCAGCGGCTGTCTCAGACATTTCGGCTGTACTGTCCACACCGCCGGAAAGATCAACGCTGTTGAATTTATCCATCTGTGCATTGAGGTCGCCAAGGAAGTTGTCGTTGACCGTCACTATATCAACACGGATGCCGTCATCGTCAGCCTGAACCGAAGTTTCATGAGCGCTCTCGTAGGTCTCGGTACCATCCGCAGTCTCTGCGGCAGTCACGGCAGATGCAGTGGTCTCGGATACTGTCTCAGCTGCTGTTGTTTCCGTGGTCTCGGGTTCAGCCACAGATCTGCTCTGACAGCCTGCAAGCCCTGCCGCCGCAAGCAGCACCATGACAGCACATATCTTCTTCATCTTAACATCTATCCCTTCGTTTGAAATGAACATCCTGTTCAACGTGTGATATTATATCATACAAAAATCGCATATTCAATGGATAGCGGCGATTTTTAATCAGATTATATGAATTCTAATCTGATTATAATCTTGATATCTGACCGCCGTCGAAAAAACGGACTGCCCGTTTCGGACAGTCCGTGTCTCATCATTTCTTTATACCGTCGTTGGATCTTATCTCAACACGGCGTATCTTTCCGCTTATGGTCTTCGGGAGCTCATCCACGAATTCCACTATTCTGGGGTACTTGTAGGGAGCGGTGTTGGTCTTGACATATTTCTGGAGTTCCTTGGCGAGATCGTCGCCCGCCTTGTCCTTATATTTCTGGGTCAGCACGATAGTTGCCTTGACCACCTGACCTCTTATCGGGTCGGGAGCGGCGGTTATCGCACATTCGAGGACTGCCGGATGCTCCATGAGTATGGACTCTATCTCAAAGGGTCCTATGCGGTAACCAGAGGATTTTATGACATCATCGACACGTCCGACATACCAGAAATACCCGTCCTTGTCACGGTATGCGGTATCGCCCGTGTGGTACAGACCGTTGGAGAATGCCTTTTTGTTAGCCTCGTCGTTGTTGACATATCCCTTGAAGATACCATTGTTTACGCCGTCTCTGAGCCTTACGCATATCTCACCCGTGGTGTCGGGGGGACATTCCTTGTCGTCGGGGTCTGCTATGATAACATCGAACATAGGCATCGCCTTGCCCATAGAGCCCGAACGTGTGACTGAGTTGTAGGGATTGCCTATTATAAGCACGGTCTCGGTCTGACCGAAACCCTCCATGAGCTTGAGGCCCGTATATTCAAAGAATTTGTTGTATACCTCGGCGTTGAGCGCCTCGCCTGCGGTGGTAGCATAGCGGAGAGAGGATATATCGTAGCCGTCCATGCCCTCCTTTATAAAGAATCGGTACATAGTCGGGGGACAGCAAAGGGAAGTGACCTTGTAACGCTCTATCATCTTCAGCACATCGCCGGGAGCGAACTTTGTGAAGTCATATGCCATGACGGTCGCCGCAACAGCCATCTGACCGTAGAGCTTGCCCCAGAAAAACTTGCCCCAGCCGCTCTCCGATATGGTGAGGTGTATGCTGTTCTCATTGAGGTGATGCCAGTGCTTTGCTGTGGGTATATGCGAAGCGCTGTATCTGTGGGAATGCATTACCATCTTGGGATATCCGGTGGTACCGGATGAGAAGAACATAAGACAGTCATCGTCCACCTTATTGGGTATCCTTTCGAGAGTTGCGGGATAATCCATGAGGATATCGTCAAAGTCTATCCAGCCCTCTCTGCTGCCCTTTACGATGAACTTGTCCTTCAGGGGGTACTCGGTGACCGCTCTCTCGATATTGTCACAGACCTCTCCGTCACCCGTGGCGAGGATAAACTTAACGCCTGCCTTCTCAAAGCGGTACACATAGTCCTTCTTTTTGAGCTGGTTTGTGGCGGGGATAAGAACTGCGCCTATCTTCTCCAGCCCCATTACCACTATCCACATCTGCCAGTGACGCTTCAGGACAGTCATTACCCTGTCGCCGTACTTTATGCCCTTGTCAAGAAACATATTTGCAGCTCTGTTTGAGAGCTTTGAAAGCTCGCCATAGGTGAATATCCTCTCTCTGCCTTCATCATCGCACCATATCATGGCACGTCTCTCGGGTTCACACTCGGCTATCTTGTCAATGATGTCATAGGAATAGTTGAAGTTGTCGGGAAGATCCAGTTCAAATTTGCAGACTACTCCGTTCTCATCGTATGCCTCTGTAACATACTGCATATGTACGTCTCGAGCGTTCATTATATGACCTCCGTTAAAATGGACATTTTTAGTGTCAGAAAAATTTTCATCACGTTATCGTGTTATTATATCGTATATATCTTCAGGCCGGTGCGCAAGGTAGTCGGCTCCGTTCTCTGTCAGCTCTGCCTCCGTGCGAAACCCCCATGTACAGCCGATGCTGTCAGTGCCGGCATTCCGTGCGGTCAGCATATCCACCGACGAATCACCTATGAATACCGTCTCTGCGGCGGACACGCCGAGCTTGTCCATGATGTGGAACACTATACCGGGCGCAGGCTTCTTTTCATACCTGTCCTTCTTGCCCGAAACATATGAGAACACATCGCCGAACATCTCCCTGACTATCGTCTGTGTGAAAACATCAGGCTTGTTTGAAGCGACTGCCGTAAGAACACCGCTATGTGAAAGTTTCTCCAGCAGTTTCTTCACACCGTCATAAGGGCGGGTGAAGACATTGTAGGAACGGTGATACTCCTCATCGAAAGAGGCGTGTACCGCCTCCCTGACCTCATCCGAAACATCCTGCGGAAGAGCACGGCGTATCAGCATCGGGACACCGTCCCCCACGAAGTATCGGTACTTTTCTGTCTCATGTGTCTGAAAGCCGTGTTTTGCAAGTGCGGCGTTGCAGGCATTGCCGAGATCGGCAAGAGAATCGACAAGAGTCCCGTCAAGGTCAAATACCGCGAGTTTATAGCGCATACTATTGCTCTTTTCTATTTCTAAATAAACATACATCTTATAATAGCACATTTGAAAGTGAAATTTTAAAATATTTTGTGAATTATATAAACTTGTTTTTTGCAGAATTTATGGCAATTTTATTTACAAAAGAGTCTATGCAATTCTTTTATGCAATTTCAGAATGAAACGCTTTCATTTTTGACTGTCGTATGTAGCTTATGTACAAAGGCTGTTTCTCCGCACCCCGGTTGTCATCCGACGAATTATTACAAAATGAAATATTTTCCCGAAAAATCACAGAAACCACTTGACAAAGCGTATGGGATATTGTATTATATTAACAAGAGAAGTATCTCTTGATCAGCGTACCGCAGGTCAGACGTTTGTTATCGCCTGATTATAACACCGATTTGGTATACTTTGCCCTGTTGGTATGGTGGTCTCCGCTCTTGAGCGGTTTTTTACGCTCGGATGCGTACTACAATTATGCATTCGTTATTTAAGCTTCGTGCGCATCCACAAGATGCGGCGAAAGATTAAGGAGGAAAATAAAATGAAGCAGATGCCACAGGAATGGGAAGGCTTCGTCGGCGGTCACTGGACCGACGAGATCAATGTAAGAGACTTCATCCAGAAGAACTACAAGCCTTATGACGGCGATGAGAGCTTCCTCGCAGGTCCTACCGACGCTACCAAGAAGCTTTGGGAAGACGTTATGGAGCTTGCAAAGAAGGAAAGAGAAGCAGGCGGCGTTCTCGATATGGACAACAATGTTGTATCCTCCCTCACCTCTCACGGTGCAGGCTACATCGAGAAGGATCTTGAGAAGATCGTAGGTCTTCAGACAGACAAGCCCTTCAAGCGCTCTTTCATGCCTTACGGCGGTCTCAGAATGGCTGAAAACGCACTCGAACAGAACGGCTATACGCCCGACCCCGAGATGCACAGGATCTTCAGCGAATACAGAAAGACCCATAACGCAGGCGTTTTTGATGTATATACCCCCGAAATGAGAGCTGCAAGAACATCTCATATACTCACCGGTCTCCCCGATGCATACGGCAGAGGAAGGATCATCGGTGACTACAGAAGAGTTGCTCTCTACGGTGTTGACAGACTTATCAAGGACAAGCAGGAGCAGAAAGCTTTCTACACCTGTCCTATGACCGATGACAAGATCAGAGCAAGAGAAGAGATCGCTGAGCAGATCAGAGCTCTTGAGAACCTCAAGAAGATGGCTGAGATCTACGGCTGCGATATCTCCAAGCCTGCTGTTACCGCCAAGGAAGCTGTTCAGGCAGTATACTTCGGCTATCTCGGCGCTGTTAAGGATCAGAACGGTGCGGCTATGTCCCTCGGACGTACCTCCACATTCCTCGATATTTACTTTGAGAGAGATTTCAAGCTCGGCAGGATCACAGAGGAAGAGGCACAGGAGATCATTGACCACTTCATCATGAAGCTCCGCCTTGTTCGTTTCGCAAGAACTCCCGAGTACAACTCCCTCTTCTCCGGCGACCCCCAGTGGGTAACAGAGTCCCTCGGCGGTATCGGCATTGACGGCAGATCTATGGTAACAAAGACCTCCTTCCGTTATCTCCATACTCTCGATAACCTCGGCACATCTCCCGAGCCCAACCTCACTGTTCTCTGGTCTCCCAGGCTCCCCGCAGGCTGGAAGAAGTACTGCGCAAAGATCTCTATCAATACTTCCTCTATCCAGTATGAGAACGATGAGCTCATGAGAGTAACTCACGGCGATGACTACGCTATCGCTTGCTGCGTATCCTCCATGAGAGTCGGCAAGGAAATGCAGTTCTTCGGCGCAAGAGCAAACCTTGCAAAGTGCCTCCTCTACGCTATAAACGGCGGTGTTGATGAGATAAGCGGTGCTCAGGTAGCTCCCAAGTTCAGACCTGTTACAGGCGAATATCTCGATTACAACGAGGTAATGGAGAAGTATGACGACATGATGTCCTGGCTTGCAGAGCTCTATGTCAATACTCTCAACATTATCCACTATATGCACGACAAGTACTGCTATGAGTCTCTCCAGATGGCGCTCCATGACAGAGAGGTAAGAAGATACTTCGCAACAGGTATCGCAGGTATCTCTGTTGTAGCAGACTCTCTCTCCGCTATCAAGTATGCTAAGGTAAAGCCCATCCGCAAGGATATAGAGATCAAGGACAAGAAGGGCAACGTTACAGGCGTAGCCAAGGATGTTGTCGTTGATTACGAGATCGAGGGCGACTTCCCCAAGTACGGCAACGACGATGACCGTGTTGATGAGATCGCACAGATGATCCTCAACAAGTTCATGGACAAGATCCGTCAGCAGCACACTTACAGGAACGGTTTCCCGACCACTTCCATACTTACTATCACATCCAACGTCGTATACGGCAAGAAGACAGGTACAACTCCCGACGGCCGTAAGCAGGGCGTTCCTCTTGCTCCCGGTGCTAACCCCATGCACGGCAGAGACACACACGGTGCTTCCGCATCCCTCTCCTCTGTTGCCAAGCTCCAGTTCAGCAATGCACAGGACGGTATCTCCAATACCTTCTCCATCATTCCTGACGCACTCGGCAAGGATACAGGCGTATTCGTAGGCGATCTTGATATCGACGCACTCTGCCCCTCATGCTCCAATATTCCCAACACGAGCGACAACGACAGAGACTGATAACAGAAAGGAGTAATTATCATGGCAGCAAATGCACAGCAGATAGATAACCTCGTTGGTCTCCTCGACGGCTATTCCGTAAAGGGCGGCCACCATCTCAACGTTAACGTCTTCAACCGTGAGACACTTCTCGATGCTCAGAAGCATCCCGAGAACTATCCTCAGCTCACGATCAGAGTTTCCGGCTATGCCGTAAACTTCATCAAGCTCACCAAGGAGCAGCAGGACGACGTTATCTCCAGAACCTTCCACGCAACTCTCTGATAAGCTATGACAGGGTTCATACATTCAACTGAATCCTTTGGTACAGTCGACGGACCGGGTATCCGGTTCGTCGTCTTTTTCCAGGGGTGCCCGATGAGATGTCTTTACTGTCACAATCCCGATACCTGGGGGATACACAGCAGGGCAAACAACATCGGCAAGGAAGTCACGGTCGATGAGATACTGGATATGTATGACGGTGTGAAGGAATTCTGCAGCGGCGGCATCACCTGCACAGGCGGAGAGCCTATGATGCAGCCCGAATTTCTCACAGAGCTTTTTGAAGCCGCCAAAGAACGCGGCATCAACACCTGTCTTGACACCTCGGGCGTAACATTCAATCCCGACAACACGGCTGTGTTCGACAGGCTGATGAAGTCCACCGACATCGTGATGCTCGATATAAAGCACATAGATGACGAGGAACACAAGAAGCTGACAGGCCATACCAACAAGAATATCCTTGCTTTTGCAAAGTATCTGTCAGACCTGAAAAAGACCACATGGATACGCCACGTCGTCGTTCCCGGGATAACCTATGATGACAAGTATCTGCACAGACTGGGAGTATTTCTCTCGGGGCTGAAGTCCATAAAGGCTCTTGACGTTTTGCAGTATCACGATATGGGCAAAGTCAAATATGAAAATCTCGGCATACCGTATCCCCTGCCCGACACTCCTCCGCTCACAAAGGCAGAGGCAGCACACGCAAGGGATGTCATAATGCAGGGTATCAGGGACGGGCTTGCCGAACAGCTCAAGTCATAATACCTTGTGTCACGGCAGGGATTGTTGAACATTATTACAAAAAGCTACAAATCGGCTTATGGTCTTTACAAATGCAATTATCTCCTGTATAATCTATACAGGAGATTTTTTTGGGGGCGATCATTTGAAAAAGACAATACTTGCAGCGTTTATGGTGCTTCTGACCGCTTGTTCCGCAGAGAAGCCGACAGAGACCGCATCACAGACTGCAGAAACAACTACTCAGACAGAATCTCAGGCCACCATTGAGAACACAACAAAAAGCGAAACAGAGACCGTATCCGAAACGGAAACGACCGAAGCTGTGACAGAAGCCGTGACCGAAAACACAGATACACCCGTTTCATCTTTTGAAAGCGAAAAGGACTTACTGGGATTTCTTGCAGAGAAGCAATGGTATTTAGAGGACACCGTGAGCGGTGAGGATTACGGCAGGCTGACCGTACTGCCCGACGGCAGGATAACCATTGAGCGGCTTGACAGCGGTCTTATGTGCAGCGGCACTCTGACGCCGGAAAAGACATACAGCGAGTCATTCGATGTTCTTTCTCTCAGGATAAACGACCTGTCCGAAGACTTTATTTCGGATGAGATATCATGGTCTGTCCCCGATGAAGATATGACCGATGTGATGTTCTTTATCGGCACAGGCGGCGGAGAAGATATGCTCAGCCTGCGTCATACAGGCAACGGCGACACATTCACAAACGCATATATACTTTCCCGCACTCATGAGAATACGTCTGATGATATCCTGCTGCACAGGGAAAGCTCACATACGGTATCGGAAGAGCCCGTAAGGTCGTCCGAGTTCTACGCCTATTGCTGGAAGCATGACAGCGATGGTATGTGGTTTGAAGAAATGGAACCCGTGGAAAAGGCAGACTATAACGAATATACCGACAGGCGCTTCACTTCGGCGGCTTTTGTTCCGTGTGAAGGCAATGAGATAATCAGGATGCAGGTATCCGACAGGATAAAGGAAGACAACTTTCTGTGGTCGCAGAAGTGGTCTCAGCTCCGCCCCATGACGATGTACAGACTGCTCACCGATGAAAGGGGGGTGGTTTACAGCATGGAGGAGGCCGACCCTGCATTCTACGGACTGTACGATCTCGGAAGTCTGCCTCCCGAATTCTCATATGACGGGGTCAAGCTCAGATACAACCACATGGATATAGACCTGTCCGATGAGGGATTTGTCACAAACCAGATAATGAATGTAAAGCAGGCAGGAAACCGCCTTGTCATTGAGGGACATATAAATCCGAACAAATCCGAATACGCCATATTCAACATGAACAAGGGAGAATTTGAGAAGCCCATATACGGCGCAAATCTGGTATGGCAGAATGATGATGTAAGAAGCTGTGTATATTCCGATATGAACACGATCTGTGACTATAACGGCAATATCGTATACTCCTGTGACAATGATATATACCTGCTGGAGATAACCGATGGCGGCAGTCAGTTGGAGATCACCTGCTTTGATGATGAATACAATGTTTCAGAGGACAAGATCACCATACCGTATCCCGAGAACTATGATGCGGCGATGCATTATTACAGCGATTATCTCGACACGGGCGCACCCTCCGACTGGTACAGGTTCATGCAGTATGCACCTAAGTATGCAGCTATGTTCGTTATAACAGAGCCTTCTGAATGCATAAGGAACGCTTCGGCGGAAACTGTGAGAGAGCCATTTGCAGGCAACACCACAAGTGCTGTGACCGCCGTGCCTCTTTACGACAGTGCAACGATCAGGATATCACAGGGGGTGTTCTCATATGAAGACGACCTGTGGAAAAACGTTCAGCGCGGCAGAGACCACACAGTAAACAAAGGCGAGCCTGTCACATTCTACGCGAATATCCCGGAGGGTGTGCCAAATGAATTCATCTATATGTACACCGAAGAGTTCAGTGTTGATTTTCCGATAGGCACCATATCAGGCGAGCACCCACAGCAGAGCAGTTTCATACAGATCTCAGCGTGGGGATAACACACGATTGACGGACATATCGGAACGGAGGACGGTTTATGGATCAGAAGATCATGACATTTATAAAAAAACAGCAGGTTGCCTTTATCTGCTCTGTTGATGAGGAAGGATTCCCGAACGTCAAGGCAATGCTGAGACCACGAAAGATCGACGGGCAACATTTCTATTTTTCCACAAACACTTCTTCCATGAGAGTAAAGCAGTACCTGAACAATCCGAACGCCTGTGTATATTTCTGTCACAAAGGGCTTATACGCTACACGGGCGTTATGCTGAAAGGCAGAATGGAAGTGCTGACAGATCAGAAAACGAAAGACATGATATGGCGCAAGGGCGACACGATGTTTTACAAAGGCGGAGTCACTGACCCTGACTACTGCGTTTTGAAATTCACTGCCGAAAGCGGAAGATACTACTGCGACCTGAAAACAGAGAACTTCAGTATTTAGCGGCTCTGTACATTTCGTTCACAAACGAAAAAGCCACCTGTCATCGGGTGGCTTTTATCTATGTAACATCCTATCTGTTCTCAGTGATCTTCTTGCGATAAGCAAGCGCCGCCTGTTCGGTCTTGTTGTCTCCGAAACGGTAGTACACCCTGTCCTTTATGGCATCGGGAAGATACTGCTGTCTTACCCAGTGATCGGGATAATCGTGGGGATAGAGATAGTGCTGTCCTTTTTCTTTTGCATCCTCACCGTCATAATGCTTGTTCTGTATAGCTCTTGGGAATGTGCCGCAGTCACGGTTCTTCACATCGTCAAGTGCGGCGGCAATAGCCATATAAGCCGAATTTGACTTGGGAGAAGTGGCAAGGAGTATCACAGCCTCCGCAAGAGGTATCCGCGCCTCGGGGAGACCAAGCTGCATAGCGCTGTCAACACACGCCTTGACGATGGGCACGACCTGCGGATAGGCAAGGCCTATATCCTCCGAGGCAATGACCAGAAGCCTGCGTGAGAGTGAGATGATATCCCCTGCCTCTATCAGACGGGCGGCATAGTGCAGTGCGGCATTCTCATCAGAGCCCCGTATGGATTTCTGGAGACCCGAAAGTATATCATAATGTTCATCCCCGTCTCTGTCATAACGCATATTGCTTCTCTGAGAAAATGCCTTTGCGCTGTCAAGAGTTATACAAACATTATCCTCTGAGCGTTCAGCCCCCATAAAGCAAAGCTCGCACACGCTGACGGACTTCCTTACGTCTCCGCCGCATGACATGGCAATGTGTCTGCACACGCCCTCCTCGATATCAACGGATACTCCGTTCTCTTCGGCGAGTATGGAGAAAGCCCTTTCACAGGCGGGCACTACGTCCTCGGCAGAGACCGATTTGAACTCAAACACCGCACTTCTGCTGAGTATGGCGCTGTATACATAGAAATAGGGATTTTCCGTGGTGGAGGCTATCAGTGTAATACTGCCGTCCTCTATGTATTCAAGCAGTGACTGCTGCTGCTTTTTGTTGAGGTACTGTATCTCGTCAAGATACAGCAACACGCCGTTCATGCCGTCTATTGTGCGTGTATCGGCAATGACCTCCTTGATGTCGGCTATTCCTGCCGACGTGCCGTTCAGCTTGTGCAGCTTCATTCCGGCATTCTCGGCAATTATCCTGGCAACAGTGGTCTTGCCCACCCCCGGAGGACCGTAGAATATCATATTCGGCACATTACCCGATTCTATGATGCGCCTGAGATACATACCCTTGCCGAAAAGATGTTTCTGACCGACTATCTCGTCTATGCCCTTCGGCCGTATCCTGTCCGCAAGCGGTGTCATACGCCCTCCTGTCCGCTGACTGCAAATGTGCCCGCATCAAGGTCGGCGGAAATATCTATTGCTCTGACAGAGCCCTTTTCATTGACTACTATATCAGCTATCCTGTCTTCAAGCTCCTCCCTGATGACAGTGCGCAGATCTCTTGCGCCGAACCTGCCGCCGTATGCCTTTTTTGCAAGCAGCTTCTTGACATCCTCGGAGTATGCGATAGTGATATTCTTCTCCGCAAGGGGCTCTTTCATCTCATCGAGCATAAGCGCGGAGATCTCTGCATAGCTCTCCTCTGAGAGCGGGTCAAACACTACTATCTCGTCAACTCTGCCGATGAACTCAGGACGCAGAAATTCTGTAAGCGCCTTCATAGCCTTGTCCTTTGACATTTCAGCCTCGGTCTTGTTGAAGCCGAGTGAAGTCGTCTTGTCGGACGAGCCTGCATTTGAAGTCATACAGATTATCGTATTCTCAAAGTTTATGGAGCGCCCCTGTGCGTCGTTCACACGTCCCTCGTCAAGTATCTGCAAAAGCAGGTTCATTATGTCGGGGTGAGCCTTCTCTATCTCGTCAAAGAGGATGACGGAATACGGATGACGGCGCACCTTTTCTGTAAGCTGACCTGCTTCGTCATAGCCCACATATCCCGGAGGAGAACCTATGAGCCTTGCTACTGTGTGCTTCTCCATATACTCGGTCATATCTATCCTTATTAGCTTGTCGTGACCGCTGAACATCTCATCGTTTATCACCTTGACAAGCTCGGTCTTTCCCACACCGGTAGGGCCTACGAATATGAATGATGCAGGTCTGCGGCGCTTTGAGAGCTGTACACGGGAGCGCTTTACCGCTCTGCATACCGTCTCAACCGCCTTGTCCTGACCGATGATGCGCTTTTTCATCCTCTCTTCAAGAGAGATGAGCTTCTTATACTCTGTTTCAGCTATCTTATCGGCAGGTATTCCTGTCCAGAGCTCAACGACCTTGGCAAGATCCTCGTCCTCGACCCACAGTTCGTCAGCCGCTTTCACAGCCTCGGTGAGTTCATTCTGTTCTCTGATGAGCAATGAGCGCTTCTCAGCCAGCTTTTCGTAATCGGGCTGCTCGCTGTCCTCTATCTGCTTTACCTCAGCTTCAAGCTCGGACACGCTCTTTTCCTTATTGTGCTTGTCGAGCAGTTCCTTACTGCGTATGCTCCTGTTTGCGCAGGCTTCATCGAGCAGGTCTATCGCCTTGTCGGGCAGGAAACGGTCGTTTATATATCTCTCGGAAAGCACAGCACAGAGCGTGAGCTGTTCATCCGCTATCTTTACCCTGTGATGCTTCTCATAGTAGCCCTTTATGCCTTTGAGCACCTCAACGGTGTCTGCGACTGTGGGCTCATTCACGGTGACAGGCTGAAAACGTCTTTCAAGGGCACTGTCCTTTTCAATATGCTTTCTGTACTCCTTGAATGTGGTCGCACCTATGACCTGTACCTCGCCTCGGCTGAGTGCAGGCTTCAGCAGGTTTGCGGCATTCATAGCGCCGCCTTCTCCCTCGCCTGCGCCCACAAGATTGTGTATCTCGTCTATGAAAAGTATAATGTTGCCCTCACGCTTGACCTCATCGACAAGGCCCTTCATTCGGCTCTCAAACTGACCTCTGAACTGCGTGCCCGCAACCAGAGCGGTAAGGTCGAGGAGAAATACCTCCTTATCTGCAAGCTGAAAGGGCACCTTGCCGTCAACTATGCGCTGGGCGATGCCCTCAGCGATGGCGGTCTTGCCGACGCCGGGCTCACCTATCAGACAGGGGTTGTTCTTCTGTCTGCGGCAGAGTATCTGTACACAGCGTTCTATTTCACGCTCTCTGCCGACGATATTGTCCATCTCGCCTTTCTTTGCCTTTTCTGTCAGGTCGGTGCAGAAATTGGCAAGGAACTTTCTCTCCTTTTTCTTTTCGGGCTTGATGCGTTCCTTGCGCTCGTGTATCTCCGATGCAGCAGGCTGATCCGACGGCTGATCGCCGCTCTGACCCGTAACATTGCCGAGAAGCTGGTTGAAGAAATTGGGCAGAGAGCTAATACCGCCCTGCTTGAACATATCCATGTCGAAGTTGTCACGGAACCCGTTCATGGCATCTGCAAATTCCTCTATCTCGTCATCGCTTATACCCATCTGATCCATATATTCCTTTACCTGCGGTATGTTTCTTTCCTTTGCGCAGACAAGGCACAGGCTCTCGTTTTTCTTTTCATTTCCCTGTACCGAGGTTATGAATATTATGGCTTCACGTTTTTTGCAGTTAGTGCAAAGCATTCACTTCAATCCTTTCGTCATACCAGCAGTGATCCCACTCTGCCGACCAAATCGTATAGAAATCCGAATATATAAGTATTTGAGATTATATCCTCATTGACATAGGTCATGCCGCCCGTAAGGTTTATCACAGCCGACACAGCCGCCGCAAGAAATACCGACAGCGCCAGACCGCCTATTATACCCAGAAGACACCCCAACAGCGCATCTGTTCCCTCAATCACCGGGGAACTGTTTATTATCGCCGATATGAGCGCCGTGACAAGGCTCAGCACAAGCTTTATCAGAAGGAACGCCCCTATCCAAAGGACAATATGCACCGCTTTGAGTATCATCGGGCGCATGATCTGTTCCTCTATATAATCGGCAGTGTCCTCAAAGCCCGACTCTTCTGTGCTGAGGCCTATCACCTCGTCGGCAAACAGCTCCAGCAGCTGCTTGTCGGTTATTATCTGCTTTATCTGCAAAGGCTCTACGGCCAGTCCAAAAGGCATCTGTGCATTTATCCTCTCTGCCGCCGTCTCACTGTAAAGTTCAGCGGCTTCGTTTATCCTGCGGTCTACCTCATCTATCTTCAGGACTTCGCCCACATCTATGCCCAGCCTGTTGGCTATGCCTGATATAGTGCTGTCGATCTCCTTTCTGTGATTGTCTATAAAATCCGAGAACAGCCCTTTCATCCCGTCAGACGTGCCTTCGTCGAGGTACTCGTCCGTAATGCTCCCGAAGCCCTCTTTGGCTTTCTCGGCGATAGTGTCCTTCACTCTTTTTTGAGCGGTGTCCATAGCTTCGTCAATGACAGCCATTGTTCTTTCCTTTATATATCTGTCATAGACCTGACCGCATATGCTGTCACTGCTTAGATACGCCGCACCGATAAAGGCGGCGGCCGTAAAGACAACGCCGATCACGGTCCTTATAAGGCCGCGCTTCGCTCCCAGCACAGCCCCTGATATTATTACGATAAGAGCGACAGCATCATATACATATGGTGCATAAGGCGTAATATCAGCCCCTTACTTTACATAATCTATCCTGCCCACGCTGTCATAGCCCAGCAGATAGATATATTTACCGTTCTTGCACAATTTCTCAAACCGGTCACTCAGCTTGTTCACAAGCCCGACCTTCTCGCCTGCCGAGGAGAATATGTCGATATAATCCCCCGCCAGCAGGTAAATATCGCTTCCGCTGATGAATACATCCTCTTCGCCGCCGTCAAGCACCCTTACCACAGGGGATGCTCCGGGGGTGAATATCGTCAGCACCGTGCGGCGCAGGTCGGTATTCTCGGTTATGACCGCAACGGTATTGCCCGACGAAGCATAGTCGGTTATCGGCATATCGTATGTGTATTTATTGAGTAGAGTGCCGTTTGAGTCAAACAGCGCATAGGCGGTGTCGCCTACCATAGCTATCGTATCATTGTCGAACCACCTTACATCCATTGCAAGAGTGGGCACTCCCACGCTCGTCCACACCGGGGACTCGGCTCCGAAGCTGTAATTTATCATCTTTGATATGAGCTGTCCCTTTTCTGCGGAAAGAACAGTTATGATGCATCCGGTGCTGTTCTTGTTGAACTCTATGTCTATTATCCTGCTGTCGTAGCTGTAATACGAGAAGAAAACATTTCCCTTCTCGTTATACACTCTGAGTTCTGACAGATACTTGTCGGATTTTGTGACAACAGCGGCATAATCCGCCTCTGAGAGCCTTGCAAGATATATGACACCGTCTGTCTGCTTGTCATACACCTGCTTGGATTTGCCCTCCAGCCTGAACTGTGTGCCGCCCACATCATAGATGAGAGCCTTTGTCTTTGACGTACACAGTATCGGGTTGGCATAGGAGTGCTGTGTTTCGTTCATGACCTTTCCGTCAAGGTTATATACATGGAACGAAGAGTCGTCCAGCAGAGCCAGTGCATTGTCCATAGGCATGAGCTGATAGCCCATACCGCTGTCGATACTTATGTGGAACTTGTCGTCCTCATTTGCTTCGTTAACGCTCAGCTCTGTTGAAACAGGCTGTTCCTGCTCCGGTTCACCCTTCAGCACAGGCAGCCATATATGCTTTGTAAAGACAGCTATCAGCACTATCGCAGTGATGAATACGACTGTGACAATCAGCATAACAGCACGTTTTTTGTCATTTTTTCTGCTAAGCTCGGAAACGTCCATTGTCGGCACTGTCATTCACTTCCTATCAATAGAATACTTTGTTGAGATAAAGCCCGTCGGGTGGGGCGGTAGGACCTGCAAGATCCCTGTTGCATGAGCGGATTATTCTCTCCACATCATCACAGGATAATCTGCCCTCGTTTACAAATATCAGTGTGCCGCATATTATGCGCACCATATTGTATAAAAAGCCGTCTGCGGACACTGTCAGCACTACCATATCGCCGCTTCTTTCAACGCCAATATCAGTCACCGTGCGTACATTATCATCCTTCAAGCCCGACGAACCGCAGAATGCGGAGAAGTCGTGCGTGCCCTTTATCAGCCGTGCCGCTCTGTCCATAAGTTCTGCATCCGTCCTGTACGGATAGTGATAGGCTCGCTTATACAAAAACGGATCTTTTATCTCTGCGTTATGTATAAGGTACTTATATTCCTTGCCCTTGCAGGAATATCTCGCATGGAAATCCTGCGGGACATCTTCACAGGCGAGTATGGCTATATCATCGGGAAGAAGGCTGTTCATGCCCCTTATGAGCCCCCTGCACGGCACGGCGCACTCCGTCCTGAAAGAGAACACGAACTCATTTGCGTGTACTCCCGCATCTGTACGTGAACAGCCGTATATGACCGTTTTCTGTTTGAGTATCTGAGAGAGGGTATCCTCTATCACATTCTGCACCGCACATATCCCGGACTGGCGCTGAAAGCCGTGGTAAGCCGCACCGCAGAATGAAGCCGTCACACGAAGATTTCTCATGCTTCAAAGCCTATCCTTCCGAGGTTTAGCACCATAATGCCGCAGAGGAAGAACAGAGTGATACTGAGCGCCAGATAGTCCTTGCCGCCGGATACTAACGTTTTGAGCTTTGTTCTGCCCTCACCGCCGTTGTAGCAGCGGCATTCCATTGCAAGAGCAAGTTCCTCCGCCCTTCTGAAAGACGACACAAAAAGAGGTATGAGTATGGGCACAAGAGCCTTCGCTCTCTGTGTCAGCGTGCCGCTGTCAAGCTCCGCTCCCCTTGCCTTCTGAGCGGACATTATCTTGTCGGTCTCCTCAATGAGCGTGGGGATGAAGCGCAGGGCTATGGTCATCATCATGGCAAGCTCATGTGCAGGGAACTTTATCTTGGCAAGCGGCTTCAGAATTTGCTCTATCGCATCTGTCAGCACGATAGGCGAGGTGGTGTATGTGAGCAGCGATGAACCGCATATCAGCGCTATCAGCCTTATTATCATAAACAACGATGTCTCGATACCCTGATCCGTTATCCTGAGCTTATAGATCTTCACCAGTGTTATGCCCTCGATAAAGAAGATATTGAGCACAGATGTGATGACTATGACGGGAACTATGGGCTTGAGACTTTTCAGCATCAGCTTCGGTGACAGCTTCGATGCGGCAAATGCAATGATAAAAAACAGTACCGCCACTCCGAGAGATATGAAGTTTTTCGCCGAAAACAGCATAACTATAAACAGCGCTGTCATAAGTATCTTGAATCTCGCATCCAGCCTGTGTATGACCGAGTCACCGGGAAAAAACTGCCCTATGGTAATGTCTTTAAGCATTGTTTTTCCCGTCCTTTCGTGCGATGTATTCCTTTATGGTCTTCAGTGCGAATTCCACGGTATAGACATCTCCCCTGATGTCTATGCCCTTTTGCCTCAGAAGGCTGAACACCTTTGTGACCTGCGGCACGGAAAGCCCTATCTCCGCTATCTCATCAGCCCTGGTGAATACATTCGGCGGCGTATCATAGCAGAACACCTCGCCCTTGTTCATGACCAGTATCATCTCTGCAAATCTTGCCACGTCCTCCATGCTGTGAGAAACGAGAAGTATGGTGGAGTGTGTCTTTTCATGATACTCCTTTATCTGTCCGAGTATCATCTCACGTCCCTTCGGGTCAAGACCTGCCGTGGGTTCGTCGAGTATGAGCACCTTCGGGCGCATTGCCATGACGCCTGCTATCGCAACACGTCTTTTCTGACCGCCCGAAAGCTCAAAAGGCGACTTTTCAAGAAGCGTTTCGTCAAGGCCCACCAGTGCGGCGGTCTCTCTTACCCTCTTGTCCGTCTCAGCCTCATCAAGCCCCATATTCTTAGGACCGAAGGCTATATCTTTATACACTGTCTCCTCAAATATCTGATATTCGGGGTACTGAAAGACAAGTCCCACCTTGAAGCGCACATCACGGAGCTTTACAGACTTGTCATGTATATCCTGACCGTCTATATACACCTTGCCCGACGTAGGCTTTATAAGTCCGTTCAGGTGCTGGATAAGGGTCGATTTGCCCGAGCCTGTATGACCTATGACACCGACGAAAGCGCCCTCCTCAATCTGAAGGTCAACGTTTTTCACCGCTGTTTTTTCAAATGGAGTGCCCTGACTGTATGTGTAAGTCAGGCCCTCTGTCTTTATCATCAAAGTCTATTCCCCCGAAGTTCTGCCCTGACCTATATCATGGAATAGCTGCTCTTCTTTCTCTCACTCGCAAGGCACATCAGAACAGGTATATCCACCACAGGAAGACAGCAGAGTATTATCATGACAGCAGCTCTGCCTGCTGTATATATCTTGTCATTGCGGAGCCTGAGCACTGCGATGATGCCAGAGCAGGCCGCAAACATATGGAATACGAAAAATATCATCATTGCCGCACCGGACAGTTCAAACAGCGGAGCGCAGACCGCCAGCGCATCTATACCCGCAAAGGGTATGTAATATATTGCCGCAAAGGCCATCACCAGGAGCCCTATGCCGAATGTCAGCAGTGCCAGCACTATCGCCGCAGCAGTGACCGCAACCATCCTGTATATCACACTGCCGGCAAATGAAACTGCCGCCGCCGCAAATACGAACGCAGATATGGTCAGTGCCGTGAGCGCAAAGCATGACAGTACCGCTCCCATGCTGAACAGATCGCCCGAAAGGGCATCGTCGCTCTCACCCGACGTACCGGCAAAGCCGACCACGCACAGCACCGCATTTACAAGACCGATGAGCATACCTATGAGCGGCACGCCCGCCGACGGTGACACCTCAAGGTCGCCAAAGCTTCTTATCTCGGTTATCAGTGCAGGGTCAAATGAACCTGCGAGCGATACGAATACCGGTATGAACGGCAGCATCGACAGTATCACATACGCCATCCTGTGCCCTCTGCCGTCGAGGCGTGAATGTCCTGTCTTGTCCACGGCAAGATACACCGCCGTTATCACGAGAAAAACGATCCCTGTCATGTCTTCATCTCCTTTTGTAATACAAGGGAGTATCCCTCTTATATCATATCACAAAAAGCAGAGAAATTCATTAAAATCAGATTAGAATGATACGTCCTGTGTGAAAGTGCGGTGATGATACGATGAAACCTTTTGTTCGGCGTCACCTCAAAAGCTCATAGAGGTAATCCGCACAGGCTTCCTCATTGATTATATGAGTATCGGCCGTATCAAAGCCGTCATTTTTCATAGCGTACATAAGCTGTGTGGATTGTGGAACATCCAGCCCCACTTCTTTGAGCATATCAACATTTGAGAAAACGTTCTGCGGCACATCGTCAAGTATCACTTTTCCCTTGTCCATCACTATGACTCTGTCAGCCTTTGCAGCTTCATCCATGTAATGTGTTATCAGTACAAGGGTTATGCCGTTGTCACGGTTAAGACGCCTTATGGTCTTCATGACCTCACGTCTGCCCGCAGGATCGAGCATCGCCGTGGGCTCATCGAGTACGATACAGTCAGGCCGCATGGCAATAACGCCGGCAATGGCTATCCTCTGCTTCTGACCGCCCGACAGCTGTGACGGGGAATGTTCCCTGTATTCATACATCCCCACTGCTTTGAGAGCATCATCGACTCTCTCACGCATCACATCCTGCGGCACTCCCATATTCTCAAGGGCAAATGCCACATCCTCCTCGACTACCGATGCCACTATCTGATTGTCCGGGTTCTGAAATACCATGCCTATATGACGGCGTATGTCGAACAGCCTGCTGTCATCCGAGGTGTCTATGCCTGCGGCAAAGACCTTGCCTCCGCAGGGGAGCAGTATCGCATTCATATGCTTTGCCAGTGTGGATTTGCCGCATCCGTTATGACCCAGCACCACCGTAAAGCTGCCCTTTTCTATCGAAATGTCAAGATGCTCAAAAACAGTCGTCTTTTTTTCGCCTGCCGCCGCTGTCTCGGATTCATCCGCAGGGTCAGAGTACCAGAACGTAAGGTCATCTGTCTTTACAATATCCATACCCAGCACCTCACTTGCCGATGAAATAGGCGGACGAGCCGCATGGCAGGGCACTGCCGCTCTTTTCCACAGGGAGTCCTATCTCGTCAGCCCACACATCGCCATCGTGACGTGAGCCGACTGTCTCAGAGATGATATATGCCATTACCGAGGGAGAGAGTCCTGTGGTATAGCTGTTTAACAGAAAGAACAGCGGATCGTCGCACAGCACGCCCGAACACCTGCTGACCAGGTCATACACCTGATCCTCCAGCTTCCAGACCTCACCTCCGGGGCCTCTTCCGTAGGAAGGGGGATCCATGATCACAGCGTCGTATCGTCTGCCCCTCTTTATCTCACGGGCAACGAATTTGCCGCAGTCATCGACTATCCAGCGCACAGGCCTTTCGGAAAGTCCCGACGATGCCGCATTGTCCCTTGCCCACTGCACCATGCCCTTTGATGCGTCAACATGACACACCTCAGCACCCGCCGCTGCACACGCAAGGGTAGCGCCGCCGGTATAGGCAAAGAGATTGAGCACACTTACCTTTCTGCCCTGTGCGATGCGCTTCTTTATAAGTCCTGCCATATAGTCCCAGTTGACCGCCTGCTCGGGGAAAAGCCCCGTGTGCTTGAAGCCCGTGGGACGGATATTGAATGTAAGTCTGCCGCAGTTTTCAAGGTCATAGCCTATATTCCAGCTGTCGGGCAGCTTCCTTCCGAACTCCCAGTGACCTCCGCCCTTGTCAGAGCGTATGTAATGGCCGTCGGCATGGCTCCACAGATCCGTTTTCCGTGCAGTTTTCCATATGACCTGCGGGTCGGGTCTTACAAGGGCGATATCGCCCCAGTATTCCAGCTTCTCCGACTCCGTGCAGTCGATCAGACGGTAATCATTCCACCTGTCCGCTATCCTCATACCAATTCTCCGATCATTCGGCATGGCAGCAGGCTCTGACCTTATCTGCGATCTCAACTGCCATGTCATTTATCTCGTTGAAGTCCTTGCCCTCTATCATTACTCTGATAAGGGGCTCAGTGCCGCTCTCACGGACAAGGATGCGTCCCCTGCCGTCAAGTGCTTTGTCCTTTTCGCTGATGATATCCTCTATCTCCGGGATATTCTTCCACTGTTCCTTGTATTTCTGTGCTATCTTTACGTTTATCATCACCTGCGGATAGCGCTCCATGACGGATGCAAGCTCCGCAAGGCTCTTACCCGTGCGCTTCATCACGGACAGGAGCTGTATGGCTGTAAGCTCGCCGTCGCCTGTGGTGGCATAGTCGTGGAATATGATATGTCCCGACTGTTCACCGCCCATATTGAAGCCCTCTGCCAGCATCTGCTCAATTATATATCTGTCGCCCACCTTAGTGGTATTGACCTTTATGCCGTTGTCCTTTGCAAAGAACGAAAAGCCGAGGTTCGTCATGACCGTGACAACAGCCGTATCGGCCTTCAGTGCTCCTCTTTCCTTCATATCCTTTGAAAAAATAGCTATCAGCTTGTCACCGTCCACGATGTTGCCGTCGCCGTCTACCGCAAGGCATCTGTCAGCATCGCCGTCAAATGCTATGCCGAGGTCGCACTTTCTCTCACGCACAAAATCTATGAGCTGTTCCAGATGTGTTGAGCCGCAGTTGTCATTTATGTTCACGCCGTCGGGCTCACAGCTGAGCAGAAACACCTTTGACCCGATATCCGCAAAGAGCTTCTCGGCAGTTGCCGAAGCGGAGCCGTTGGCGCAGTCAACTGCGATGGTCAGACCGTTTATCTCTCTCTCACCCGTGGAGAGGACGTGCTTTACATAGAGATCGATCGCATCAGTCTCATGGGTGAGCCTGCCCACATCAGCGCCGCTTTTCTGCATTGCGATGAGCTCATGAGGCGTGTCGAGGACAAGCGCCTCTATCTCCTCCTCAACGTCGTCGGAGAGCTTGTAGCCGTTGCCCGCAAAGAGCTTTATTCCGTTGAATTCCATGCTGTTGTGAGAGGCTGATATCATTATGCCCGCATCGGCTCTCAGCTCACCGACAAGATATGCCACCGCAGGGGTAGGCACCACGCCGAGGCTCACAACATCGGCACCGACAGAGAGCAGCCCTGCTGTGAGAGCCGCCTCCATTATGTCAGAGGATATCCTCGTGTCCTTTCCGATAAGCACCTTTGCCTTTTTGCCCGATTTTCTGCAAAGCACTGCCGCAGCCGCTCTGCCTATCTGCATCGCCGTGCCGCAGGTCAGTTCGGTAACTGCGACACCTCTTGCGCCATCTGTCCCGAATAATCTTCCCATTTTATACAACTCCAGTATCAAAATAATGTGGTCTGAGCATCTTCAGTGTCATCCTTGGGTGCATACCCAAGATGTTTATATGCAAGTCTTGTCGCACAGCGCCCTCTGGGCGTGCGGGCAAGAAATCCTATCTGCATGAGGTACGGCTCGCAGACATCCTCCAGTGTGACTGCCTCCTCGCCGATAGCAGCAGCAAGGGTGTCGAGCCCGGCAGGGCCGCCGTTATAGCCCTTTATGAGCATATCAAGAAGCCGTCTGTCCAGCTTGTCAAGACCGAGAGCATCTATCTCCATGCGTCCGAGGGCGATAGCCGCATTCTCTGCGGTGATCTTTGCCACCAGATTATGTTCGTCCATGACCTCGGCAAAGTCACGCACTCTTTTTAACAGTCTGTTGGCGATCCTCGGAGTGCCCCTTGACCGCCGTGCTATCTCCATAGCGCCGCCCTTGTCACAGCCGACGCCCAGTATGGTAGCCGAGCGCATGATGATGTCCATGAGCTGCTCATGTGTATACGGCTCCAGATGCAGAGGTATGCCGAACCTGTGCATCAGGGGTGCCGTAAGCTGACCCGCCCTTGTGGTGGCACCCACAAGGGTGAATTTGTTAAGGTCTATCCTTATGGAGCTTGCCGCAGGCCCTTTGCCCATGATTATATCCACCGCATAGTCCTCCATAGCGGAGTACAGCACCTCTTCGATCTCTCTCGGCATACGGTGTATCTCGTCTATGAACAGCACATCATTTTCCTTGAGATTGGTGAGTATCGCCGCCAAGTCTCCCGGCTTTGTGAGCACAGGTCCCGAAGTCTGACGCATATGCACACCCATCTCATTTGCGATTATCGCCGCAAGAGTGGTCTTGCCGAGCCCCGGAGGGCCGTCCAGCAGCACATGGTCAAGGGGCTCGCCCCTTTTCCTTGCCGCCTGTATGCATATCGAGAGCTCATCCTTGACCTTGTCCTGACCGATATATTCTTTCAGATACTGGGGTCTGAGGGAATAGCTCTTCTCGTCCTCGTCCTCGATGGCACGGGGCTCTATGATGCGCTCCATATCAATATCGGTGTTCTCTATCAACTTCGTTCACCCCCGTGCATCCTCACCTTGCAAGGCTCTTGAGCGACAGCTTTATTATCTCCTCCAGCGAAAGCGAGGGATCCTGTCTGCTCACAGCCGCCTCAGCCTCTCCCTCGGAGAAGCCCAGCACCATAAGCGCCTGCACAGCCTCGTCCGATGCTCTGCTGAAAGCCGCCGCAGGCTTCACGGGCATATCCCTGACGCTCACCTGCTCCTTAGCTATCTTGTCTTTGAGTTCAAGCACTATCCTCTGTGCGGTCTTTGGGCCGATGCCCTTGACCTTTGAAAGTGCCTTATGGTCGCCTGTCGCGACTGTGAGAGCAAACGAGCCCGCATCCATGCCCGACAGTATCGACAACGCCGCCTTCGGGCCGACACCTGAGACTGTGAGCAAAAGCTTGAAGCATCCAAGCTCCGTCTTGTCCGCAAAGCCGAACAGCTCCACATCGTCCTGTGTGACATGAAGATAGGTATAGAGCATACCCTCCGAGCCTGTATCGCCAAGTTCCGACAGGGTGTATGCCGTCGTGCGGCAGGCATATCCCACACCCGCACATTCTATTACCGCAAGATTGTATTCCTTTGCGGTTATCGTGCCTCTTACACTGTATATCATCGTTATCCGTCCTGTTATCTGCCCGAAAGCATATTGACCGCATTTGCGGTATGTCCGTGGCATATGGCAAGTGCGAGCGCATCAGCGGTATCGTCCGGCTTCGGCACGGAGGGAAGGCCGAGTATCGTCCTTGTCATCTCCATGACCTGCTTTTTCTGCGCCTTGCCGTAGCCAGCGACAGACTGCTTGACCTGCAAAGGGGTGTACTCAAACACGGGCATCCCTGACTTCACCGCCGAAAGCAGTATCACTCCCCTTGCCTGAGCCACGTCTATGCCCGTTTTCTGGTTGGTGGTGAAAAAGAGCTTCTCCATGCTCATGACATCGGGAGAATATGTGCCTATGACCTCATTCATATCATCGAATATGTCGGAGAGCCTCATGCCGAAGTCCGTGTGTGCCTGTGTGGTTATCGCACCGTATCTGACGACTTTGAAATCATACCCGTTGAAATCGAGCACGCCGAAGCCCACTATCGCATATCCCGGGTCTATCCCAAGTATTCTCATATCAAACTCTCCTGACTGTATGCGCACCGCAGGCATACTTAAATAGTATACCACACTTTCGCTTTTCTTGCAAGTGGATTATGAAAAAAACAATAAATATTCTGAAAAAGCCACAAATACAGGTCATGAAGCCTGTTTTCAAAGAAGCGAAAACATTTGACAATTGCAGAATAATATGGTATGATAGGAAGTGCAGATCCAAAGAAAGGAATGTGAATCACGAATGAGTGAATGTACTGCGGAAAGCTGCTCTTCATGCAGCCAGAACTGCTCTCAGAGAAGAGAACCTCAGAGCTTTATAGAAAAGCTCAGCGAGGGCAGCAGTGTTAAAAAAGTAATAGGTATAGTCAGCGGCAAGGGCGGCGTGGGCAAATCCCTCGTGACAGGCCTGCTTGCGTCGGCTTTCTCGAAGAAATACAGCACAGCTGTACTTGATGCTGATATAACAGGTCCGTCCATACCCAAGATGTTCGGCATAAATGAGCGAGCCACCGGCACTGACAAGGGGCTCATCCCCGTAAAGAGCAAGGGCGGCATAGGCATGATGAGTCTCAATCTTCTGCTTGAGAACCCCACAGACCCCGTTGTATGGAGAGGGCCTGTGATCGCAGGCGTTGTAAAGCAGTTCTGGGGCGAGGTGCTCTGGGGCGATGTAGACTATATGTTCGTCGATATGCCTCCGGGAACGGGCGATGTTCCGCTGACAGTTTTCCAGTCGATACCTGTTGACGGCATCATCATCGTTGCTTCCCCGCAGGAGCTTGTGTCCATGATCGTCGGCAAGGCTGTGGGAATGGCTCGTCTTATGAACATACCCATACTCGGCATTGTGGAGAACATGAGCTATATCGAATGTCCCGACTGCGGAAAGAAGATATATCTCTACGGCGAGAGCCATGTCGGTGCGGCGGCTGAGGAATACGGACTGAAAATGCTCGGCAGTATCCCCGTTTCGCCCGACATAGCCATGAAGTGCGACAGCGGCGACGTGGAGAGCGTGAGCGGAAGCTGGCTCGATGAAGCAGTATCGGCGATAGAAGCACTCTGATACACGATATATCAACAGAAAGGGGGGCTTGGTATGAACAGGAGGTCGTTTGCAGCACTGATAGCGGCATCTTTTGTGCTGTCAACAGTGAGTGCCAGAGGATATGCCGACAACGACATATCCGACGAGACCGACAAAGCTGTATTCACCGTCGATACATCGTCAGGAAAAGCCGTGAGCAAGTACATATACGGCATAAACGATGTCAAGGATATGAGCGGTATCAGGCCCACCGCAATAAAACAGCGAGGAGTTGCCCTCAGCTCCTACAACTGGGAGACTAATGCAGCAAACTCGGGAGTTGAGGGTGGCAGCACCAACGACGTTTCGCTGGTGGGCGGATACCCTTCTACATACTGGCGCACCCCTGCGCTCTATACGGAACAGCTCATATCCAAGGCATCGAGATATGACGTACCGATGCGCCTTGTGACCTTACAGATGATGGGCTCGGTAGCCGGCGACTCCCTCGGCGTTGTCTCCGAGGAGGATGAAGAGGGCTCACGCTGGAAGACAGTAAAGTTCAACAAGAACGATGCCTATTCCACCAGACCCGATATACCCGACGAATACGTCTATATGGACGAATATGTGAGCTATATGGTCAATATGTACGGCACTGCGGGCAAGGGCGGCATATCGGGCTATTTTCTGGACAACTGCCCCGACAAATGGGCAGAGAATTTCCCCTATGTCATGTCGGCAAGGGTCACACCCTCAGAATACGCAGAACGCTCCGCACAACTGGCACAGGCTGTCCGGACGATCGACGGCGATGCACTGATATTCGCTCCCTCTCTTTCAAATCTCGACGGCTGCATAAACTTCGGTGATGAACAAGAATGGGTCTCCGGCGGATATTCGGCGGACAATATGTGGTTCGTGGATTATTACCTCGACGAGATGAAAAAATGCAGTGACGCCGCCGGACAGAGACTGCTGGACTGCTTTGACATACACTACTACACAGAGGCACGCTCTCCGTTGGGGGAGGATGTGCTTACATCCAATGATGACAGCGCCGACAAATACCGTATGCAGGCGGTCAGGACACTGTGGGACCAGGATTACACCGAGAACAGCGTCACAGGCCTTGTGAACAAGCGCTTCACACCCATACTGCCGACCTTGCAGGCATCGCTCAGGGTAAACTACCCCGGCACCATGCTGTCTGTATCGGAGTATGACTTCGGCGGCGGCGGACGCATGAGCGGCGCTGTCGCAGAGATAGATGCCCTCGGCACATTTGCGAATGAGGGCGTGTATGTGGCGTGCCTCTCCCCGTCGGAGGGGGATATTCGCTTTCAGAAGGCGGCTCTGAGACTTTTCACCGACTTCGACGGCAAGGGTTCATCATTCGGCAGTGAGATGCTCACCACCACGGGCGACGACAGGACAAGCTCCGTCTATGCAGGCACAGACAACGGAGATATATCGTCTGTCAAGCTGATAGTCACCAATCAGAACCTGCTCGTTGACAAGCACATTGAGATAGAGCTGAACGGAAGCTATGACTACCGTGTGGAGAAGGCATATCTCATAGACAAGGAGACCGCCGATATAGTCGAGACGGACACGGAAGCGTTCTCACAGACCGATTCGGGCATATCTTTCACGGCAGGTCCTCTGTCGGCATATATGATAATCCTGAGCGGAGAGATGCCGGAGGAATCACTTCCCGATGAGACCGTGGTGAGCCACGATGACATATATGAAGTGACCGATGTCACCCGCCCCTCCGAGACGATCCGTGACGAGACCGAGAGCACGGAGAGCGTGACGGCTCTGCCCGATGAAACGGGCACCGAGACCAATATATCCGTCACCGAAACGAGCCATGACTCACAGACCGCCGCAGATACAGAGGCGGAGACCGAGCTTTCGGAAGTGACCGATACCGTTCCCGATGAAAAGGATGATAAACAGCCCGTTCCCCTGCCCCTGAAGATAGCAGGCTCTCTGCTCACGGCAGGTGCGATGGCAGGCGTGCTGTTCATACTGATATTTGACAGGAAATGACAGGGCAGATCCCTGTATTTCGGCATTATCAAAGGCAATGACTTCTATAACGACTTCAAGGAGGATTATCAATGGCTGATCCAAGATCCACCATTGCGGTGGCGTGCCCCATATGCGGCGGCGATGTGCAGTTCGATCCTGCTCTGGGCAAGCTGGTATGCGAATACTGCGGCTCGGAGATCACTCCTGAGGAAGCTCAGGCGCGCTATGACAAGGAAGAAGAGAAGCTGAACGAAAAGCCTTCATCCGCTTCATCGTCACAGGATGACGGCTGGGGAGAAGACAGCGACGATATGAGAGCATTCAGCTGTTCCTCCTGCGGTGCGGAGATGATAGCCGAGGAAAACACAGCGGCTATGATATGCCCTTTCTGCGGCAACAGCACCATCGTGCCCGCACAGTTTGATGGCGCCATACGCCCCGACTGCCTCGTTCCCTTTGCCTTCACCAAGGATCAGGCCATATCAAAGTACAAGGGCTATTATTCCGGCAAGAAACTGCTCCCCAAGTCCTTTGACACAAGCAATCACATCGAGGATATACAGGGCGTCTATGTTCCCTTCTGGCTCTATGAAGGCTCTGCGTCGATAGATGCGCATTACAGGGCATATGACAGAAGAGAGCATCAGAACGAGACCGAGTTCATATACTTCAACGTTCAGAGACAGGGTACTCTGGATTTCAGGAACGTGCCCACCGATGCATCCGAGAGGATGCCCGACGACCTTATGGATTCCATCGAGCCCTATGATTTCGGCAAGCTGGCAGACTTCAACATCTCCTATCTGCCCGGCTTTCTTGCCGAGAAGTCAAACTCGGAGGAAAAGGCTGAGCTTGAAAGAGCTGAAAAGCGCATCAAGGGCTCTGTCTCCTCTCTCACCAGACAGACCGTCAGACACGACTCCATAAAGGATTCACAGGAAAACATCAGGGTGGATTTCGGCAACAGAAAATATGTTCTTCTGCCCGTGTGGTATCTGGTCACAAAATGGAACGACAAGACATGGACCTTTGCCATGAACGGTCAGACAGGCAAGTTCATAGGCGACCTGCCGATAGATACGGGCAAGATGGTGGCAAGGCTCCTAATTGCCTTTGCCGTTGCGGCACTGATAGTATATCTCATAACGCAGGACATCACATACACGGTATTCGGCGGTCTTATAGTCTCTGCCATAGCCGGTGCCACGGGATATGCAAGCATGAAGCCCGTCAGCCGTGCCGCAGACGCAAACAACTATGTTGAAGACCTGAAACTCTCGCTCGCAACGGAGCAATACGACCATACGGAGCACAGAAAAAAACAGAACAGCTGAATCAGCACAGGGCGACGGCAGAAAATGCGGTCGCCCTGTTTCGACAACATTTGAGAATCGTTATTGATTAATGTTAAAGTAACGCTCTGCAATTTCATCCAACTGCCGTGCAATCTCCCTAAATTCCCGATTAAGATCCAGCGTCCTCGCCCCGATACGATTCCCACCGATCACAAACGGCTCACCTTCGGGGAACACCTCGTCCTCGGTCTTTGCATAGAGCAGCAGTCCCGAAACATTCCCCGTATTCGCCGTATCCATATTCTTCACATAAGCAAATATCTGATACAGGTGTGCCGACCGCAACGTTTCTTTTGAATAGCTTTGCGCCATTGACTTGCCGTAATACTTTGCGTCGATGATAAGCGTTTTATCGCCCTTCTTTAGTACGATATCTGTTTTCATTTTCGGAAGAAACTGTATCATCTGACTGTCAGGTTCTTCCGTGTGATTCCATTCAATGATAGGTGCAGTAGGATGCAGTTCCGGGTGATGTTGCTTGTAATATTCCAATATGAACTTCTCATATAGCCGTTCCATGTGTTCATCAGAGAAAGCAAGCAGCTTGTAACTGCCGTCCTCAGTGGTCTGGAGCATACCGTTCAGCACAAGATAACAGATATTCAGCAGTAGCTCATAATTGCGGTTGTTCCGCTGGTAGATCATCCTGTTCCATGCGATGTGGTCGGGCTGTATCAGACTGACATTGCCAAAGTACACGCTCGCCCGTCTGAGTGCCTGTTTTCTTTCGGGGGCAACATCATCGGCACGAATAAGCCTGTGTATCGTGACTTTCAATATCTGATTATAGAGGTTGTCCTCCGAGAACTCGTCGAATTCACATCCGAGTTTTTGTTTGTTCTGCACTTTCAGCCGAACCGTTTCGCCCATATTCAGCTTGCCACGCATGACAGAGAGGTCTTCCTGCATCGGAACATACTCACGGTACAGCCCCTGCTTGACCTGTCGGGAAACACCCTTTTCCAGTATCGCCGCAAAGAGGTCGTGTATCTTTTCAAACTTTTCGCCTGCGACCTGCTTGTAGTCCTCCTGCTTCAATATCTGAAAGGCGTAGGACAGCATATAGTAGATGTTCTGGATAAAAATGCCCTTGTCAACGGTCATTGTGATCACCTATCACCTGATAGAGCGCCTTTGTCCATTCCTCGACCTTCTTATCGTCATCAAACCAGTATTCCTCTATCAGCGGAATGATCTCATACTCCACAACACCACGCACCCATTCCTCATTTATCTCCAACTTGTTTTCGGGTGCAAAATAGCTGTGACCGATCTCGAATCCCTTGCCGAGCGTGCTGTCTTTGCGGATAGTATCGTTCAGTTCCTTGATCTTTGCGATAACGGAATGATACAGCTCACACTGAATATCCGCTGTATAATCTGCAAAACCGTTCTTATCGGCGTTCTCAAAAGCAGACTGCATCGTGTAGAAGCTGAAACGCCTGCGTAGAGCGTAGTCGATCATGGCAAGGCTTCTGTCTGCGGTATTCATCATGCCGATGATATGCAGATTTTCGGGGATATAGAAAGCCGTTCCGCCGTACACGAGGTTCAGCTTGTGCTTCTCGCCACGCTTATCGGTCTCGATCAGCATCAGCAGTTCACCGAAGATCTTGCTGAGGTTGCCACGGTTGATCTCGTCGATGATGAAGAAATACGGCTTGTCGGGATTCTCTTTGCATCTGATGCAAAAATTATAGAACACGCCGCTTTGCAGTTCAAATCCGCCGCTGTCATTCGGGCGGTATCCCATAATGAAATCCTCATAGGTATAGTTCTGATGGAACTGCACCATACAGATACGGTTTTCGTTTTTCTCTCCGATAATTGAGTATGCAAGCCTCTTTGCAGAGAAAGTCTTTCCGACACCCGGAGCGCCCTGCAAGATGATATTTTTCTTTCTGAGGACGAGGGAATGTAGCTTGTTGTATTCGGATTCTGTGAGGAAGACGTCTCGGAGGAAGTCGGATCTGGTGTATTCTAAAACTGCATCCTCTTGTTTCCACTCATATCGCATGATAGCAAATTCTGTAAGCGCATCATATAATTCAGAGCGTAATCTCCATATAAACACTCCTTCTACATTTAGATCAGCTTTTTTCCCTTGAAACAGGATAGGCCAATAGCTATTGGTGCCATCCTGTCGTTTGATCAGTGGACACTGTGTTTCTTTGTGAACACGTTTCGCTAGATTCGTACACATACCGCTTATGCTTTGAGCATTCGTATCGTATTTTTGCGCGATCTGCGTACAAGTTGCGGAACCGCCAACTCCGTAGAATGCAGCAAGGACACCGCCCCAAACTGGACCGATGATATCCTCATTGGAAAGCAATTCGAGCCATTGTTCTTTGGATAGTCCGGGGGTATATTTGTTGATCTCTGGATACCAGTCCTCCTCTGACGCAGCATCTTTTCCCGTATCTTCCTTATAATATCTCGCCAGATAAAACCCCAGATCAATGGTCATCGTCACCAGCTCCGGATCCGGATAGCACGATCCCGTCAGCGCTGCCTGCAACATCTGCCGGATCTCGCCATCAGCCTGCAAGGCCTTCCTGATCTCATCATACATTCGATAGCCGCCGATAACATTATCGACCGCTCCGTTACCCTTCGGACGGTATGTGTCGTCCAGCATTTCGGCGCACTTCTTAAAAAGCTCATACTTGTAGATGTAGTATTTATCTGGATACATAAGCCACAAATACGTGCTGATATAATTGGTATTCTGATAATGCTGTTTCCAAGTGCCGTCATTGTACTTGTTTCGCAGTTCCTCAGCAGTCTTCATAAATTCGGTCACTCTGTCTGAAAGGGCAAGGCTTTCATCAAACAGTCTGCGGAACATTTCACGTACAGCGGTATCATCGGCTTTCGCAAATTCAAGGATCATTCCCCTCGGATATGCATATCCGGAAGCGAGAAGATTGAATGTTTTATCTGTTGCATTCTTAAACATCGTACCAAAATTCTCGGCTTCAATATCCCAGTTATCCTGAAAATGCTTGACAGCTTTCCACTTGTATTTTTCATCTTCCCAATGTTCAGGGAAGTACTGCTTGTAGCCTTCGATAACAGATACTATTTTGTTAGGATTTATCATAATGTCCTCCCCAAAACAAGAGATTTTATTATATTATACCATGCTCAAATTTAAAAAGCAACACAATCTCGTAATTTCGCACCGTTCCCAATTTTGATATAGTTGAATATAATCTGTCAAAACACAAAAGCCGAAGGATAACACGAGTTATCCCTCGGCTTGTTTTCAGCTTCTGACATACTCCGTCAATGCTTTTATATTCTCCTTATCCGAAAAATCAACAGGCCTGTCATATGCATCGAGCATCCCCTGTTCATCCTCGGTGCGTTCTTTCTTGCTTTGCAGGCGCACTTTCAGCATAGACATCAGCACCTTGTCCCCCGGAGTCAGCTTGTCGTAGTCAAATCCGCCCCTGAGATAGAAATGCCCTATCCCCTGCGCGCCTTTCAGCACCCTGTCCCAGAAGGGCCTCATCTCATGCTCTCTGCCGGGATTTGAACCTACGGCAAACAGCGCTATCTTCTTTCCCGACAGCTTGTCAAGATTTTGGGTGATAAGCTTTACTCCGTTGAAACCGCCTGCGTACATACCGCCGCCGTATATGATCGTGTCATATCCCATGATGTCAGAAAGCTCGGGGTCTTCCTTTATATCACAGCCAAGCTCTTCGGCTATCCACTCGGCATATCTCTTTGTGTATCCCGATTTTGACTTGTAAGCAACTATTGTTTTCATCTCATACCCTCCGTCGTTATGCATCATTTTCTTCTTTCAGTTCATTCAGCCTGTCGCAGAGTTTGGCAAGGGCGGAACAGTAGGCGGTCGTTTCCTCCTCGGTGAGACAGTCAAACAGCTTGTAGACAAAGCGTATATCCTGCCCGTCTTTTTTGGTGCGCAGGTGCTCGGCAGCCTCGGTCTTGACAAGACGGATAGCCCGCTTGTCCTTCGGGTCGGGAACGACTTGCAGAAAGCCCTTGTCAATAAGACGGTCAACTATCTGCCGCATACTCTGATGAGTAACGCCCGAAAGCTCGGATATCTGTTTGAGCGTGGGCGGCTCGGGAAATGCGTCTATCATGGTTATGGCAAGCCACTGTTTGGCGGTGATGTCCTCAAAGCCCGAATCCATTATAGCCTGCAAGCGGTTTGCGCAGACAAAGATGTTCACATAGGCAATGAGCCGCTGATCCATTTTTTCAAAATCGTACATGAGCCCCTCCGATATATGCAGTATATTACCTTTATAGGCAGTATACTACATATTATTAAGTTTGTCAAGGGGGCATGATGATTTTTTTCAGATCGGTCTCATTGCAATATGACTTTGTCTGTGCTATAATCATCACAAATCATAAAACAAGGAGCAAGTTATGAGATTTATCATTATTAACGGTCCTATGGGTGTCGGCAAGACCGCAGTCGGCGGATATATCGCAGACACTCACAGCGGCACAGCCTTTATCGACGGTGACTGGTGTCTTGATATACACCCGTTCGTGGGAAATACGGAGACCAAGAGGATGGCTGTTGACAATATACTGCATATGGCGGATAATTACAGAAAATGCTCCGTCTGCAATATGATAGTCCTGTCATGGACGATAGATGACAGGACTATCATGCAGGAGCTGACCGATGGCATCCTTGCCGTCGGGCTTGAACCGGTAAATGTAACCCTGATATGCGGCAGGGAAGCACTGACAGACAGGTGGAGAAATGACCGCATATGCAAATGGCGCTCGGATGACTGGCTTCAGGTCAGTATAAAATCGCTCGATCTGTTTTGCTCACTTGGCAACTGTATAGACACCACAGGACTATCTGTCAGTGAGGTCGCTGAACAGGTAATGAATGGCTGTTATCGCTTGTATCCTTGATCATGATAAAGCACAGGTGATGCCATGCCCTTTTTCATATAATGCTTCGGTAGCCTTCGGTTGCGAAACAGGTCGCATATCTGTTTTGGGGCTTGTTTCCCGTCAAACATACATCTCTCAGGACATTCGGGAGGAGCATACCATTTTTCTGTTTTAAACACATCAACGATCACGCCATTCAGAGATGCCAAAACATACGGCACCTTCTGTATCCTGTTCAGATTTACCTTCCAGTATTTTCTGACCGCTTCGTAGATACTGCCACGTTCATAGACCATTTGATCCGTTATTTTGATTATGCAATATTTCAGTTCGTCACGGTCTTCAAATTCTTCATATGATAATAGCCGTTGCAGAAGATCAGCGTTGCATACCCCTCTGTCAGGAGAGTGTCCCCCTTGAACATTGGTCAATCCCGGATAGCAGTCAATGAGGGCAGCTTCAACTTCATATGCTTCCTTTTCTGTCAAGCCGTACCGATGGATTATATGGATCACTTCAAGACCCAAATCCCTGATCTCACGGATATGTCTGATCTTGGCGGAGATCTCATCTTCTTCCTTGTCTTCGTAGGATTCTCCGTTATAATTCTTTAACGCATCATTGATATGTGCATATACTCTGTTCCCCTTGCCCTTTCCGACATAGAATGTCAGACCCGTGCGAGGGTCTATTAAGCGATATACATAGTATTTCAACTGCTCTGTAACTTCTGATGAAAACATTTGTTCACCCCGATTTTTTCTGCTTTTTCTATTATACAATATACTCACATACTTTTCAATACGCAATCGAACAAATCCTTGACTTGAACGGTCTGTTTTGTGATATTCATTGTATGATATGTATAATAAAGCACACTGTCATCTGGTGAGCAAACGTGCATATATACGAAGTACAAAAAAAGATATTGACAACTATGTCGAGGTGTGATATACTCTGACCATGATATATCGAGGCTCGACATATCGAAGTGTGATACATCGCAACACGATATGTCGGGGCGAAATATAAATCAATTGTCGGGAACACCCGACGGGAATATCAGGAGGATATCAAAATGGCAGACATGAACAACATTCAAGATCAGGAAGTACAGAACACTCAGAACGATTTCTTTTCCGCTGACGCACAGGAGACAGCAGTAGTTCCCGACAGCGAGAAGAAGCCACATACAACATCTATCGTGCTCGGTATCGTGGGCATCATCGGCGGTCTTCTCATTCCTCTTATCGGCTTTGGCTGCGGCGCAGGTGCGATCGTGACCGCTAACAAGAACGCCGCTGTTGCAAAGACAGGCGCAGGCCGTATACTTGGAATACTCGCAATAGTCGTTTCTGCAATAAATATGATATTAGGTATCATAATCAACCTTCAGAGAATGGGCATCACCAACTGATAAGGAAGCAGAGACGGAGGGGACAATGAAATGAAAGAAGAGAGAAATGACCCGAGATTCATAAAGGGTATGCTGGTGTTCATGCTGGTGATCGGACTGATTGGATCTGTGCTGAACCCGTTTATAAGCATTATGTTCGGCAGTATCTCGGCAACGATAGGCACATCCAATGCAGGTGAGAACGGAGAAAACAAGAGCGTGGTCAGGATGGGATTCGCAAACCTTGCGATCCTTGTCCTTGCGGGCATTATCTTCTTTGTTCTTAAAAACGTGCTTCATCTGTACGGAGGCTGACAGATGCAGGGTGCGTATTTCATATTCTTGCTCCTCTTTATTCTCATTCTTGCAAGCAGAAAGAAAAAGAGACGCATGACAGCGGCAGCGTTCATAAAGAACCGCAGAAAGAAAGGAAAAAAGATCATGGGTGAGATACTTAATGCATTCATCGGCAAGGAAGTCGTCATCTATACAATCAATGACCAGTCCTCTATGGTGAGCGGTGTCGTTGAGTCTGTAACAGACAACTGGGTGACTGTCAGGGCTTTTGACAGCGAGGAACGTCAGGTAGTCAATCTTGAATATGTCATGAGGGTGCGTGAGTACCCCAGGGATAAAAACGGCAAGCGAAAGGTGATTTTTGATTGATAAGAAGGTGTTGGTTTGCCTGATATAGAAAAACTTGCAAGGAGTTATTTACCGATGACTGAAACAGCATTATACATACTCCTTTCGCTGGGTGAGCCACGGCACGGCTACGGCATATCAAAATATGTCGCCGAGCTGACTGACGACCGCATAAAGCTGGGCTCCGGCACGATTTACGGTACACTCACCAAAATGCAGAAGGACGGACTGATAGATATTTACGACAATACGGATAAAAGGACAGTATATGAGCGCACAGACATAGGTTCGGAGATACTCGACCGTGAGGTACACAGAATTGAGAGCGTATATGACAACATCCGCCATGTGAGAACGGGGGCAAGTTCCTGATGAAAAGGTTTTATCCTTTTTGGATAATAGATCCGGTAGGGACGGAAAAGAAGATCGACGATCTGTCGGAAAAGGGATACAGATTGTCGGATATGAACTTTTTCGGACTGATGTCATTTGAGGAAGCTGCACCGCAGAAAAAAAAGCATTGTATAGTGCTTGAAAAGGGTGGGCTCCCCAGGGGCGCACAGCTCAGAGGCTGGGAATGTCTCTGTCAGAAAAAGCTCTTTTATGTTGCGGCAAATGAGGATGCGTCCGAGACCATGAGCTATGCATCATACATAAAGATACACAGCTATGCCAAAGTGGCGATTTTCACGGTGATATGCTTTTACATCGGTATGTGCGCAGGTATGCTGGGAGCTTTGTCTGACATGGATGTTGCAGTGATACCGCCGGAAAAAGCAGCTGAGCTTGTAAGAAATATCATTTGTGCATTGGCTCTGATTGTGCTGACAGTGGTGGTCCATATGTGCGGCAAAAAGATACCGAAGGAAGATCTGAGACTTTCCGGTGCTCTGAAAACGATCCCTGCCGAGAACTTTGTGTATTCTGCCGAGGAAGAGAAGCAGATGCTCAAGGACGGCAGAATGATGAAAAAGATGCGCCCCGGCTGGTTCTATGAGCCCGACAGGGCGGCTGAGTACGTCAACCGTCAGAATGAGCAGGGATGGCGCTTTTACAGATTTGATGCCGCAGGTGTCACATTCTATTTCGTAAAGGAAGACGCACCCGTCAGACAGACATTCGTTGTAGACTTTCAGGGGCTTGCCAGCGATGAATACTATGTGACCGCAAAGGATGACGGCTGGAAGCTGGAATTCACGAGCATCTCGCGCACTATGGGATACAGCATATGGACAAAGCTATACGGTGAGGACGAGCAGAAGCCCGAGTTCTATTCGGATATACAGTCTGAATATGCAAGGGCAAAGAAATTTCTGATAGTATTCGGGTTGAGCTTTCTTTTACTGCTTCTGGTCTCAGTTAGCATGGTCGGTATCGCTGTAAAAATCGGCTCACAGGGGGACAATGTCGCATTCATGATATATCTGTCGGTCATTTATGTGATACTGGTGATAGAATACGGTTTATTCCTGTCAAAGATAATCGGATATTTTGTAAGAGTAAAAAATAAAATGAAAAAATGATCCTCCGGTGGGGGCGATCACGATAAAAGGGGAAGATTTTATGGATATGGAAAATACGATTCATAACGCAACTGAACAGACGGCTTCACAGCCTTCAACAGATCTGATCAAGAAAAAACTGAAGCAGGCATACGGTTCGGGCACTCTGGGGATGCTGATACAGCTTATCATAGCCGGTACTGTCAGCGGAATCGCAAACAGTGTTGCGCAGGGATATTTTGCAGGCAGATATGCCGCAGAAAACCCCGGTGTGGACCAGCTTGATGTCGTTGCAAAGGGACAGGAACTTTTTCAGGCATCGTCAGTTCCTGTTATTTCAAATGCGGTAGGCTATCTTATAGCAAATGTTGCCGCATTTCTCATAATGGTTGCGGCACTCAAGGCATTCAAGCCCGCAGATGTGTTCCGTAAGCCCAAGGCTAACAAGACAATGGCTCTCGGCATCATCGGCATACTCGGTCTTCAGGGAATATCAATGTTTGTACAGAGTCTGGTTGAGAATCTTACAGGTATGTCGGGAGTAAATGAACAGTTCACTGCGTCGATGTCGATAGATGACAATCTTCTCAAAAGCGTTGTTCTTGTGGTGTATATGGTCATCATAGCTCCTATCACAGAGGAGATGCTTTGCAGGGGTCTTGTGCTCAATTCACTCTCCCCCGTCAGCAGAACATTTGCCCTTATCGCAAGCTCGATGATATTCGGCATCATGCACGGCAACTTCAATCAGATGTTCAACGGCTTCCTGCTTGGTCTTGTACTTGGCTATATCGCACTTAAATCAGGCTCTATAATATATTCCATCATAGCTCATATGGTATGCAATGCAAATGCTATGTTCATGGAGTGCGTTTACAGCTATGCCATCGGCGGAGAACTTGAAGAAAAGCTTTATTCTATACACTGCATTGCAATGCTCGTTATCGGCATACCTCTTCTCATCATCTTCTTCAAGAAGAACGGAAAGATCAATGAGAAGACCGATATCATCACAGAGAATTTCCGTCTTGATACTTCCAGTGAAAAGGGCGAGCTGACATGGAAGATACTTCTTACACGTCCTTCATTCTGGGTATTCGTGGCAATTTATGTCGGTCTTGCCGCCATTATGGTGTCACCCATTGCCACTATCCCCAACGCCTGATGAGGAAATGACATGATACTGGAAGTAAAGGGGCTCACCAAGAGCTATAAAAAAGGGATAAATGCCGTCGACGGCATATCGTTTGACATCAATGAGGGCGAGATATTTGCCCTCATTGGTCCCAACGGCGCAGGAAAGACCACGACGATCAGAATGATAGCCACCCTCATAACCCCAACAGCGGGTGAGGCGTTCGTAAACGGTCACAGCATCGTCAAAAGCCCGTCAAAGGTGCGTGAAGCGATAACGTATCTGCCCGATGAAGCAGGCGCATACAAAACAATGAAGGGCATAGACTATCTTCGCTTCATGGCAGGTCTGTTCTCCTCAGACAAAGCGGAGATCGACAAGTATGTTGAAAGAGCCGTGAATATGTGCGGTCTCGGAAACAGGCTTGAAGAGAAAATAAATAGCTATTCCAGGGGTATGATAAGAAAGCTACTGCTGTCAAGAGCCGTCATGAACAGACCCAAGCTCGCCATACTTGACGAGGCTACATCGGGACTTGATGTGATAAACGCACTTGACATAAGAAAGACCATAAAGCGCCTTTCAAAAGAGGAGGGGATGAGCTTTCTTCTCTCCTCACACAATATGCTCGAAATAGAGTATGTATCCGACAGGGTGGGCATCATGGCAAACGGACACCTGCTGGAGGTCGGCAGTATCGGTGACCTGAAAGAGAAGCACGGTGCCGCCAATCTGGAGGAAGTATTTGAAAAGGTGGTGTCTGTATGAGATTCGGGAATATGCTGAAAAAGGAGCTGTCACAGCTTCTTACAAAGCAGGCGATAATCTCTATGTTCGTCACCTGCGGTCTGCTCATGATGCTGGGAAAGACTATGGGATCCACTATCGAGGGGATAGCCACGAACAATGATATAAATGTGCTTTGCCTTGACAGCTCACAGTTTGCCTCGGATATGCTGGACAAGCTGTCGGACTACGGCACGAATGTCAAGCGCATAGATGTGCAGGGCTTCTCATCCGATACCGCCGCACAGACACTCCATGAAAAAGACCTGAAGGTTCTTGTCGTGATACCCGCTGACTTCTCAGAAAAAGCAGAGAGCGGCAAACAGGCTGATGTCGAGGTATACACTCTTATGAGCGGCACAGGTCTTGCAAGCATGGTGGATGACTCTCTTGCGTCGGATTGTGTTTCAAGCATCGAATCCTATCTGCGTGACAATGCAGAAAGCAATATAGTCGGGCTGACAGAGGATCAGTCGAAGCTTATCAGAAAGCCCATGCTCATGGCCGAATTCACCTCGGCAAACGGCAGGACTGCAAAGGCTCCCGCTTCAGAGCTCTCGGGAATACTCATGTCTGTGAACATGATAGCTCCAATGGCTGTATTTTTCCTTTTGTTCATGGCGTCCCAGATGATAATGACCGCCATATCCACGGAAAAGATAGACAAGACTCTTGAAACGCTTTTGTCCTCACCTGTTTCAAGGATAACCGTTCTCACCGCCAAGATGACAGCGGCGGTCATAGTGGCGCTCCTCAATTCGCTTACGATGATGGTGGGCTTTGCCTTCTACATATCAGGCATGACGGGCGGCGGAACAATGACAGTGAATATGCCCACGGGCACTGATGAGGTCGATCTTTCGGGTGCGGTCGATGTGTTCAAGGCGATGTCTGAGCTCGGTATATCCCTCTCGGCAGGAAAGCTTGCACTCGTCGGTCTTGAACTGTTCATCACACTGGCGATAGGCCTTTCCGTTGCTCTCATACTCGGAGCTTTCGCCTCTGATGCCCAGTCCACACAGACCCTTATCATGCCGCTAATGTTTGCGACGATGATACCCTTTATGATAACCATGTTCATGGATGTGAACTCCATGCCGTTTATCGCAAAGGCAATCCTCTACATAATACCATTCACCCATGCATACACGGCTATCGGCAATCTTGCCTTCGGTCACACAGGTGTGTTCATCGGGGGACTTGTATATCAGATATTGTTCCTTGCGGTGACGATGTTCTTTGCGGTGAGGATATTCACCACCGATCTGCTGTTCACAATGAAGCTGCCCGGTATGTCAAAGACACAGGCAAAATCGCAGAACTGATGATACGGATTTGAAAGAAAGACAACAAACAAACGGCTGTTGCGCATAAGGGCGGCGCTGATATAGAAGTTTTAAGCCATGGTATTTCTGATGCAAAGTCAGAAGTACTATGGCGTTTCTATTGACAGTGCATAGATGACGTGCTATAATGGTAACTAATATAAAATTGAAATTTGGAGATTATAATAATGAATAAAAGAAGTCAGACAGTATCGGCAGTTATATTAACGCTTATAATGACGTTTATGGAAATGTCAGCATTACCCGCATTGCTTTTTTGCAATATAAAAATTTGGGATATTGAGCCGATCTATTTTGCACTAATGGCAAATTTCCTGATAGCATTTGCAATTTGTTGGATATGTAAAAAGGTTTTTATAAAAGACTGGCATTTTGGTTTACAACTCAAGGGACTATTAAGTGGGTTAAAAAAATATGGGTTACCTGCGGTATTGGCAACATTCATAGTAACAATTGCTTTCTGTATCGGATTGACTCCATTCGATAATAAACCAACTATATGGAGAGTTGTTGTTGAAGGTATCGTGTATTATATTGGCGTTGGTATTATAGAGGAGCTTTATTTAAGAGGCTTATTACAGAACATTATTGAAAAGTGGTTTGGCGAAAGGAAGAATGCGACACTATATGCAATTTTTCTTTCTTCCTCACTATTTGGATTAGGTCATATTTTCGGAGCATTGGGGCAACCATTTACAACTGTAATTGCCAAAACCATTTGGGCAGCCGCACTGGGTGTTTATTTTGGTGCAGTCTATGTTAAATCTAAAAATTTGTGGGTTCCGATTGTACTGCATTTATTAATAAATCTATGCGGTATTCCGTTCTGTTTTTCAACAAGCAATCAATACCCGACGATAGCATTGTTCACTTGTCTTGTATCTTATATTTTGCTTGGAATTTATGGCGTATATATTGTAAGAAAAAAAGATTAGTATAAGTTTTGAAAATTCAGATTTATCTTAGCACTTATATAAAATACAATGCCCCGAAGCACTTTGAAGTGCTTCGGGGCAAAACTTCTATATGGGTATCTGTTTTTAGCAGCAGCCATTTGTTATACTAATTTCTGACCGATGCAGTTATCTTCTGACAAAGATAGACAGGAAACAAGCCGCAAATGCTTGAATATAAAGGATTTGCAGCTTGGAGATTATTATACATCGAGGAAGAATCTATATTATCATTCCGTGATCAGTTCTCTGACCTCGACGTTCTTTATTTTGTGTGATGCAAGATAGGCAATTGCGAATATGCCCGCACACACTACCACGGTCGGCATAATGAGCGTGAGAACATCCGGAGCGGTCTCAAGCTCCGTGATACCCACTATCTTCAGCATAAATCCAAGCATGGGCTTGGTGACTGCCGCAGACACGATACTGCCGAGCAGTGAACCGATGACGGCTATCACGAGAAAGCGAACCGCAAACTGTGTCCTGAGCGTGGATGAGACCATACCGACTGCCTTGTATATGCCGAGATCGGTGCGTTCACGCAAAAACGCAGTACTTGTCATCATCACCACTATGACTGCCGCAAACAATACCGACATGGAGTATATCACATAGCCTATTATGTCAAGAAGTCCGTCAATGAGCCCCTTGTATTTCTTTGTGGTCTCGCTTTCTTTCGTCCTGCCGGCAGAGAGCATATCGTAACTGCTGTTGAGGGAATCTATGACCTCATCTGCCTTTGACGGGTCTGAAAGAGTTACAAAGCATCCCGAAACATCCTCATAGTTCATTTTTCTGATGCCGTCGGCTGTGAGGCACGCCATGACACCGTATTCATGCACGGTCTGGAAACAGCCTGTTATCACAAACTCCTCGGTTGTGCCGATATACTTTATCTGTATGCTGTCGCCTATCTCCTTGCCCGTGGAGCGTGACACGGAGCTTGTTATCATTACTTCGTTGTCATATACAGGGGATCTGCCCTCTGTGGGCTTGAAAAGATCTTCGTCCCTGCTGTATGCGCGAACCATTACCTGCTGACCGTCAATATCCATGCGGTGACAACTCTCCATTGAAAGGTATGCTCCGCTGTCTGTCTGCTGCACAGTCTTTTCTATGCTGTCATGATCTGAAAGAGAGAGACTGCCCAGATTGGTGATCTCTATATCACCCGTCATACCCGTATATATGGCATCGGTATCAAAGCTGTTCACAAACACCGAGATGCTGATAAGGAAGAAAACGAGTATACCGATTATGAGTATCGTGCCCACATAGTTTTTAAGGTCTGATGTTATCTGTCTGAGCGCTATGAACAGTGACACGGGCTTTCTGACGGGTATATTGAGCCTGCTGTCAAAGTACACATCTTCCCTGCTGCCCGATATGGCTCTGACAGGAGAGATCTTTGATATCTTTGCCGTTGCGATAAAGATGAACACCATGCAGACGAGTATTATAAGCAGTGACAGCACGGCGCACTTGACTATTGATATATCAGTAGATGTCAGCGTGCATGAAAGCCTCATGAACAGCCTTATCATCGCTCCGCAGGCGGGGTATGAGAGTATCAGTCCGACTACGGCGCCGACAAGGAGCGACAGGGTGTATTCAATAACAAACATGAGCCTTATCTGCATCTGTGAAAAGCCCTGTGAACGGAGTATACCGAGGTCGGTATGATCCATCTCAATATTTGCCGATATGCTGTTTGCCATAATGATCATGACCACAGCCACAAGAAGAATGATATATACAAACACCATCCTGACGCCAACATTTGTGAACATCTTGATGTTGTCCTCAAGCTCTTCTCTTGACGGGGAATATATGCTCATATCTATGATGCTGCACTTGTCGTTGAGTTCCTTTTTCAGCTCATACGGCGAATACTCATCAGCTGTATGGATGTTTATATCCGTGCAGGCAAGGATATTTCTGGCGGGGTCTGTGAGATGCGCCGCTTTTTTCATTATATCCGCATGGTCTTCGGGTGAAATGACACAACGGTTTGAGGAGACGGTCAGTGCGCCGAATATCGGGTCCTGATACAGTCCCTTTACGGTAAGGCTGAACTCTGTGCCGTCATTTGCCGTGAAAGTTATCACATCGCCCTTATCCATAAGTGTGCGCATTTTATAGGGAATATAGATCTCACCCCTGTGCAGTGCGGTATCCCCTGTGAGAAACGCCGTATTGTCATCATTGAACACATTACAGCTGTCTTTGTATTCTGAAAGCTCAATGAGGACCTCCATCTCTTCACCGTTCACACGGGGCTTCTGATATATCATCAGTGTGGTGTCATATTCCGTCCGTGATATATGCGGGTCATTCTTTATCGTATCACGGATATCATCGCTCAGCATATCCGAATACAGACGTATCAGCAGATCGCCGCAGTCAACCTGTGAAAAGTTTTCATCCACCGCTCTGACAATGTCATCATTGTTGCTGACAGTGCCCGTGAAGGACACCACTATCAGCATCATCAAAAATGCTATACCGATAAATGCACCCTTTTTTGTCCTGAGATCGGCGGCGACAAGTTTCATTATACCTTTCATGCTGTCACCTCAGAATCCGTTGGCGGCGAGCCATGCATTGACCTGTGTTTCACGGCTCTTCTCATCTTTGGCGTAGGGAGGAAGATCAAGGTCACCGATTATTTTGCCGTCCTCGATATAGAGTATCCTGGACGCACGGCAGGCGGCTCTTGCGTCGTGTGTGACCATGAGTATGCTCTGACCGTTTTTGTTGAGCTCTGTCAAAAGGTCGAGCACCTCCGTGGTGTTTCGCTTGTTGAGCGCACCTGTGGGTTCATCCGCAAATAGCAGAACAGGATCGTTTATCACAGCTCTCGCTATGGCGCATCTCTGCTGTTCACCGCCGGAGCACTGACCGGGCAGGTGTGTCTTTATATGGGATATGCCCATTTTTTCCATCAGCTCTGCGGCTCTCTTGTCCGTATCCGCCGCCGACCTCGATCTGTTCAGATAGCCGGGTACTGTGATATTCTCAAAGAGCGTCAGATTGCTAACAAGATGCATCTGCTGGAATATGAAGCCGAAATCGCCGTGGCGCAGGGTAGCAAGCTCTCTCTCGCTCATCTTTACAATGTCCTTTTCCTTGTAAAGCACCTGTCCGCCCGTGGCTCTGTCCATCCCGCTGAGTGAATAGAGGGTGGTGGATTTACCCGAACCCGACGCTCCCATTATAACGGTGAAGTCGCCCTCATATATATCAACATCAAGACCTGTAAGAATGTGTATCTGTCCGCCGTTGTGGGCAAAGCTCTTGCAGAGCCCTCTGGCGGAAAGGATGGTGTTTTTCATACGTTTTCCCCTTTCAGTTGTGTTATACACATTCTATAACATCATGTATTAAGAAATCCTTAAGAAACCAATTTTTCATTGTTCTTTGTCAAGCGGCAGCGACACGATGACTTCAAGGCCGTCATCATGATTTATGAGCCTGAGACTGCCGCCAGACTGGGTCACTATGTACTTTACGATATACAATCCAAGACCTGTTCCTTCCGTGGAACTGCTGTTCTTTCCTCGGTAGAATTTATCCGTGATAAAAGGCATATCCTCATCGGGGATGCCCGTACCGTAATCCCTGAAATGTATCTGCGCCGTACTTTCCGTGCGGTCAACGGATATATCCACACAGGAGCCGGCATACTTGCGGGCATTGCTTATAAGGTTTTCGGCTATCTGAGCCGTTCTGCCCATATCGGCATATACATACAGACTGTAAGACGGTCTTTCAAAATGGACACTGTTATCCGCTGAAAGCCCCTGTGCGGTCCGCTCCAGAAAGGAGATCAGTTCAAACCGTTCGGGTGACATCCTGAGCCTGTTCAGTTCCGTCAGGGAATGGGTCAGCATATCATCGGTGATCTTTGTTATCTCATCGCATTTTCTTATCATCACGGCGATATACTTGCGTCTGGTCTCCTCCGAGCTGTCAAGCCCCATGTCAAGTGCCTCGGCATATGCCTTGACCGAGGCGATAGGTGTCTTTATATCGTGGGAAAGAGAAGCAATGACGGTCTTGTTGCTGTCCATTGCCTCACGCTCACAGGCACGGGATCTTATTATCTCATTTCTCATGCTGTCAAATGCCCATACAAATTTGCCGAAGATGTCTTCACGGTCATATCTGAGAGGTTCTGACAGGTCTCCTGCGGCGACCTTTTCGGCAAAAGTCGACAGCCTGTTGAAAGGGATGATTATCACCTTTATAAGATAGGCACAGGCTCCCGCCAGAAAAACTATGCACACGCCGCACATCAGCGGCAGAGTATGGTCACTTTCTTTCTCATGGGCGGCAAGCTCTTTTCTGAGCGTATTCGCCGCCTGACGTGCGCTTTCCGTGTCGCCCTGTTCACAGAGCCTTTCTATCTCGTTGAGCGACACCGCCGCCATGCCTGATATATCGTCCATGCCCCTGTCATTCCATGCCGCACCCATTATCACGATAAGCAAAAGAACGGCCGTGACAGCTGCTGTGATAAGTTTTTTCATTGATCATCCTCCAGCATATAGCCAAGTCTCCAGACGGTCTTTATATACTTTGGGCGAGCGGGATCGTCCTCCAGCTTCTCTCTGAGCCAGCGGATATGCACTGTCAGCGTTGACGGTTCGACCTCGGAAAATGCGCCCCAAACATCCGATAGCAACTTTTCTTTCGGTATGGCTGTGTTCTTGTTTTTACACAGGGTCACAAGAAGATCAAACTCCCTCTGGGCAAGGTCAACGTTCCTGCCGCCCTTTGTCACCGTTCTCGCAGATGTGTTCACAGACACATTACCGAATGTGAAGTTGTCCTCATCCCTGCCGTAGACACGGCGCATGAGTGCATTTATCCGGGACAGCAGTTCCTTCATGGAATATGGTTTGGGGATATAGTCATCCCCGCCTATGTCAAAACCTGTTATCCTGTCGTCCTCCGCAGTTCGTGCGCTGGCAAAGATGACAGGCACCTGGGAAACCCTGCGTAACTCTTTGCATATCTCAAAGCCCGTGCTGTCCGGCAGGTTTATATCAAGGAGTACCAGATGAAAGCTCTTTTGTGCCAGAAGTTCATAGGCACTCTCGGCGCTGTCGGCACACTCCGCCTGATAGCCGCAGCCGCCCAGCATCTCTGCGATTATATAAGAAAGATCCTTTTCATCATCCACGATAAGTATACGCTTCCTGTCCATTCTCTCACTCCTCATATATCCTTACCATGATTATAGCAGATACGGAATGTATAATCAAGTGTTTTGCCGAGACATCATCGTGGCGTTGGTTTGTCAATGATGTGTGACGATCCGCCGTTGTAAAAAAGGCGCTGATGTGGTCTTAATGAGACTTCCGTTTCAACAGACGATAGGGAATTTGTTGTATAGTTATCCTCAAAGAAAAATATATGTATCGAAAAAAATCTCGATACATAAGTTTGTACTATTCTGCGATATGCGTTTTTACCATTTCGGTTATCTCGCAAGGCTTCAGTATCCTGCCCACCGATACGACTTTTTCGTTTATTACAAGTGCAGGCATTGACATTGCGCCGTACTCCATGATCTTTTGCAGATCGGTGATGTACTCGACTTTGATGCCCAACCCTTCCACAGCTTTCAGAGTGTTTTCATATAGCTGATGACAGGACTTACAGCCCGAACCGAGAACTTTGATACAGCAGATACCGTTGACCTTTTCTCCGCAGCAGGTCGATGTGACCTCGCTTGCGGACTGTGAATTTCCGCAGCAGCAAGTTGTTTCAGCCTTTGTTTCTTCCTTTTTCTTTCCAAACAGTGCCATAATAATCCTCCTAAATGATATAGCTTTGAATGATATTGAAAAAATATCCCACAAGTATGATACCGACTGCACAGACAGCGATGAATATGCCCAGCAGTTTAGGCTTGACAGCCTTTTTCAGCATGATCATCGAGGGCAGAGACAGTGTTGTGACACCCATCATAAAGCTGAGGACAACACCGAGCCCTGCGCCCTTTGCAAGCAGTGCTTCCGAAATTGCTATACAGCCGAATATATCCGAATACATCGGTATTCCGCATACAGCGGCAATGATGACACCGAACGGATCACCCGTGCCTAGTATCTTTATCACCCATTCCTCGGGTATCCAGTTATGGATGACCGCACCGATGCCGACACCGATCAGAACGAACGGCAAGACCTTCTTCACCGTCCCCGAGACCTGTTCCCACGAGTATTTCAGTCTTTCACGCTTTGACAATTCATTCTGCTGAACATCAATACTCCTTCCCCTGCGGATAAACTCCTCAACCTCTCCTTCAAGGTGAAGCCTCTCGATCATCGTACCTCCTGCCACGGCAATAACAAGACCGAGTGCGACATACACCACAGCGACCTTCCACCCGAATATGCTCATCAGAAGCACAAGCGAACCGAGATCGACCATAGGCGATGAGATAAGAAATGAGAATGTCACTCCCAGCGGAAGTCCTGCACTTGTGAATCCCATGAACAGCGGTATGGACGAACAAGAACAGAACGGTGTGACCGTGCCGAGAAGTGCGGCGACACAGTTTGCTCCGATGCCGTGAAACCGTCCGAGTATCTTTCTTGACCTTTCGGGCGGAAAGTAGCTCTGAATGTAGGATATAAGGAATATCAGCACACCGAGCAGAACCATGATCTTGACAACATCATAGATGAAAAACTGCACACTTCCGCCGATTTTTCCGCTTGTATCAAGACCGCAGGCGTTCAGCACCGAGCCTATCAGCCTGTTCAGCCATTTCATACCGAGTATTTCGTCTTGTATGAAGCTACAGATCTCCATAAAGCGCCTCTTTTCATAGATAGATTGAAATCAGTCGATTTGATTTGTCGAAAGCAAGCCGTATCCCTCATACGGCAGAATTATTCGTTTATCAGCTTCTCAGCGATAATCACCGCACTTTCGATCAGCCTGGGACATTCCGTTGCAAACAGCCCATTTGCCCTTGCATAAGCCTTTCCCTCATCGGTGGCAATATCGCAGTCAAGCAGCTCACGGCAGATATAAGAGCCGTTCTGCTTTGCAAACTCATCAAGAAAACGCACTGCATAGCTGTTTGCTCTCTGTTTGCTGTCATAGTCGCCGTCCTCGCACATACCGTATTTGAGTCCGAGAGCCATAAGTGCCCCTGTACACGCTCCGCAGACCTCAGCCTTGCACATACCTCCGCCGAAGCAAGCTCCGACTTTAAGTGCCTGTTCCTTAGTCATCCCAAGTTCCTCGGCAAATGCCGCCAGCACTGCCTGAGAGCAGTAATACCGCTTTGAGAAAAGCTCACTTGCAATTTCTGTGTGATTCATAGTTTACCTCCGATAAATATATTTGAATTTATCTATTTATATATCCAAATAAAATTCCGTGTTTCCACGGATATTTTATTTGCAGCAGCATCCGCCGCTTTCTGATATACCGACCTTTGTCAGCTCCCGCAGAACATTCACAGCTTCTTCCGTACCATCCGCAGAAATGGAGTAGTACATCCATTTTCCTTCTTTTCTGCCAACCACAAGACCGCTGTCGCATAGTATCTTCATATGGTGGGAAAGCGTGGGCTGGGTACACTGCAAGGCTTCAAGCAGCTTGCAGGCACATTTCTCGCCGTTCTGCAAGAGCCTTACTATCTGCACACGGTTCTCATCACAAAGCGCCTTGAAGATCACCGTTATATGCTTGTTTGTCAGTTCCATACCACACCTCATATCGAAGATTTTCTATATTATATCACACAAATTGAAATTTGTCAATATGTCGTCAAAAAATTTATCTGACAAAAATCTCACGGAGTCCTTTTTGCTTCCTGGCGTGACTTTTGATGTAAAAATGAACATATGATGTTGACTAATAGGGAAAAATGGAATATAATAGACGTAATGACCGTAATGTACGGTCGGCATTCTGTTATCCGGATCATTCATTGTCATGAAAGGCAATACCTTATGAAAATGAAAACATCTTTAAGACACAGACTTATGCGGCTGGGCATAATCTGCGGTGCGCTGGGCGCTTTCTTCGTGGCGGTCTGCGGCATCTCATATATTTACAGCATAGAGAAGAGCTTCTCTGATGAGCTGGGCACATCTGTTGTCAACAGTGCGTGCTCCTCATTGCAGGAGGAGATGTCGTTTCTTGCCAACGGTCTGCGTGACTCGGAGTCGGCTGATGAGAACGATATATTCAACAATGTCTTTGTCATCGGCGAGGAACGCGGATATGACTATTCACGCTTTGCAAAGGAATGTCAGGAACTGCCCGAGAACGGTGTTCTGCTGACCTATGTTTCGTCCGCACAGTGCTATATCTTTGCACTGAAAAGAAGCGATGACATCATAGCGGGAGAACTCAGGAACAACTATTTTGACTATGTCACCGATACCCTTGACAGCGGTGGCACACGGGGCATAATGATAAACAATAAAAACGGCTCTATACTCATATCGACGCAGAAATCCGAGTGTGGTACATTCGTGACGGGCAATTCCGTTTTCAGCGAGAATGCCGCCGCTTCTGCGGCAGGAGTAAGACACATATCAGGCGGGGTATTCTCGGACTATGTGGTATACTCCGCACCGCTTCCCGATAATCCCGAATTTGCCGTAATGTACTGTGTCGAGTCAGACAATATCTACGGCAAGGGCAAAAGAGCGGTATTCCTTATGTTATGCTGGACTGTGGTGATCATACTCATTGCGGTGTTTGCATCCACCTATGCCGCAAGGCGCATAGCCGCCTCAATAACGCCGACGGCAGAGTGCCTTGAGAAATTCGCCGCAGGTGAGATCGACACATCATTCAGGGCAAACAACAGGGGCGATGAGACAGAACTACTGTCTCGTGCCATGGAAACTACCATTAAAAACATCGGAACTTATATCCGGGATATAGATTATATCCTGTCGGGCATAGCGAACGGCAATCTGTCCGTACGCAGCAGTTGTGAGTATTATGGTGACTTCAACAACATCAAGGCTTCGCTTGACAATATATCAGTTTCCATGCGTGACACCATAAGCGCCATAAGAAAAGCAGGCGTTCAGGTGAATAACAGTGCATCCGCACTTGCTGAGGGGGCACAGACCCTTGCGAGAAACTCGAATACCGAAGCACTCACACTGAAAGAGTTAGACGAACTGATGCACAGCATCAACACCAAGGTCTCCGCCAATGCAGGGCTGATGAACGAGGTCAAGGAGCTGTCAGACAGAGCAGTGGACAATATAGAATCAGGCAGTGAGGAAATGGCGGAGCTGAGTGCGGCGATAACCGATATACGATCGGCTTCCGAAGAGATACAGCAGATAGCAAAGCTCATTGACGGCATAGCTTTCCAAACGAACATACTTGCTCTCAATGCCGCAGTTGAGGCGTCAAGGACAGGCAGTGCGGGAAAGGGCTTTGCGGTGGTCGCAGATGAGGTGAGAAATCTTGCGGGCAAATCCGCCGATGCGGCAAGGAGTGCTGTTGCGCTGATAGAGCGCAGTGTTCAGGCGGCTGAAACAGGTGTCAGGATAAACACCGCTGTCAGCGGCTCTCTTGAAGATGTGCGCAAGGCGATGACCGAACTTGGCGACCTTGTGAGCAGAGCGGCTGATTCCACGGTGGCTCAGGCACAGGAGATAGACACGGTGAACAGGGGGCTATCAAGCATAACGGATGCGGTGAGGAGCAACGCCGCCGCCGCAGAGACCTCTGCCGCAGGCTCGGAGGAACTGGCAGGTCAGGCAGAGATACTTGAACAGAAACTCAGGGATTTTAAGATATGAACAGACAGCAAGCCTCACGCTTGCTGTCTGTTACTTTTTCCACGGAACGTCCTCGTCATCCGCCTTGAAGTTGAATACGGGCTTCATGATGTCAATGATGTCCACACTGTCGTTTATCACGTCGGTTATGTCGGATAACGACTTGTACGCCATAGGCGCTTCGTCAATGGTCTTTATGCTGACGGATGTGGTGTATATGCCTGTCATTGCCTTTTCATATTCGGCAAGGGTCAGGCTCTTCTTCGCGGCAGTCCTTGACATGATGCGCCCCGCACCGTGCGGCGCAGAGAAGTTCCACTCCTCACATCCCCTGCCTGTCGCTATGACAGAGCCGTCACGCATATTTATGGGTATCAATACACGCTCGCCCCTGTGAGCGGCGATAGCTCCCTTTCTGAGTATCATTTCATCGGTGTCGATGTAGTTGTGTATCGTGTGGAAGCTGTCACGGGCGGAAAGACCGGACATTTCCAGAATGATCTCTGCCATGATCTCCCTGCTTCTTTTTGCAAAGCGCTGGCATATCTCCACATCGTTCAGATAGTCATCAAGATATGTGCCCGTGAGCCAGCAAAGATCCTCGGGTACATCCGGCAGAGTATGACGGTATCTTTCCTCAAGGCGGACAAGTGCAGGCTGTATCTCGGATGTTCTGCCCTGTGCCTTCAGGCCTGTGATGATCCTGTCCCTTTCGGCAATGTACTCATCTCTGCCTTTGTGCTGTTCAACGGCATATCTCTGGTAAAGCTCCGCTGTCTGCTTGCCGAGGTTGCGGCTGCCGGAGTGTATGATGAGAAAGCACCTGCCGTCGGAGGAACGGTCTATCTCAATGAAGTGATTTCCTCCGCCGAGAGTACCGAGAGAGGCGGCGATGCGTGAGGTGTGGTTGAGCTCACCGAAGCATCTGAGCTTGTGAAGGTCAAAGCTCTCAACAGCCTTGTCCCATGTATTCATACCCGATGGGATGAAGTGCGCCGCACGGTCAACACGCTCCATGTCGATGTCACGCTCGTTTATCTCAACGGTATACATACCGCAGCCGATATCTACACCAACTATATTGGGGCACACCTTGTCCGTCACGGTCATTGTCGTGCCGATGGTACAGCCTTTTCCTGCGTGAACGTCGGGCATGATGCGTATCTTGCTGCCCTTTGTCAGCTCATAGTCGCACATACGGCGTATCTGCTCCTCTGCCTTTTCCTCTATCACCTTTGCATAGCAGACGGCGGTCGCCGCTCTGCCCTTTATCTCAAACATTTCCGTTCCTTTCATCATGCGCTGATGCAGGCATACCTGATGTCGTTCACGACCTTGTTCATCAGCTTTAGGGGTGTCAGTTCTCCGCCTGCTATCATGGAGAACAGCCTGGGTGTTACGCCCGATACCAATGCCGCACCCTGCTCATTCATCCTGACGGGCTGTTGCCTGTTTCTCGATGCTACATTCCAGAATACCACTTCGGGCAGCTTGTAGCCGTACATGAGGTATCTCTGACGGGCATTGCCGAATACGGTGCTGTCCGAATTTGTCATACAGCTGTCAAACTCCATGTCCGATATTATCACGAGCCTTGCGGGCAGATCTCTCTGCTTCACATTGTTTCTTACAGCCGCACGCAGTATCAGCTCAAACACCGCTTCAAGATCGGTGTTCGCCACCTGTGTGAAGCTCGCCGCATAGCGGAGCTTTTCGGCAAATGTGCGGCCCTTTAGGGTTATAAGCTGAGGTGTTGCCGAGAACTCTATGAAGCTGTTTGCAAATGCGCCCCTGTTATGCTCTGCAAAATACAGACCCAGCGAGAGCGCCACCGCACCGGGGAGAGGCTTGCCGTTGTAATACATAGAACCCGATGTATCTATGACTGCAAGACTGTTGTCATTGCCGCAGAAGTCGGGAAGAGCGTTCCAGGATGCGTTGAGAGCCTTTTCCTCCGCAGGGCTCATCTCCTTCATGTACTTCCAGCCGTTCGCTGTTCTGAAACAACCGAGGAAAGGCTCTGCTATCTCATAGGGAGCAACATTGTCCGCATTGAGCACAGCCTTGCCCTCAGCCGCCGCATCCAGAAAACGGCTGTATCTCTCACCGTCATTTCTTATAAATGCCTTGCGGTACTTGTAGAGCGCACGGGAGGGCATATGCTCATAGTCGAATGTATAGTTTCTCTCACGCAGGTCGTTCTCGGTTATATGTATGTATCTGCGCAGTGCCGAGAGGGTCTTTCTGTATGTTTCCTGAGTCATGCCAAGAGCTGATGCCAGCTTCTTTGCGAGCCTTACGGTGTTTCTGTCAGATGCATTGACCGAGGGAAGCCACTTTGCAAGCAGAGTGACATCGCCGCCCTGCTCCATGTACTCTGTGTCTTCACTCAGAAGAGTCCTGATATAGGATACTGCATCGCCCGAAAGAGGTGTGTCGAGAAGCACCAACAGGTCGTCGTATCTGCCGAATTCACCGAAGCAGCAGATATTCTTTCTCACGCTTACGGGAGCGGAATATGCCAGTGCCTTTATTATCGTGCGGAACACCCGCCTTTCGCCGAGGCCGCCCCTTATGTCACGGGCATAAAAAAGCAGCTTCATTGCTGTATCGGCATTTTCGGCATATGCACGGAGGAAGCGTGCGGTCACTTCATCCTCGTCTGCGTTTCTCAGGCCGCCTATCGTGGCAAAGAGATCCAGACATTCGGAGCCTGTTGACAGATATGCTGCCGCGCCGTTCTCTGTTCTTGTCATATTCGCCTCAGCCCTTAATAATTCCAGCATTATAAACACTCCTTTAAAGAACAAGGTGCATATGGAGATCCAATACCATTTAGCAGTTGCTGTACGCACCTTTTACAAACAAGACACTGTGTTATTCGTGGTAAGAATAGTCAAATCTGCTGTCAGTGTCTTTGGTCAAGGCTCTTCCATGAATTGACAGTTCATATGTAACATTTGCTGTATGAGCCTTTCGATATATGAATGATAACACACATCACGGAAATAATCACGGAAAAAAAGATGCGAACTTAAAGGCTGCGCTGATATAGAAGTTTTATGCCATAGTACTTCTGATCCAAAGTCAGAAGTACTATGGCGTTTTTATTGACAGTATAGAGATGATGTGCTATAATTGTTACTGACAAAAATCGGAATTTAAGGACGTGTGAATAATATGAATGATTGCATTTTTTGTAAGATTGCATCAGGAGAAATCACCTGCATGAAAGTATACGAAGATGATCAGACCCTTGCGTTTATGGATACAGCAAAAGATGTGGATGGACACATTTTAGTCATTCCAAAGATACATTTCAAGAATGTTTTGGATTGTGACGAAAAACACTATGTGCCGTTATAAAAGCAGTAAAAGCTGTATCAAAACATCTGACAGAGCATTGCGGATACGAAGGCGTTAATTTGCTTAATGCGAGTGATGAGAGTGCTGGACAGTCAGTACCTCATTTACATATTCATATCATTCCGAGGAAAAGAAATGATGGAATAGATGCTTGGCCTGGATTTGAAGGGGCAAAGCAAGATATTCAAATTGTATTCGAGAAAGTTAAGATGTAGATAGATTCTGATTTGGCTTAGTAACAATAAGTACTATGCCCCTGAGCACTTTGAAATGCTCAGGGGCAAAACTTCTATATAGGTATCTGTCTTAGATCCTGCCGAAAAACTTTTGCTGTGCCATGACTTTTTCACACCAAAAAATCCGAGACGGCCATTGATACGGTCCATCTCGGATTATCCAGCGTTTTTACAGTGCCTTTTATTTATCATCATTCCTGTGCTTGAAAGCATTCATGAACTGCTGATGTCTGCGCCTGTTCTTTATGGGCGTTATAAGATCCTTGCCAAAGAATATCGCAAACGTGACGAAGGCAGGTATCACCGCAAAATCATGCATCACTATCAGCATGATGAGCATGATGACCGCATCTGCCATTGCCAGCACTCTTGCCTCAACGGGTATCGCGAAAAACAATCTGAACTGCATATGCGGCATCACCATGCCGTATGCCAGAAACAACCCCAGATATATGTAGTAGTTTGAGATATACCCTGTGAAAAATCCCGTCACCGTCGTCAACGCCCAGCCTGTCAGCACATACAGCGTGACTTTGTGTGCGCTCCATGCGCTTTCAAGCTCTCTGCCTATGCTGTAATACAGTATCAGAGTAATGACTATCCAGAAAGGATTGTCGTTGATAGGTATAGCCGCATAGGTGAATATACGCCATATCTGCCCGGACAGTATGCTGTTGCGTGAAAACAAGAACAGCAGTGTCAGATTTGTGTCAAGCCCTGTTTTTACAAACGTCAGGAGCAGGTCTGCTACATATATGAGCCCCATTGCAAAGCACAGATAAGACATGAGGTTCGGTATTGCAAAATTTCTGAACCAGCGTTTTATATTATTCAAATACACACACTCCGATCAGTGACATTCCGCCCAGCTGCTGCCGATCTTTACATCGGCAGTGAGAGGCACGTCGAGGGATGCCGCTCCGGGCATTTCCTCCGCAAGTATCTGTGCGGCTCTGTCGGCGCACTGCTCATCAGCTTCGATTATAAGCTCATCGTGTACCTGCAAAACGAGCCGTGCGTTTATTTTTTCATCCTCAAGGCGCTTGTAGACACGCACCATAGCTATCTTTATAACATCTGCCGCAGTCCCCTGCACAGGTGAATTCATGGCAACACGCTTGCCGAACGCCTGAACGTTCTTGTTCTTGACCGCAAGTTCGGGTATATATCTGCGTCTGCCGTAGAGGGTGCGGGAGTATCCCTTCTCCGTAGCATCGTCAACAGACTTTTTCATAAAATCACGCACGCCGGAGAAATTCGACAGATAGTTCTTTATATACCTGTCAGCCTGTGCGACTGAAACATCTATATCCTTTGACAACGAGAAAGCACCTATGCCGTAGACTATGCCGAAATTGACTGCCTTAGCCGCACGGCGCATCTCGGTAGACACCATTTCCTCGGGCATACCGAAAACCTGTGCCGCAGTAGCTGTATGTATATCCTTGCCCTCAGCAAATGCCGCACACATATTCTCATCATGGCTCAGATGTGCGAGTATCCTCAGCTCTATCTGGCTGTAATCCGCATCCACCAGTTTCCTGCCGCTCTCGGAGACAAAGAACTTTCTCATATTCCTGCCAAGCTCTGTCCTTACGGGGATATTCTGCAAATTAGGCTCGGCGGAGGATATACGGCCTGTCCTTGTTTCGGTCTGATTAAAGGAGGTATGTATCCTGCCGTCGGAGGATATCTGCTTCATAAGTCCGTCCACATAAGTTGACATGAGCTTTGTGTACTGCCTGTACCTGAGTATATCCGATATTATGGGATCCTTGTCCTGAAGATCTTCAAGCACCTCTGCGCTGGTGGAATAACCCGTCTTTGTCTTTTTGCCCGAGGGCAGGCCGAGGTCGTTGAAAAGCACTTCACCAAGCTGCTTTGTGGAAGCAATGTTGAACACCTTGCCCGCGCGTTCATAGATACGCTCCTGGATATCCACTATCTCTTTTCTCAACCCCTTGCCGAACTGCTTTATACCGTCTGCATCGACAGCAACGCCGTAGTACTCCATAGATGCCAGCACCTCTGTGAGAGGAAGCTCTGTGTTCTTGTAAAGCTCGGTCTGTGACTGTCTTTCCAGCTCGTCTTCAAGCACAGTACAAAGGCCTTTGAGTGCCGCAGCTCCGTTGTCCTCAAGGTCATGGTAATATGGAGCGCCGTAGCGTGTGCAAAGTCCTTCTATCGTATATTCTTCCCTGCTCGCATCAAGGAGATATCCTGCTATCATCGCATCGGATACCACATTTCTCAGCTTTACTCCGTTATCTAAGCACAGCCTGTATGCTTCCTTTGCACCAAATGTGATTTTTGGCAGGTCTGATGACAGAAGCGACAGTATCTCATTTCTGTCATCCGTGCGGTAGGTCTTGCCGTCAAACGCTGTAAACAACGTTCCGTTTGAGATAACAAACGCAAACTCGCCCTCAGGGGCAGTTTCAGATGACGAATACGCCACTACGGGCACAGACTGTCTCGGCTCGGCGGACACCACGGGAGCAGGCTTTATCTTCATCTTGTCAAGGAGCTTGAACATCTCCAGCCTTGACAGCACCTGTGCCAGCTCCTCACGTCTTCGCTCGCCGTAAACATACGCCTTTATATCACGCTTTATGGGTGCGGTGGTCACGATCGTGGCAAGGAACTTGCTCTGCTTCGCATCCTCCCTGCCGTCTGCCAGCTTTGCTTCAACAGCCTTGGTGCCCACGGTAACTCCCTTGTCGAGAGCATCATATATCTCCTCCACAGAGCCAAAGTTCTTGAGCAGACCCATAGCGGTCTTTTCACCTATTCCCCTGACACCCTTGATATTGTCCGAAGCATCGCCCATAAGCCCTTTCAGGTCAATAAGCTGACGAGGCACCAGCCCCTCATATACCTCATAGAATTTTTCGGGCGTGAAATGGAGCATCTCTCTTGCGGTGTGGAGCAGTACGGTGACATTTGGCTTCACAAGCTGAAGACTGTCACGGTCGCCTGTGAGTATATAGCACATATCCCCGTCGGAGCATATGGACGCAAGTGTGCCCAGTATGTCGTCAGCCTCATACCCTGGACATTCAAGCACGGTTATGCCCATTGCGGAGAGTATCTGCTTTATATAGGGCATCTGCATGGCAAGCTCCTCAGGCATACCGTGGCGGTTTGCCTTGTAGGTATCGCACGCCTTGTGTCTGAAAGTAGGCTCTCTGAGGTCAAAAGCCACCGCACAGGCATCGGGCTCAGTCTCTCCTGCCGCCTTGAAGTAGATGTTCATGAAGCCTGTGAGTGCATTGGTGGATATGCCGTCTCTTGTGGACAATGCCTTGATACCGTAGAAAGCACGGTTCATTATGCTGTTTCCGTCAATTGCGAGCAGTTTCATCGCTGTTCCTCCTTATGGCAGGAAATAGTCGTCCTTATCAAAAAGTCTTACAAATCTTATTATCAGATCTACTATCCAGCCTACGCCGAATATACCGCCTGTAAAGAGCCATGCAAGTCCCAGACCTATACTGCCCTCATAAAAGTGGTGTACGCCCAGTACGCCCAGAAACAGACAGAGAAAGAACGACACATACTTGTTCTTGTATCCGTGAGGCACAAGCCCCCGTGATGTTTCCCTGTATCTTTGCCTTGCGTAGCCGTGGCGGGTATAGCCCTGTGATGAATATGTACGCTGTTCTGCGCTCTGCGCCGCAGGCGATACCTTAGCTCCGCACTTTCGGCAGAAAAGGTCGCCGGGATTAAGTTTATTGCCGCAGGCGTGACAGGTGGTGCCGTCATCGACCACCACCTTGATGGTCTCCTCTGGCTCGTCAAAGGTCACTCCCCTGGTAGGCTGTTTCCTCTGAGCCTGAGCGCTCCTTATATTCTCATAGCTGTACTGCTGTTGGATATCGTCACGATAAGCGCTGTTAAGATCTGTGTTCTTAGGTGCTTCATCGGCTGTATCCCTGTTCTTTATTACCTCTCCGTTACCCCTGTAAAATTCGCTCATATATTTCCCCTCAAAAATCTACCATGATCAATTTGCCCTGTTCTGTCTCGAACCTGACTATGCCGTTTACGGGCTCCTTTATTTCCCCGTTTACCTTTATGGGCTTGTCCGAACGTATACGGCACATATTTCCCGCAAGTGGTATTATCACTGCCCTGCCGGGCTTGTGATCCTGCCATGAGAAAGCCGCTACCCTGAAGCCTCCCCTTGCCATAAAGCCGGACAGCTTGCCGCTCTCCCACGACGGCGGAAGTGCAGGGAGAAATCTCATAACTCCCCCCGTGCTCTGAAACAGCGCCTCAGCGATGCCGGCACCGCCTCCGAAATTGCCGTCGATCTGGAAGGGAGGATGCATATCCAGCATACTGTCAGCAGTGGACTGAGCAAGCAGGGCATTGATGTTCTCCTCAACCCTGGCACCGTCATACAGCCTTGCCCACATATTTATTATCCACGCTCTTGACCAGCCCGTATGGCCGCCACCGTGAGAGAGCCTTCTCTCGATCGTGGTCCGTGCCGCTTCGGCAAGCACGGGGGTCTTTTCCGGAGTTATCATATCCCCCGGATAAAGTGCAAAAAGCTGTGATATATGTCTGTGCCCCGGCTCGGCCTCGTCATAGTCACGCATCCATTCACATATCTGTCCGTGTTTTCCGACCTTCAGCGGCGGGAGCTTGTCGCGGGTCTGTTTTATCCTGCCGATAATATCGGGATAATCTTCATCCCACAGTATCTTTGCCGCACGGATCACATCCGTAAAGAGGGTATACAGTATCGCTGTATCCATAGTGCATCCCTCGGACAGATGACCCTTCTCCCCCTCGGAGGTGATATAGGTGTTCTCAGGCGAGAGCGTGGGCGATACCACAAGATAACCATCTTCGTTCTCGACCAGATAGTCAAGAAAGAACTCAGCCGCCTCGACCATGGCATCAAACCTGTCATTAAGAAAATCCAGATCCTGCGTGTATTCAAAATGTTCCCATATATGTATGCAGAGCCACGCAAGACCCATCACCCACAGCGTTGCAGGGAGCCACTTGTCCTGCGGCGCAGTGTCGCCCCAGATATCGGTATTGTGATGACACACCGCTCCGCCGCATCCGTACATATCACGGGCGGTAACACGACCATGCTCACGCATACGCTCTATGTGGTCAAACAGCGGCATATGACATTCCGAAAGGCTCTGTACCTCAGCCCCCCAGTAATTCATTTCCGTATTGATATTGACCGTATATTTGCAGCCCCACGCAGGCCACATATCCTTGTTCCATATGCCCTGCAAGTTCAGAGGCAGCGTACCCGGGCGTGAACCTGCTATCATAAGGTATTTTGAAAAGTTAAAGTACAGAACCGCAAGCCCTGTGTCTGTACCGCCGTTTCTTATGTTCTCAAGGCGCTTGTCTGTGGGAATGCCGTCACAGTCCTCGCCCTCGATGTTCAGCCTGCACCGTGAATAAAGGTCGTTGTGATCCTTGATATGACGTATATACAGTCCGCCCGGATCTCTGCCTGCTCTTTTTGCCTGAGAGATTGCCTTGTAGAAGTGATCCCCCGTACGGTATGCGGTCTGTGCGGCTGTTATGATATACGCCGTGTCCGCATCATCGGCTCTCAGACGGCTTCCGTGAGCCGTTACCCTGCCGCCGAGCGCCACGATGTGTATAACACAGGTACAGGGAATACCGTCTGATATTGTATACACCAGCGTATTACCATCATATGCTCTGTTCTCATCATAGCTGTCGTCACGCCCGTCAATGCTCACTTCAAATGATACGCTCCCCTTTACGTCCGAGCGTATCATCGTAATGATGACATCATCGGGATACGACACAAATGTACGTCTTTCAAAATGCACATTCCCTGCGGTGTACTTTACTTCATCAACACCGTATTCCAGTGAAAGAGAATGCGAATAATCACTGATCTCCGTTTTTTCGGAAACTATATGCATATCGCCGAGGGGCTGATAATGCCTCTGCTGATCGTTATTCCCATAAAATGCGCTCTCGCACAGTTTATTCGCCTCTGACGCCCTGCCCTCACGGATGAGTTTGCGCATGAGGCCGATATTATCCCGTGCATCCGGGTTCTCACGCTTGCGAAAGCCTCCCGACCAGAGCGAGTCCTCATTTAGGGATATGGTCTCGTTTAAGGGCTCACCGTATACCATAGCGCCAAGCCTGCCGTTGCCGAGAGGCAGGGCATTATGCCATTCCTTTGCGGGAGATGTATAATAAAGTTTGTTATTTAACATATGCACCTCAGTCATACAAAGTAGTCTGTATCATATCCCGCAGCTGCGGAACATCATACAGATCACTTTTAAATGATGCGGCAAAACGGCCGTAGCCGTTTCGCCGCAAATACCGATACAGGCGTTGTGCCTGATCCAAATCACATACCTGTAAGACCCGATCTTGCAATACCTTCGGTGAAGTATTTCTGAAGGAATACATACATTATCAGTATCGGGGTGACTGCCAGCAGGCAGCCTGCTTCCATCCATACTATGAGCTCTCGTGCATTAACCTTGATGTTGCCGTTGTTGAATATTACTCTTACAAGCGCCGCATCAAGATTTTTGAGCTGAAGAGCTATGGTGGAGTTGTTTGTGAAGAACGATGTACTTACATAATAGTCGTTCCAGTACCATACGACCGAAAGAAGGAATACCGTAAGGAATGTAGAACCTGCGTTGGGTATCATAACACTTACGAATGTCCTGAGCGGTGAGCATCCGTCAAGATATGCGGCATCCTCAAGTTCCTTGGGAAGTCCTCTGAACGACTGTCTGAACAGGAATATGAACAGACCTGCCTTTATGCCGTTTGCTGTGAGTGCGGGCATATACATCGTCAGGGGGCTGTCGATGAGGTTAATGAAGTTGCCTGTGATCTTGTGATAGATGCCGAAGGGATTGAAGTAACGGAAGAACGTGTACTGAGGGATAAGTATGATCTGCGGAGGCATGAGTATCATAAAGATGACTACGCCGAACAGTATATTCTTGCCCTTGAACTTGAATCTGCCGAAGCCGTATCCCGTGAGCGCACAGGTGATGACCTGTATTATGGAGCATCCGATGTTGAGGAACAGCGTATTTCCGAGCGTGTGCCAGAAATCCATCGTTCTGATGACATCCTTGATGTTCTGCGTTGTAGTGGTCCTGGAGAGCCATATGATCGTGGGGTCGTTCATCTCTGCTCTGGGTCTGAATGCCGCTGTTACCATATAGAGCAGAGGATAGATGATAACGAAGCAAAGTCCGAATACCAGCAGCGCTCTCACCACAGGCCATACCGACTCGATAAATCTCTTTCTCTTGAGGTACTTCTGCTCGGCAGGAGTGAGGGTGGCAAGACGCTTCTTGAAGCGTTCTCTCTCCTCCTTGCGGCTGCGCTTGGGCTCTTTGGGCTTCTTTTCCGGTCTGATCCTGTCAGTCAAGCCGGAAATGGGATTAGATTTTTTTGCAATTTCTGCCATGTTCCAACTCTCCTTGATCAGTCATCGTAATAAACAATCTTGTTCATTACTGCGAATATGGCTCCGACAACTACGAGGATTATCGCAAAGTAGCTCCACGCCATAGCCGCCGAAAGGCCGTATTTCCAGTCATCCTGTATCTGAAGCACACGCTCCATGACCTTGTTTGACGGGTCAACGAATGTGTCGATGATAGTGTAGACAAGATTTACGAGTATCATGGGAGAAACATAGGGAAGAGTGATCTTCCAGAAGAATTCCCATGCGGTAGCACCCTCGATGCCTGCTGCTTCCTTAGCCTGCGGAGGTATCGCCTGAAGTGCCGAGAGGAATACGATTATCTGGATACCGCATTTCCATACAAGGTTCAGGATATCCGATGTCATAGTTGAAAGCACCTCTGTCAGCTTGTCATTGAAGCCGTAAATGCCTATGAACTCCAGAAGCTGGTCGACCATGTTTGACGAGAACATCGTTGAGAACTGGTCTGCATCAGCTGTGCCCGATGTGGAAAGGTCACCTGTGATTATCGCATACACAGGACCCGTCGCAATGATAACGGGAAGGAAGAACACGGCTCTTGCAAAGGTCCTGCCGAAGAACTCCTGATTGATTATTATCGCAACGAAAAGTGAGAACACGATGATGACAGGAGTCTGCCATGCGGTCTGACCGAGCACCTCGGTAAGATATACTCTGAAGTTCGGGTCGATCATAAATGCTCTCTTGTAGTTTTCAACGCCCGCAGGTGTCATGACCAGCTGTCCGATATCAGGCGTTACATTGTAGAATGAATAGATAAATGACTTTATAACGGGGATTATGAAGAATATCAGCGCACCGATGAACCACAGACCGATGAAGCCATAGCCGTAAAGTCCCTTTTTCCTTTCATATGAAAGATTAAGTTTTTTCACTCTGCAGCCCCCTGTCCTATGTAATCGGCAACTCTGTAAGTATTGCCGTTTGCTGTGATAGTGCCCTTCTCGTAGTTGACAACTGTGGTATAGCCGCCCTCATAGACGGTCTCTATCTCATTGCCGTCATCGTAGATGTTGTAGTCTATGATGAAGGAGTCAGCCACGGGTGCAAGCACCTCATTTGCAAGCTCATATGCGCCTGCCGCCTCATTGATCCAGTTTGCATAGTACGCATAGTAGTAGCTGTCGAGCTTGGTATCCTTCAGCTCCGATGCCTCCATGCCCACAAAGTCAAAGCTGAAATTGCTTCCGGAAGATACACAATCGAGTATCGCACGCTCAACATCAGCTTCTGAATTGAGTGCTATGCCCGAATACGGCGTTACTCCGTGTAGCACCATCTGATAGATGGGAACGTCATAGTCGAAAAGGTCGAACTTGCTCGAATCTATCGGCACATTTGTGATATGATCCGCATAGGGGATGACATATGATGCAGGGTTCTCTGCCAGCACGGAACCGTTCTGCTTTGCATTGGCATAGATGTCCGAAACGATGCCCTTTGCCATTTCTCTTGAAGTCGCTGATCTGCCGTAGTCACCGTATATGGTGTTGGCAAGTGAGCCGAAGGCATAGTTTGTATTGCCCTTTTTGCTGTAATTTGCTATAAGCTTGTTGAATGCCTTGCTGTAAGATGCCGGTGAGAACAGTGAAAGAGGAGAATAATACTTGTTCTCCACACCGTGCGCCAGATCGTAGACAGGTATTCTGGAATATGCATTAGATACTCTTACGGATGTATTCGTCATGCTCCAGTAGCCGTTGCCCGTCTTGAACAGGGTGTTGTCCACCGAGGGATAGATCACTATGTTGTTCTGGTCGGCGTAGCTTTTGAGCTTCTTCCAGCCGCCGTTGCCGCCGAGACTTGAAGCAGGGCTCCATGAATCGGTTATCTTTTCGCCAAGATCCTCATTTGAGAACTTGTTGTAGGTAACGACCATATTATTGACTGACTGACCATTCAGGGTCTCCAGCATATACTTTGCGGTATCGAACTTTGTAACAGGCTGCTTTACCGTTACAGGCACACCCAGTATCGACTTCTTTTCAAGGGTGCCGCCGTAAATGTCGATATACAGCGGTGAAGACTGGGGTATCTGCTTATCGGCAACGCCCTTTTCCTTGATGAGGTAATCCCTGTACTCGTTGGCGATATCGGTATAGTCAATGTCGCCGCCGTTCTCGTTTACAACGGGATAATATCTTACCTCTATCTCAGGAACGAGTATGCCTCTCTTCTCAAACACCTTGAGGGGGTTTGAGTCGCCGCCCATGAGGTATTCATCCGATGTTCTCATCTCAAAGTCAAAATAGGTCGAGTTGTAGTCGGTCTTGTTCTGATTTGACACATATGTGTTTATCGAAGCGCAGGCATCGCCCTTTGACGCAACTACCATAAGAGCAGAATCGCCCTTTACTATGCCGTACATCGGAAGGCTGACATTTCTTGTGACAGCCGTTTTCTGCTGCTTGACAGCGGTTATGTCCCTGCCGTAGACCTTTCCGGAGTATGTTCTCAGGTCGGTCTTGCCGTTGTTGAACTCAACGACGGCACCGCATCCGTCGGGAACTACGAAGTAGCCCTTTTCATTGAGACCAGCCGCACCGAATGTGGTAAAGAACGCAAGATTGCTGACCAGCTGACCGTCTATGGAGGAAGGATGCTCCTCCTTGATCTGCTTTGTATCAACATAGACCTTCAGATGATCGTCCTCCAGCGTTACCTCAACAGGTATCGTGATGCCCGGCTGTGAGAATGAATACTCGTACTTCACGCCGTTCGGTATGTCGGTCATCTTAGTCTTGCCCTTGCCCTTGTTGTTCTGCACAGTGGTAGAACGGTTGTAGGGCTCGGCATATGTAAGCGATATGCCCGATGCAAGGTCGGTCTTCTGACCCTTCTTGGCGTTCGACTGTTCAAGATCTACGGGGTTTGACCACCAGAGCTTGCCTGTTCTCAGGTCTTTGAGGCAGATGGTGTATTCCTTTTCGTTCTTGTAAAGCTCCAGCTTGTCATTGCCGGCGACCTTTTTCATCAGGGCGAAAGCCTCTTCCTCTGTACGGGGCTTTTCGTCGGATTTCTTTTTCTTGCTTTTCTTTTCTTCCTTTTCTTCTTTCTCTTCCTGTTCCTCCTGCTCCTGAGATGTTTCTTCATCAGGGGCATCCTCGGAGTAAACGCTTGCACCCATAGGAGCTAAGAGCAGAAGTGAAAGCAGGAACGCAGCTGTCCTTTTAAACTTCAGATTCATGTATGATCACCACTTTTCCTTTATACTCTAAGCCTATAAGACAGCTCCGTATAAATCGTAAATATGAATATCAGCACCTGCTGGAACAGTGTCAGCAGAAGCACCAGCAGGAATACGCAGGCGAGCATCGCCACGAGCGTAAGCGCTATCAGTGCAAGAGTCTTTCCGAAGGAGAACTGATGCACAGCCTTCATCGCCGATATGAACAGCACCACTGTCCACGCCAGACCTATTATCTCAACGGTCTCTATGAATATCTGCTCATCAATTATGAGTATGTGGGAAAGGAATGTGCCGATAAGGCTGCCTGCAATATATGGTATCAGGGAATATGCGGTAACGATGTAGATGTTTTTCAGTGAGCCCTCGCCGTCAAACAGCGTACACATCGCCCAGTTGCAGACCACATAAAGAAGGAACAGTCCGAAGCTGCGGAATATGTAGGGGATTATGTTGAACACCTTATCGTATGATACATAATACTGAAAGCCGTAAAGTCTGTTGTATGCCAACTGCTGGAAGAACAACAGGAATACTATCACGGTAGCTATTACCATTGAGCCCGATTTCTTCCATCTCAGATCCTCAAATCCCTCAAAGGGGTGCATAACAACGTGCTTCACAAACTGGTTCTGGGTAAGATCAAGCATTCTATGCACCTCTCCTTCTTGTCCACGGGAATGTCACGATGCCCTTCTTTTCAAGGATCCCGAGCACCTTTATGACAACGACGAGGATAACTATTATCAAAACAACGGGCGTGAGATATTTCTGCATCAGCTGGTCTCTGTATCCCTCAAACGCTCTGTTGTAGCGCTTGCGGCTTATGGCGACCTTGAAGTACTTCATTGCTTCCTTGTACTTCTCCTGACCGAGCAGGGCGTTGCCGATACCGATATAAGCTCTGCGGTAGTTGCCGTCATACTTGATGACCCGCTGCCACGGCTCATAGGACTCATCGTAGTAGCCCTTGTTGTAAAGGTCTGTCGCGTTGGTAACTATCTCACCGAAATCTGTCCTCTTGAACAGTGTGATGCCGTTCTTTCTGGAATCGAGGACATATATCATGTCGTCATGGGACTCTATCGCAACTGCGCTGAGGAATGTTCCGAGCTGGTTGCCGCTGCCGCCGAGAACGAACATGAGGTTTGCGAGCTTGTCATACTGGAATACCCTGCCGTGTGCGAAGTCGAGCAGGTTCATCTCGCCGTTGGGGCCGATGTCTATATCCACGATAGCAGACTGCTTTGTGTAGATGGACCAGTATGCGGGGTTGTGGTCACCGAACACCGTTTCATCATCTATGATAGTGTGAAGGATGTTGGTGCCCTTGGGGTTTACCTTCTTGACGGTATCCGTCTGAACGTCCGAAGACTCTGTTACCGTGTAGATAAAGCCGCTGTCGTCGATATCGAAATTGTCAAATCCGACAGCCGTGGACTTCGCCATACGGTCTCTCTGCGCCTCTGTTGCGATCGTGTTCCAGAATGCATTCATAACGATCTCAGCAGTTGCTTCAACACGGTTCGCACCGAAAAATCCGAGGAACTCGCCTGTCTTGTCATACATTACAGCGCCCTTTGTGATAGAGCCGACTACCAAATAGACATTGCCTGCCTTGTCGACTACCACCTTTTCAGGCTTGAAAGTGAGCTCCTGAGAGTAGATCTCGGATTTCGGCTTCTCGAATACCATATCGACGTTGCCGTCGTAATCGCACTTGATGAGTCTGCTGTTCTCGGTGTCGCAGATATACACATAATCCGTGTACTGATCCACGAACACGCCCTGGGGAGCGTTGAGCTTCAGTGTCTCACCGTTGTAGTTGAACTGATCGAGGTAGTTCACCAGATTGAACTCCAGATCCGTGACCACGATCCTGTTGTTGCCCTTATCAACAATGTACATCTTGTCGTCATATGAGATAAAAAGGTCAGCGGGCTCTTTGAGCTGCAGGAGCTGTTTCCAGCTCTCATCGTCATAGTCAAATCCCGACATACCGCTTATCTTATCGTAAAGCCCGTTTATGAGCTTTCCGTCAACGAACTTCTCTGCACTGTATCCGACCTGTGAGGAAACTGCGTCGCCCCATCTGTCGTAGCTGTAAGGGTCATAGCTTTCCGTAGCGTGTACACTGCCCGCAAGAGAGGTCATTATCAGCAGTGCGCCGCAGGCTGAAAGCAGCCTTTTAAAGCCTGACATATCATCACCCTTTTTATAGTTATTCCTTGATATGAAGTCTATCAATCCTTCATACCAGCATGAGCCATCGTTTCCATAACGTTCCTCTGTGCAAGCACGAATACGAGCAGAGGAGGAATCATCAGTACAACTGCCGATGCGGCTATCGCACCCTGACGGGCGATACCTGCCGCAGCGATCTGCTGAACGACAACGGGGATAGTCTTGAGCGCCTCATCATATACAAGACCGCCGCCGTTTGCGTTCCACGCCGTCTGGAATTCAAAAATGATGATCGTCATAAGAGCGGGTTTACAGTTCGGCATCACAACGCCCCAGCATATTCTCATAAGACCTGCGCCGTCCACCTTTGCAGCCTCTATCATAGCATCCGGTATGGTGGTCATGGACTGTCTCATGAGGTAAAGACCCATGGATGTTGAGATTATGGGGAGTATGAGTGCCGAATAGGTGTTTATCATACCCAGTGTAGCCATTACCATGTACTGCATGATGTAAAGTACGGTGGAGTTGAACAACAGGGCGATGACAACGACCTGATTGAGAAAATCAAATCCGGGGAAACGGCATTTTGAAAGAACGAATGCCGCCGTCGAAGCAAAGAGAACGTGAAGCACCGTTGCAACGACTGTTACGAATACGCTGTTGAATATATTTCTGGAGAATGGAACCCATGAATTGTTGGCGATCTTGAACAGATCCCTGAAATTCTCTGTGGTGGGGTCCATCGCATAAAGCTTGGGAGGCATAAGGAATACTTCCTGTACGGGCTTTATGGAGTTTACGACTGCAAGATATATCGGGAATACCATAAATAGTCCCATGAAGAAGAGCAGCAGGAAAATGCCTATATCATTTGTCCATGACTTACCGACTCTTTTGTTGGAGCCCTTGGACTTGAGCATTTTCTTATGTTCCTTCTCACGTCGCTTTTTGAGAGCCGCAAGCGCAGCGGCATTCTCCTGTTCCCTCAGAGCGGCGAGCTCGGAGGGCTTGAGATCCTTTTTCTTTTTTGCCACTTAGCTCACCCCTTAGTCCATGTACTTGCCGAGCATCTTGCCGACGAGGTTGTTGCAGACAAGCATTACCACGAAAAGCACAAAGCATATCGCAGCCGAGTAGCCCATCTCATATCTTACCCAGCCATAGTCAAAGGCATGAGTCATGATCGTATGCACCTTGTAATCCGTTGAAGGGAAGCCTGCAAGGGTACGTCCCACGATGTCGCAGGTGAAGGCCTGAACTATCTGCATAACAGCAGCGAACATCAGCGAAGGTCCCATTGAAGGTATCGTGATGTATATAAGCTCCTGCCAGCGGTTCTTTATGCCCTCGATAGCGCCTGCCTCATACATCGACTTGTCGATGCCCTGGAAACCTGCACGCATCGCAAGGAAGCCTGCGCCCATTGACACCCACAGCTGTACTATTATAACACAGCCCAGCATGAGGGATGCGTCCGTGAGCCACTGCTTTGCATTGTAGGTTATTCCGAGCTCCATGAGGAACGCATTGAGATAACCGTACTGGTCACCTGAGAAGATCAGCTGCCATACAAAGTAGATGTTGCCCGCCATTGACGGCGCGTAGAAGACCAGCGTGAACAGAGTCTTCAGTGTGGGATGGAGTTCATTTATCAGCCATGCGAGCATGAAGCTCATCATGTAGCTGAGAGGTCCTGTGAAGATAGCAAATATAAGTGTTGTCCTTATCGACTTCATGAAAACGTCATCGTCAAGGAACAGGGTGTAGAAATTCTGAAATCCTACCCACTTCGGGAAGCTCGCCATATCAAAGCTTGTGAAGCCCATAGGGAGCGACATTATAACGGGAACGACCGTGAATATGATGAAGAAGATCATAAACGGTGCCAGCATGACATAGCACATATAGTTTCTCTTCATCTCGTGGAGAGTATAATCTCTTTTCTCCTTACGGCTCATTTTTCTCTCCGAAGGGAGCAGAATCTCCTTTTTTGCGGTTTGTTCTGCCAAAGTTTTACCCTCCTTTATTCATCAAGACCGAGGTTCTTGCGCTTTCTCGAGATCTCGGCATTAATATCTCTGTTGTACCAGCGGAGCTGCTCTCTTGCGTTCTGGTTCTCGTTTACTACCGAGCGGAACGCATTCATGACGCTTCTCGTTACAACATATGAAGACGGTGTTATGGGTATCTCATCGAGCTCGTTCACCTGAGCGTTTATCTTCTCAAGGTCGGTCTTGGACCAGTTGAGCTTCTGGAGAGCGTTCACATTCGCTGTGCTGAATCGGCCGAGAGGACCCATAACGCCCTCAACGTTCTGACCGTATTCCACCATAACGTCATCCGATGTGAACCACTTGATATATTCCCATGCGCCTTCCACGTTCTTGCAGTCCTTCATTACGATGATACCGCTTCCGCCGGAGTTTGCCGCGTGTGATACGGTGCCGTCAGCTCTCCTTGTACCGGGCACGGGGCAGAAATCCCATGCGCCCGAGATCTCGGGAGCGGCAACTTCGAGCTGGTTGTAGAACGCATTGTAGTTCTGGATAACTATGGGAGCTTCGCCCGTTCTGAATCTTGTGAACGCATCATACACCTGATCGAATTGATATGTGGTGTAGAACTGAGTCCACTTGTCAAATGCCTCAACAGCCTCAACAGAGTCAAAGGTAGTGGCTGTCTGCTCATCATTATAATAGGTTATGCCCGACTGGAGCATGAGCATAGCATATGTATGACCCGCTTCCGTGGAGGGAGCAACGCCGAGGCTCGCAGGGAGTATGAGACCGGGCTGGAGATACTTTCTCTGGAATGCAGGAAGCATATCTATCAGGTCGTCCCATGTCTCGGGCGGATGCTCGATGCCGAGCTCTGCGAGAGTATCCGTGCGGTAGAACATCATTGGGAAATCTCTTGCAAGAGGTATGCCGAATGTCCTGCCGTCGAACTGGTAATGAACAAGCGCCTTGTCCTGGAATCTGGATGTTACCTCGTCAAAGCCGTCCATCGAATCAAGAGGAACGAGAAGATCTCTTATAGCAAGGTTCACCGGGAACTCGCCGCCGACGAACATTGCCACGTCGGGACCCTTGCCCGCAAGTACCGCTTCCATTATGGTACCCTGTACCAGGTTTATGGATACCTGTGTATCATGTGTCGTATTGAACTCGGAATCGGTAAGCTCCTTCACAACGGTAGCCTGGTCACGTCCGAGAGTTACCCATACCATTATAGAGTCCTTGGAGCTGTCGGAAAGAACCGTGTAGTCCTCAAAGAACGAACCGACAAATCCCTTTACGGAGTATCCTATCGCCTTGAAGAAATTCTCCTTGACGGGAGTGAATTCCTTGTCAGCAGGACACAGCTCTATGAAATCGACCTCAAGGGGCTGCATCCTGTACTGTTTCATCCATGCGGAGAGAGCAGCGATGTTATCCTTTATGGACGAGTTGGATATGAAGTTCTGGATCTTGTTCGGCTTCTTTATGCAGCGGTCGAGAACTTCCGCAAATCTTGCGAGAGTGGTCGCCTCAGAGCCGGAGGAGTTTGAAAGTCCCTCAATCTTTGCCTGCTCTGCCTTCAGACTGTCCGAAAGCCTCTGGAAAGCAGGTATAAGCTCGGGTATCTCCTTCTGCACATAGTAATCGGTGTAGCGGTCGGGGTTGGGGCCCGTGATCATCAGTATCTTTAAATAGTACTGGTTCGCTTCATACACTATGCCGTCAAGGACACGCATGGACTCGCCTATCTCGCCGGGGATAGCCTCAAGAGAGAGTTCATGCTCGCCCTGTGTCAGATACATATATGCAGGTGCGCCCGAATCATCGGTAGGAGAAGTCATCTGCCACTCGGGATCGTAATAGAACTTTATTTGGTCAAAGGGAGCCGAGGGAACTTCACCGTCGATATAGAGCCTTCTGTTTGAGTAGAAGCCTCTCATATCGTCCTGTCTTGCCTTTATGCCTACCTTATACCAGCCGTCCGCAGGAACATCTATCTTCCACGTTACCATCTGCTCCTGCTTGTTCCATGTGTCATTGCCGACTGTATTGTAGCGCTCCTTGACAGGATCCGTGCTCTCGCCGAGATGATCCTCTGTGAGATAGTTGCCTCTGTCATATGTAGGGAAGAGCATCTGCGAATTTGAATACGCAAAGTTCTCGCCCTGTACCTTTATGGAGGAAACGCCGGCATTCTTCGCAAGCTCGGAAGCCGAAGGCGAAGTATATGCCTGTGCAGGCTCGTACTGGCACAGTTTCACATAGTTTATTGCGATAGCAGCTCTTTCGGACGAGAAAGTGATCTCGTGAGTGCCTGCGCTCAGCTCAAAATACAGAGGTTCATTGAAAAGTCCGTCCGAGTCCTTGAGCGTCGTGGTTATCCAGTCCGGATCTTCGATCTGAGGCGGTCTTGTCTCATTTCCTCTTTCGTTCTGCTTTATCTCGTTCCTTGAACGCCAGCGACGGGGAATACTGATCCTCGTTGCCGTGTCATAGGGGCTCTCACCGTCTATGAGAAGAGAGACCTCAGAGACCGTATTGCCCGCCAGAACAGGGTAATAGCACATCTCAATATTGTATGCGCCTGCCTGCGGCACATCCACAGTGTATGTAACACTGCCCTCTTCATTCCGCCATATCACAGCGTCTTTCTTCTCTGCGCCGTCGGCCGGATACTGCCCGACCTCGACCTCTGCCCCGTCAGCACTCGACGAATAAGTCATATAGGTCTCACCGCTCGGACGGGCGGCTGAACTTATCTCGTCAAAGTACTCAGAATAGGTCTTTTGTTTAGTATAACTGATCGTCGGCAACTCATATGTCTCAGCCGATGCTCTGCTTACAGGCACAGCAGTGAATGTCGCCGCACACAGCATTATAGCAGTCAGACCGGACAGAAGCCGTTTCAGACCTGATCTCCCTGACAAAAGACAGACCACCTTTCTTCATTCAGCACCATAGTATGGGCTGTTTATTTACAGACACATGGATTCTTTCACGTTAAAGAAGCCGCAACCTTCCTGCACGCATAGCAATGCCGTCACTGTGCAAAGCGCAGTACGACGTGCATTATGATGTGCGTGTGATAAAATTGTCAAAAACAGAAAAAATAATACGGTCATAATGATGAAAAAACTAATAGCCCGTGTAAATATTATAACAAGTTGACTAATAGTTGTCAAGTATCACCATAAATTTTTGTGTATATTTTATCCGTTGGTTTTTGTGCATATTAGACATATTTTTGTTAAAACGCTTGTAATATTCTACCGAAGGAACGGCAAAAAACAGAAAAATGCGGGCAATATTTGCAAATATAACATTTTTGACATCGCCTTATCAACATATACTGACGCTATGTCAGATTTTTGCCGCTGACCATTTTTTGCGATTTCGGCTTGTGCATTTTACAGGTCATACTGTGCGCAAAATATTCTCCGCCCGACCACACCCGATCAGAAGCGGAGAATATTTTAAGTATCATTTTCTGTGCCGCTGTCTTTCCAGCTTGCTCTCATACATCCTGACATCGGCTTCGCTGAGCACATCGTCTATATCCCTCGTCAGAGGGCCGTGCGCAAAGCCTATGCTCGCAAGTATGGGGTATTCCTTGCCCGAAGAATGGGACATGGCATCGAGGTTTGCGATAAAGTCATCGTAACGTCTGCGGCACTGTGCCTCGTCATACGCTCCCCTGCCGATGATGTAGAATTCATCGCCGCCTGCACGGACGCATATATCATCGACCCTTGCTATGCTCATGACCGCCGAAGCTATCATCTTCAGGCCGAAATCGCCCTCCAAGTGGCCGAAGTTATCATTTATGTATTTCAGCCCGTCCATATCTATCACATAAACAAGCCATTCATCGCCGTCAGCGTGGACGGCCGTTTTTTCAAGTTCCTGCTCCATGCCTCTGCGGTTGTAAAGCCCCGTCATGATATCACGGTCGGCAAGCATCATCAGCTTGTTCTTTGAGCGTATCATTTCAAGGGCGTTCCCGACATTACGCACCCAGTTGTGGAATACTACCGATATCTTGTGCTTCTGACCCACAGGGCACTGGAGCACCGCATAGCCGAACCGCACATTTGAGAAGTGCATCGGCACAAAGTAAAACACCGATGGTTCGTGCTCCTCATGAAGATAAGGCAGCAGCTTCCTTGTCTCAAAAAGGTGGTCGTTTTTCAGCGTAAGGTGCTGACCGTCGCCGAATGTGAGCGTATCCGTGGGCACGGTATGTATCACTATATTCATCTGCTCGGGATAGCCCTTCAGATGTATTTTCTCGGTGTCGAGCCAGTCGGGGTCAAGGCACAGCCAGAAGTTGCTGTACGGTCTTATGAGCCAGTCTGCGGCATATATTTCCTTAAGGCCGCTTTCCAGATCGCTGGCACTGGTGAATTTCTCGAAGGAGTAGCTGTCCAGGAATTTGCTGACATCCACCATATCCTCATAGCCTGTCTTGCCGAAATTATGCACACCCACCCACAGCGATGAGAACAGCCTGCTCTTTATATATGGTATATTCTCGGGACAGCCGCAGCTGGCACATATGCGCATACCGTTGTCATCACTTCCGTGAGGCTCGATAAGCTCCGCACCGCTGTCTATCTCCTTTATAAGATAATTTACTGCCTTGTGTACGGCTTTGCGCACTTCGGGCACATATGTGGTCAAAGCAGGTTCATTTGCAGCCGCTTCGATAGTGGCGTCATATCCCGTCACAGCCACATCCTGCGGCACTGAGATACCATGCTCTTTAAGCCTTTCACACAAGCCTATCGCCATGTGGTCGCTGGCGCATATGACAGCATCGGGCTTTTCAAGCTCTCCTGAAGCTATCCTGTCGGCAAGCTGTTCACCGCCCGTATACCAGAAATCCCCCGGGAACACCTTGTTCTTATCAAACTTCATCCCACGGCGGGCAAGTACGTTCTTAAAGCCGCGCAGCCTTCTTTCGGACACCTCATGCTCCGGCACGCCCGTCATGAAGTATATGTTCCGTGCGCCGTGAACATCAATCATATGCTCCGTTATAGCCTCAAAGGCGACGGTGTCATCGGGTGCCGCCGTATATCTGCCGTCAAACTCAAGGTCGAGCGCCGCAACGGGCTTGTCACACTTCTCATGCACCATATTCCTTATCCTGTCGAGAAGATAGTTGTCATCATTCTCGGTGAGGGAAATGGGGCTTACCAGCACGGCATCCAACTCGTCAAAATTTATCAGGTCATATATATCCAGCTCGCCCTCAAGATAATCCTTGAAATAGTGGCAGGACTGCACAAGCATGGTGAACACTATGAGGTCAAACCCGTATTCCTCACAGACCGAGCACGCCGCATCCAGCACTCTCTGCTGATACGTTGATTCAGGATATGCTATTATAAGTCCGATACGTTTCTGAGCCATAATATCACCCTTATGCGTTCCGAGTAATAACACACTTGTTCAAAATTAGCGCTGTCATATAGTTACATATTATTTATTATACACATACATCGTTGATATTTTATGAACGAACGGTTATGATTATGATAATTTTTCAACACAGTGATCGGAACCGTCGTCCCGGCAAGGCACTGTCCCTGTTGTCAGGCGAATAGCCGCCGCCTTTCAATTCCGTTTTGACGCAAAATAAATTTACAAAATAATACTTGCAAACCAATAAAAGATGTGGGAAAATATTATGTATATTTCTATTTGTATCATAGTTATACACGGAGGTTTGTGTATGGAACATCAGCTGATATATGTCATAGACTTCGGCGGACAGTACAACCAGCTCATAGCAAGGCGTGTGCGTGAGTGCGGCGTTTACTGCGAGGTCATATCCTATAAGACACCGATAGACAAGATAAGAGAAGCCGCTCCCATGGGAATAATCTTCACGGGCGGCCCAAACAGTGTATATCTCGACACATCCCCCACTATCAGCAGTGAGATATTCTCTCTCGGTGTGCCCGTGCTCGGCATATGCTACGGGGCACAGCTCATGGCGCATATCCTCGGCGGCACCGTCAAGACCGCAGACAGCAGGGAATACGGCAAGACCGCAACATATTACGACCGCTCCTCCGTGCTTTTTTCAAAGACAAAGGGGCTGTCTGACAATGACATCTCGTGGATGAGCCACACAGATTATATAAGCAGTGTACCCGACGGGTTCACCGTCACCGCTCACACCGACAACTGCCCCACTGCGGCAATGGAGGACAGTTCAAGACGCCTTTATGCGGTGCAGTTCCACCCCGAGGTCAACCACACCGAGCACGGCACGGATATGATATACGGCTTCGTCAGGGACATATGCGGATGCACGGGTGACTGGACGATGGAGAACTACGCAAAGACCGCCGTTGCTCAGATGCGTGAGAAGATAGGCGGCGGCAAGGTACTGCTGGCTCTGTCCGGCGGTGTTGACAGCTCTGTTGCGGCGGCACTGCTGGCAAGGGCTGTGGGCGACCAGCTTACTTGTATATTCGTCGATCACGGTTTCATGCGCAAGAACGAGGGCGACGAGGTCGAAGCGGCTTTTGCCGGTTGGGGGCTCAATTTTGTCAGAGTGAACGCAAAGGAGCGCTTTCTGTCCAGGCTGGACGGCGTTTCCGACCCCGAAACAAAGCGCAAGACCATAGGCGAAGAGTTTATCCGTGTATTTGAGGCAGAGGCAAAGAAGATAGGCTCTGTGGACTTTCTGGCACAGGGCACCATATACCCCGATGTCATAGAAAGCGGTCTCGGAGATGCGGCTGTCATAAAAAGCCATCACAACGTCGGCGGACTGCCCGACTATGTTGATTTCAAGGAGATCGTTGAACCGCTTCGCCTGCTGTTCAAGGATGAAGTCCGTGCTCTCGGACGTGAGCTCGGTCTTTCCGACATTCTGGTAGACCGTCAGCCCTTCCCCGGTCCCGGCCTTGCAATAAGGATAATCGGCGAGATCACCGAGGAAAAGCTGAGCGTATTGCAGGATGCCGACCTCATCTTCCGCGAGGAGATAGCCAAGGCGCATCTTGATACGGATGTAGATCAGTATTTCGCAGTGCTGACCAACAACCGCTCCGTCGGCGTTATGGGCGACGGCAGGACGTATGATTACACCCTTGCCCTTCGTGCTGTGACAACATCTGACTTCATGACCGCTGATTTTGCACGCCTGCCCTATGAGCTTCTTGAAACAGTTTCGTCAAGGATAATAAACGAGGTCAAGAATATCAACCGCATAGTCTACGATGTGACCACCAAACCCCCTGCTACTATTGAGTGGGAATAATAAACAAGACCTCAGAAACGGCGAAGATTCGCCATTTCCGAAGTCTTAAAATCTCAGTGATAACAATTTGATAACAGGGAGCTAAGCGGAATAATTCTGCGGTTCAAATGGCTTATAAGTTACGCCACTCTTTCGCAGGTTCATGCTTTCCGCAGTCATCGGTCGTTTTCGGCCAGTTAAGCTTCCATTCTGTATATTCGGCCTTGCTGATCTTACCGTCAGCAAGGTCTTTTTTTCGTCTCTGCCACTCAGAAAGGAG
>JAGAZJ010000017.1 GCA_018110925.1 Oscillospiraceae bacterium | reverse complement strand
TTCTTTCAACTTATTTGTAAGTTACCTTACTCTCATTGTTCAATTTTCAAGATTCTTTCAGAGCTCCAAACCGCTTTGTTACGCTGTTTTTCAGCCCTCCGCCGCCCCTCTCATCGGGCGACTTATATATCTTACCACATCGCTACTCTTTTGTCAAGAACTTTTTTCAACTTTTTTTATCTTTGTGCACCTTGCTTACTACTCGCTCCACCTTTTTTATCCCTTTTGGGCGGTGTGTTCATAAAAATTCCTGTCACTGACCACAGCGGCAGGAATTCTCTCATCATTTCATTTATTCTGCTTAAAAATGGCCTTCTAATCTGATAACGTTACGCCAATTATAAGTCTATCAGTTAAGGGGTCAACTATGCTATTGACATAAGCTATCACTTTTCCTTTGTAGTATATGATTCCCCCTCCAGTCACACATCCATCTCCATCTACAGACGGCTCCTGTACATCAACATAATATCCGGCATTTATCCATGCGGCCATATAGTCATAATACTTATCAAACTTCTTATCACCGAATGTAACGCCCACTTCATAAAAAACACTCTTTTCACTTAATTCTGCAAACCCATAGTCATACAAACATGGATATGAAGATTTTTTAGTCTGCTTTTTTACAGTTTTAGTTTTTGCTGCGCTTTTCGTTTTTACATTTATAGCGCCGCTTTTTTCGCCTTCAACATAACCATTGCCATTTTTGTCGAGCGCGCATACTATGAATGTATATTCCGTGCCCTTATCAAGATCATTTATAGTACACTGTGTCCCTTTGACCGACTTGTATACAAAATAGACATCGCCGTTGATAGTATAGAGCTTTTCAAAATCTTCGCTGTAGCCCTCATCAAGCATATACACCTTATATGCATCAGCCCCTTTAACTTTATCCCATTTGAGCGTAACGCTTGTCGTAGTAGGTGTATAACTAAAACCCGTTGGCGCTTTGAGTCTGGACGCCGCTGATGCTGTCGGTGACACAAAAGAGACCAGTATCAGCATCAATGTCATAAAAATCCTTACAAGCTTATTTTTCATTTGAATTTCTCCTTTTTTCTGAAATGCATTGCCTGATTTCAAATATTGCTTTCTCATATTCCGAACGGTAATCACCATTCTTTACAGTTAGGAAATTGATCTTTGCCCCCAAAACGTTAAGAAGATCCAGTTTTGGCTTATTGTTTTTTGCATCTTCTTCATCAGCTATATTGTAATATACCACCTTACCATGCTCCGATATCTCACGCTTTTTTCGTTCAAGCAGCCACCAAAGGTCAACCTCACTGAGATCAAAACCAAATCCGAGAATGTAAACATCCCCAAGTATAAAACTGTCTATCCAGCTTTTGCCGGTAAACTCATTCCTGTTATATGCATTACCTCTTTTATTACACAGTTCTTTCATTTTGCTTGCAAGGTTTATATACATATAGTGATCGAGCACCATACTGCCGGTCTTACGCAGTTCACCGTGTATATGCCATATCCTGTTATAGACACGCTCACACTCAACTGCATTGTAAGTATGAAGCAGGTATCTAGGTTCAGCCTTTACCACCTCATCAGTATGCTTCATTATTTTTTTGAGAGTATAATCCGAAACATTTTCTTTATTCAGTGCCACCGCTTCAAACTCATAGCTGTAATTCGTGGTAAGTATATCATCAAAGCCTATTGTAAGCAATTCTTTCATCATATCCGCCTGCTCAGGCTTGATATCTGCTGACAGCTTATCCGAACAGTTTCTCAGACGAACAGCCGCTTTGTCTTTTGTCACAAGCATTGCTTTAAGCGGCGCAGGACACTGCATATCTTTTATTTGTTCTTCGGTATAATTATCACTCATGTCTGCAAGCAGCCCGTCCCACGAAACACCATTTTCATAACAGCGATTGATGCCGTTGCCGACCAGTAATACATCCGGATTAATACTTATCACCTCGTTCATTCAATGAGTTGCTATATAACTCTATGCTTTCTTAATTCTGTCTTTGTCAGGTATTGCAGGAATAAGCATATAGGCATACTTACCATTACACGTAAATCGATAGACTTGATCAGGTTTTTTTGTTATTTTGGGGATGTTTTCGGTAGCATAATAGTTATGTTGCATCCTTTCCCAGGATTTTTTCTCTCATATTTATATAATCTGTATGTGCAATATACGTATCATGTTTTGAAGAGGATGCTCGTTTCTTTTCGTCCCAGAACTGAACGCCGTCTTTCCGCTTAAATGTAACAGTATGCCAGCTCTGCACATACCTTTTCTTTCCACTGTATCTTAATATAGAATGTAGCTTGGTCCTCAGATTGCCCACATATATACCATCATAGTATACTTTATATTCACTTAAAGCTCCACCTAGGTGACTTCCTTCCTCTTCTATCTCCTCAACTTTTATTATTTCAACAGAATACCCATTATTAAGATGCTCACCTAATTCTAAATTCTTGACAACCTTCAAACATTTATTAGAAAACGCTTCCAAATCATTATTGGCATTTTTTCCATCATAAAATAATTGCCATTGTATACTGTTATCAGAAACCGTTTTCTCGTAGCCTATATTTTCCATATAATCTCCAAGAGTATATCCTCCCTCAAAAAGGCCAGGAATACACATCATCACAGATGCCGAAAAGGTTTCTGACAATTTGCCCGCATCGTACCCGCTGTTGCTCTTTTTAAGTGCCGCGACCTTGAAATTATACTTTTTGCCTTTATCAAGCCCTGTTACACTGCATACTGCTGATTTTACATCCTTGTATTTTTCAAATTTTTTTGTTTTACTGTTATACATAAACACTCTGTATGCATCAGCACCCGTAACCTTATCCCATTTAAGAGTGATTGAATCCGATGTTGATGTATATGATAAATATTCAGGCGCAGACAATACCGTTGCCGCCTCAACTACTGCTGTTGGTGCTATCTCCGAGGGAATTGCAACAAAGCCAAAAGACATGACCGTCGCAAGTGCAAGTGCTGAAATGTGATTCTTCTTTTTCATGTATATCTCTCCTCTATTATACATAAATACATAATTCATTGTATTTATTACTTAAAATTATACAACATTCATTGTATTATGTCAAGTAAAAAACATAATTTGTGGTAAAATAATTAAAAATCCTATGGGAGAAATGTATCATGCAGCACTACCAGCGAATACGGGATCTGAGGGAAGACAGAGATCTTACACAGGATGCCCTGTGCAAACAGCTATATATGCATAAGACCACCTATACGAACTATGAGCAGGGCAAACATTCCGTGCCGCTTGATTTTGCAGTCACACTCGCAGAGTTCTACGATGTCAGCCTTGACTATATCGCCGGTCTGACCGCCTCACCCGTCAGGGCGGGAGAATGTTTCAGCCCCGATGAGATAAGACTTGTAGAGCAGTACCGTTTTCTGTCCGAGCGCCGAAAGGGGCGCACAGAGCAGTTTATCGAGCAGATGTGTTCAGAACAGGAAACAGATAACAGCCGACGTTCAGGTTGAACATCGGCTGTTTTATACTGTTGATCTCCCAATAAATAAGCTCCGACCGTAAAGGCGCATACACAGCGCTTTTACGGTCGGATATCTATTCAAACGCCCAGCAGAACCTGTCTCTCACATCAGCCTGTCTTTCAGGCTTTATGCGGTCTATATTTTCCCGCAGAAATATGTCGTTGTCCTCATACATCATAAGATCAAGCACATCATCTATTATATCGTCGTCATCCGTTGTTGTCAGAAGGCGGTGCAGGGAATCGTACATCCGCTCCCTGTACGGCAGAGGGCAGTTGTAATACGGGTCAAGATACCGCTCCAGCGCAAAGAGCATACTCCTGACCGCAGTTTTGTCATCTCCGAATATGACATCATCCACCCCGTCGATGCCGTTCTCTATCAGCTTTATCTGCTCATCGCCATAGGTCACAGCCTTTACTTCACGGGCGTTCCTAAATGAGTCATACACCTTTTTCAGTTCATCAGAAAAGCCCACAGGCATCCTCCTTTTCAGACGAGTGTGTATTCATCACCATTTGATGCTATCACAGCGCTGTCCTTCGTGATATTCACCGACACACCGTTCACATCGTAATCAAGATATATCCCCGTGTCGTATATCACCGCATCGGGGAACAACTCACGATAGCTGTCCGCCATGTCCGCCGTACAGAATACTGCCGTGGGATGCACACCGTTCCTTGCTGCGAGTTTTCTCACCGTATAGCTGTTTTTGCCCATATCCACCGCCGCTCCCCCGTCGGGGAAAGCCACCACCGCACAGCTTTGCTCTGCAAAGACCCGTGTGCGGTCATAGGGCACGGCACGGAGCACAGATGCCGATATCATCACAAGAGACAGCGCCGACACCATGACTGCAATACCTGTTTTTCTGCCTGCCGCAAAGCCGAGCAGAGATATCACCGCCGCCCCTGCAATTGCCGCCTCACTTATATACCCCACGGGTATTGGCTCACCTATGCCCGAAAGGGCTGTACACATCGTCAGTGAAGCTCTGCATATCATCACGGAGAACACAAACAGCACCGATGACAGCGCAGGCAGGAAACTGAGCATCACCGCCGCATACGAAATGAATATCGCCGCAGTACACAGAGGCAGAACGATGATATTGGTCAGCGGTGCGGCGACCGGTATCTCATCAAAGAATATGAGCGACACGGGCAGTACCGCAGTCTGTGTACACATGACGGATATGAGCGTATCTGCCGCAGTGTGCTTGCCATCACGGGATATCTTTTCTGACACAGCCTTTGTGACCGCAGGAGCAATGACCGCCGCCCCCATAACGCCCGATACAGACAGCAGGAACGATGCCCCCGTTATGCAGTAGGGCGCTTGTATAAGTATGAGCAGCGCCGCCGCACATAGGGATGTGAGCGCATCGGATCGCCTGCCGAGAAGCGGTGCGGCATATACAGCCGCAAGCATGACCATAGCCCTGATAACAGGGGCGGAAAGGTCAGCCGCAAGACATATGAACGCCCCCGCCGCCATAACAGCGATAAAGCGTTTTTTGATATCCTTTCTGAAAAGCCCCGCAAGGAATGCCGCCGCTGTTGAGATATGCAGACCCGAGACCGCCGCCGCATGGCCTGCGCCCGAACGGTAAAGCACATTCTGTGCGGCTGTGCCCATTCTCCAGAATCTGCTCCCGAAGGTCATGCCTATGAGCATCTCTCCGCTGTCGCCGGTTTCAAGCGCCCTTATCCTTGTTATGACATATTGTCTCAGCCTTGAAGCAGCGCTGAACAGCCCCCTTGAATGTGACACTATCCTGACATCGGGGGAATACATCACGGAGTACACTCCCCGTGAAGCCATTGCGGATGCGTTCTTCGGCTCAACAGGCGTGCCGCTGACCGCTATCCTGTCGCCTCTGACAAGCTCACTTTCGCCGCTCAGATATATCCCCGTGCGCAAGCCCTCATCAGAATGCACTATGTAAAAGGGCACGCCCTCGCTGTCCGCTTCACAGACAACAGCCTCAAACACGCCATCTGAGGGCATCTTTCCCTGCGGATAGACGCATGAGCCTATGCCCATACAGATAAGCACCGCCCCTGCCGCCGTGATGTATGCACGGCGCTTAACGAGTCCAAGTGCGGTCACGACCGCACCTGACGCAAAGCCCACGACCGCCAGGGGGATACGGATAAACGGAAACAGAGCGGCAAAGATCAGCCCTGCCGCATATCCGCAGGCAATGCACACCAGCTTTCTCGGAACATATCTGTCAGCCATTTATCAGACCCAGCAGTTCATCTTCCGACAGGATGGCTATGCCCAGCTCCTGCGCCTTTGTGAGCTTACTGCCTGCCTCCTCACCCGCCACGACGTAGTCGGTCTTTTTAGAGACAGAGCCCGATACCTTGCCGCCCGCCTCCTCTATGAGACGCTTTGCTTCGTCACGTTTGAGGGTGGGCAGAGTGCCTGTCAGCACAAATGTCTTGCCGTTCAGCGTGTCAGCCGCAGTCTTTTTCTCGTATGAGAGCGACAGCCCTGCCTCTCTGAGCGAATTTATCAGATGTATATAATGCTCATTGCGGAATGCGGCAAAGACATTTTCGCTGAGCACGCTACCGAAGCCGTCTATCCGGCTTATCTCCTCTGCGGTTGCCGCTTCTATGGCTTCAAGTGTGCCGAACCTGTCACAGAGGAGCTTTGCGGTCGCCGCACCGATGCCCCTTATGCCGATGCCGAATATGACTCTGTCGAGCGGCGCACTCTTTGACTTCTCTATGGCGGCTATGATATTTGATGCGGACTTATCGCCCATTCTGTCAAGGGCGGCTATGTCTGCCGCTTCAAGAGAATATATGTCAGCCGCTGTCTTTACAAGTCCGCTGTCTGTCAGTGCGGCTATAACGCTCTCTCCCAGCCCCTCTATATCCATAGCGCCCTTAGAGCAGAAATGCACTATATTGCGGTAGCTCTGGGCAGGGCACTCCGGATTGGGGCAGCGGACTGCCGCTTCGTCCTCGTCACGCAGGGTATGCTCTCCGCAGGCAGGGCATACATCGGGCAGAAAATACGGCTCCGCCCCGTCCTTATGACGCACGCTCCTCAGTACCTCGGGGATTATCTCGCCTGCCTTGCGAACAACGATAGTATCACCTATGCGGATATCCCTCTCCGAGATAAACTCCTGGTTGTGTAGCACCGCACGGCGCACCTCTGTGCCTGCAAGCTGTACAGGCTCAAAAACCGCCGTTGGGGTAAGAACGCCCGTCCTGCCCACGTTCACCTCTATATCAAGGAGCGTGGTCTCCTTCTCCTCGGGAGGATATTTGAACGCCACCGCCCATTTGGGATACTTTGACGTTGAGCCGAGAAGCTCACGCTGAGAAAAGTCATCGGTCTTTATCACGGCGCCGTCTATATCATAGGGGTAGCCGTCACGCTCTGCGCCTATCCTGTCTATCATGTCAAACAGTTCTTTGTCTGTATCAACCGCATAGTCATCTATCGTGTGGAAGCCCTCCGCCCTGAGAAAGTCGAGGGACTCTCTGTGTGTGACAAAAGTCCTGCCCTCGCACTGCTGTATGTTGAATATGAGTATATCCAGCTTTCTTGAAGCGGTGATCTTTGAGTCTTTCTGCCTGAGCGAGCCTGCGGCGGCGTTTCTGGGGTTCTTGAACACCTTTTTGCCCTCACCGGATGCAAGCTGTTCCGCCACCAGCTCATCAAACACCTTTCGGGGCATATATACCTCTCCCCTGACCTCCAAAAAAGGCAGGGACGTTTTTATCCTCATAGGTATGGAGCGGATCGTTTTCAGGTTGGCTGTCACGTCCTCTCCCGTGAAGCCGTCACCTCTTGTAGAGCCCCTGACGAACACGCCGTCACGGTATTCAAGAGACACAGAGAGACCGTCTATCTTGGGCTCAACGGTGAACAGCGGCTTTTCTCCCTCAGCGGCAAGGGCTTCTCTTGTCCTCAGAGTAAAGGCAGATACCTCCTCCCTGGAGAAAACATCCTGAAGGCTCGCCATCTGCACCGTGTGTATAACAGGCTCAAATGCCGCAGAAGCCGCACCGCCGACGTGCTTTGTTGGGGAATTCTCCGATGCAAGGTCCGGATACTCGGCTTCGAGAGCTTTCAGCTCACGCATGAGCATATCATACTCATAATCGCTGACCGACGGATCGTCAAGATCATAATAGCTGTGATTATGGCGCTCTATCTCTGAGGTAAGTTCGTCTATACGAGCTTTCGCCTGTGACTTATCCATTGCTCTTCCTCTTTTCATCGTTCTTGAGACCGGGAACGTTCTTGCCGACCACCATTTTCAGAGCGTCGTGCAGGACGCATATACTTATCTCCTTTTCGTCTCCGCCGTATTCACCGTCAACTGTCCATGGCACATCTCCGTTGGCGATAAACTTGAATGAAGGTGCTCTGAAATAATAGAAATACGGGGAGTTGAAATCCTTTCGGATAAGGGCATTGAGGGTCTTGTTCAGCTCTATGGTATCCCTCGGGTTCCTAATGAATATGCCCTCAAAAAGCCCATCGTTCATGCTGACGTTGTCCCCTGCGAGATCCTTTATGCCGCCGACAGAGAGAGAGTTCGCCACCATTCCGAAGAGGAATTCATCAGTGACCACCTCATTCTGACATTCTATCGTAACATTATAGTGCTGTGACAGGTCGAAATTCGCCATTGCCTCTTTCACAGCGTCTATCATATATGCCACAGGACCGAGAATATTTTTCATCTGCTGATCTGTGGAATAGCTCACCTTTGTAAACGCACCGAACGCCGCAACGTATGTAAAATACTTTGTATTGAACGCACCCACATCAACAAATCTCGGTGTGCCGTTCACGATATTCTTGGCCGCATCGGGCATATATTTGGGTATGCCGAGACTTGACGCAAAATCGTTCATGGTACCTGCCGGTATACTGCCCACAGGTACATGGTGACCGCCGTCCATTATGCCTTTCAGTGTCTCATTCATTGTGCCGTCGCCGCCGCTGCACACGACCAGATCGTACTCGGAAGCCCTCTCACGCACTGTCATATAGCAGTCGTCACGGCGCTGTGTTGGATGTGCCGTCACATCGTAACCGTCCTTGGTGAATATATCTATTATCTCGGCAAGATAGTTGGCTATCATGCCCTTACCCGAATGAGGGTTATACACAAAGAGAAGTTTTTTCATATCGTTGTCCCTTTCATTAACAAGTCTGACGACAGATCTTTATACTCATTCAATAGTACCATAAACCGCACCGATTGTCAAGGAAGCAAGAATCATCAATGGTTTATTCGGTCATAAACAAATGGCAAACATCATAAAAAAATGGTCAGGTAACGGTCGTATTTTCTGTCTGCGGACGTGTATCAGTTCCACTGCATGACGTAATGAACATTGTAAATAGCAAAGTGATATATAAGAAACACCTGTGTTTCGGCATAATTACCTCCCGTGCCAGCGGTTTGATTGAATATAGTGTATCACAAAGCACAGATAATGTCAACGGCTATTCAACGTCATTGCAGGCAAAAAAGAGCTGCCGCCCGAGGGCAGCAGCTCCTTGTTATGTCATGGTATCCTTTTCAGTTATCACTTTTTGCGTTCAAGCACCTTAACACCGCCGATAGCTGCAAGTACAAGTGCGAGGCATACAATGAGTACCACTGCAACTGCATTTGTATCTGCGGAGCTGTGAGAACCGATGTCCTCAACGCCTGCGCCTGCGCCGACATCTTCTGTCTGTGCGTGGCTGTCTTCAACATCCTCGGTAACTGCGGGCTTGTTGCCTCTGCCGTACTTATCCTCGGGCCCGAAGATAGGCGTTACGAGGTTGGGTGTTACAGGGAATGTCTCTGCGGGATAGGGTGTTGTATCAATGTAGTAATTGGGATACTGAGGTGTGGGTGTAGTCTCCGAAGGCTCGGGCTTCTGCTCGTCATCGTGAGGTGTGGGAGGTGAAGGAGGAGTATATCCGTCATCTACATTCTCTCTCCAGATCGTGGTGGGAACACCGCCGATCGTGATAAGCTCAACGAGCTTTCTGCCATTATCATCGGGAACCTCTGTATCGGGATCGATAACGAAGCTGTCACCGGTGAATATCACCTTTACGGGATCCTTGGAGATAAGGAATCCGTCAGGTTCGTGGATCTCTCTCATCCAGTACTTTTCACCGACTGTGAGCTTGCCGTCGGGATCCTTGAAGATTATATCACCGTTGGCATCGGTCACTGTGGACACGATAGCGTGGGTGTCTCTTATGGTCTCCCAGTTGTCCTTCTGAGGTCCGAAGTTGTCCCATGTAACGATATCGTCATCTTCTGCGAAAATGCCGTATGCCGAACCGGGAACGCCTTCAATAGTTCCGTCTGCATCGTACTTGACCATGTTGACCTTCTTGAAGCCTCTGATATCATCTTCATCGGGCTTTACAGGATCGGTGCCGCTGATCTCATACTCGTCGTTGAATTCAACTGCTATGTACTTGCCGTCTGCAACTGCAACAGAAGCTGTTTTCTCAAGACCTGTCGCGGTCACTTCAGCCTCAGCGCCGTCGCCGTTCCATGACTGGAGATCCTTGATCGTGTAGGATGCTGAATATGTCTTGCCTGTGATGTCCTGTGTAGTTTCGGTGATCTCATAATCGCCTTCCTCAACATCATAGAGAGTGAGTACATAGACGGTCTTGCCACTTTCTTCTACCTTTTCAAATTCGCCGTCGCAAAGTCTGTATGTTCTGGATGCGCCGCTGGGAGCTGTGATCGTGAACGCAAGTGCGCCCTCGAACTCTTCGGGAGTTATATCGCCCGAGATCGTCTTTGTGATCTTCAGCATATTTGTGCGTGCGGAAGCATCGACCATCACGACTGTGTTGTCTTCAAATGCGCTGCCGTTTTTATCGGTAACATCACCGTTTTCATCTATCTTGAATATGATCGACTCTGCGGTAAGATATCCGTCGGGTGCGCTTGTTTCGGTGAGTCTGTAAGTACCTTCCTCAAGTCCGGGTATTGTCTTGGTAGTTCCGTCAGACAGCCACGATGCTATCGTTGCGGTCGTCGTGAAGACTGTTCCGTCATATGTGCCCTTCTCAACTGTGAGTTCAGCACCTGCAAGTTCTGCGCCGTCAAGAGTTATTGCCTTCTTGCTGATAGTTACATCTGCGGTAACAGGTGTATCAGACTTGTAGCTGTTTGTGAAGTTGACCTCTGTGATCTCGTCCTTGACTACCTCAGCACCTGCGCTGTCACCTGTGCCGTTTGAGGAAGAACCGTTTGCAACTACCGTATATGTTACCTCTACTACTGTACCATCCACATCATAGAGTGTCTCCGTTACGGTGTAGCTGCCGGTCTTGGCTGTGATCTCCTTGGAGTAAACACCGTTTGCATCTGCCTGGAAATCTCTGCCGAGAACATAGGACTCGGAGAATGTGCCGTCCTCGCCGGTAACTGTGAATGTCAGATTTTCAAGGTCATTTGCAGTAACTGGTCCTTCAATGGTCTTGGTGATCCTGAGAGTGCCGGTCTGCTTGCTGTAGTCATTCTCATATGCTACCTTTGTGCTGTTGTCTGCCTTTACCTCAAACTTGGTCGTTTCCTGACCGTTGACTGCTGTTCCGCCGTCTATGCTGTAGCTTACACTTACATCAAATCCGCCGAGTGTTGT